>CAYGSO010000003.1:60805-167961 GCA_964352445.1 uncultured Pseudohongiella sp. | reverse complement strand
CGGCATTTTATGGGAATTGCTCCCCTTGTGCAATCGTTTCACAGAGATTTTCTGAAGCGATTAGATCTTGGCTTTCCTGAGCTAAATCAAGCCATTCTGTAGACTGTAAACCCAGAGAATCCGGGCTTTCTAACCAAACAGCTATCCCGCCGTCTGATCTGACAACCTCTTCTACCTGAGGCTGGTAACCCAAGTTTGCAACCTGCGCCTGAATATCCTCGGCCAGCTCCAAGCTTTCAAACACCCCCAAAGCGATGGCATTCTCTAAACTACCCCGTGTAATCAAATAGGTTTCCAGGCTTAAACCAGCCGCTGCCGAAGTTTCACTGAGAGCGTCCAAGACGATAGCAGCGATTGCTCTAGATGAAGCTGGCGGCAGAAAAACCCGATACTGGGATGGCAGCTGCTCGCCCTCGAAGCGCATTTGACCGCTTAAACCCTCGCCTTGGGCACGAAATATGAAACTGTTGGCCTCATCCGACGTATTGAAACCCCGTACTCGTAGGCAGATTTTACTCGCTTGAAATTCGGCAAGTAAAAATTCATCCCGCTGAGCTTGATATTCTTCAAGCAGGATCAGGCCATTATTCAACAATGGCCGCGGCTCATGGCGCTGCACTGTCACTGGCTCGGCTAAGGGTGATACAGACCATAGAAAATAGCCTAGGTTGCCTAGAATAAGAAAAATTGCTATATATTTCATTGAGTTGTCACTTTAATCAGTCGACTGGACAGGCTAACGCCAAGCCATCTAGCACCAAATCTTTAACAATTTCGGCCTGCGCCGCCTCCTTGGCGCCTAGCATAAGCCCTGACTGTGCAAGTATTGCCGATAGGGTAGCTGCATCTCCGCCGGTTAGTACCAGTTTATCTAGTCGCCCAGCTCCCTCTAACTGATCCTTGTAAAGCTTTTCAATCAAAGCGATGACCGTGGCTAATATGCCATTGCGAACCGCCTGATCAGTGGAATGGCCCAATGCAATTGACGGCACCTGCCCTTGGGTGGAAAGTTTAATAGCCGTATTTTCTTCCAAGCTCCGGGCCATAAGCGCTATCCCGGGCAATATATACCCGCCCTGATGTAAGCCCTCACTATCGAGAACATCGAGTGTTAGCGCCGTACCACCATCGATAATAATACAGGCGCCCCGGGTTCGCTGGTAGGCAGCCAACATAGCTAACCATCTATCTACACCAAGTCGGGACGGATCTTGGTAACGGTTAGATACCACCCCGCAGCGATTGCTTACCTTGGCGATCTGAGGAGAAACAGCAAAATTATCCTGTATCCAAGCAACTAAATCATTTAGTGCTTCGCCTCGCCTAACGCTGCAAATACGGCAGTGCTCTATCCTATTTTTGCGGCCGAGTTTAGCCTTGAGTTCAACTAAATCGGTTACTGCGCCCTGATCTTTGACGCCCATGTCATCGAGCAGCCGCCATTTTATCCGAGAATTGCCCAGATCTAACTCTAGGATCATAAAGCTTCTTCCTTTGTAGAGCGCAGCGATGGGAATATCTCGCCAGTAGTCAGCGTTTTAAGCCCCGCCGCACAAAGTAGCATCAAATTGCCTGCCTCGTTTACTCCCATAGACTTACCCAGCAAACGCTCATTGCCATTATCAATCACAATGTCAGCACCTGCGTAACGATCATAGTCATTCCAAGTCTCTTTAAAAGGAGCAAAGCCTTGCCTCAAAAAGATGGCCAAGGACGCCACCAGCTCACTAGCTATGGCGGCGGCGAGTTCGCTGGTATCAATAACTGCGTCAGTCAGTGACTTGAGGTCAGCAAGCGGCCTATCGATTGACTGGCGCTGAGCTTGGGTGATATCAAGATTTACCCCAATGCCGAAAACAATATAGGACTGATTTTTGGAGATATGCCTCTCTAACAAAATTCCGGCTAGCTTTTTGTTTTCCGCCAGAACGTCGTTGGGCCATTTCAACTGAAGTGTCACGCCATACAGGCGGCTGACCGCTGTGGCAACGCTAATTGCTGTGACCAGACTTATCGCCTGAAGGTCTTTGGTTGAATTAGACAGTGGCATTCCCAAAGACATATAAAGCCCGCCATTGCTTGGGCTCAACCAATTTCGGCCACGCCTGCCCCGCCCACTGGTCTGGGACTGGGCGATAACCAAGCAGCTCCCGTGCTGGCCACTTTGATAACGCCGCAGCAATTGGGAATTAGTGGAGTCCAACTCGGGAAAAACCAGTACTTCGTCAATGGCTTCGCCAGCTTCCACACTCAAAGACTGCTTAAGACTGGTAGGATTCATAACCTTCTCCGTAATAACGCTAACCGTCCATAAAAAAAGGAGCGTTATGCTGCAAGCACAACGCTCCTTTTCAATCCCTTCACATTCGATCTTACAAAGAAGGGGGAGATTTAATCTCCAGAAGTTGCAGCTTCATCAGCGGGCAAATCGCCTTTTCTTACTTTAGACACAATCGACCAAGCTTCAAGAATGATAATTATAGTGGCGATAATCACAGCAACTTCGATAAACACCAAAACCCAAGCCTCAGTCCGGAAGTGCTCGATGACGTACCAACCACTTGCCCATAATGCGAACACCAATATAAAAATCATTGGGATTAACACATTTTTGACCGGTCGACCCAGCTTGATCAAATAGATAGAGATAACCATCAGCGTCATTGACGCTAATATTTGATTAGTGGCGCCAAAAACTGGCCAGATTAACATGCCGCCATCACCCGGATAGCCACCGGCTGAAACCCCAAATGCTAGGGTTAAACACGCGGCAATCGCGAGTAGCGTGGAAATGTAGTTGTTCTTGAGAGGCGCAATGTTGTAGATGTTGCCCCACTCCTGAACTATATAGCGCTGCAGCCGCAAGCCTGCGTCCATTGTCGTGCCTGCAAACAAAACAACCATTACTGCAAGCATAGTTTCTGAAAACCCAAGGGGAATCCCCCACCCTTCGGTGATTAATCGCGCTCCACCTACAATAAATCCGGTTTGGCCAGGCCCAGACGAAAGGCCGGTGTAAATTGCATTCCACTCGGCGCCATTAGCTGCGTAAAGCGAGCCCGTGACGGCAACGATGGTAATAAGTGCCAAAGAGCCTTCACCTAGAGCGCCTAAGTAGCCAACAAACCGTGCATCTTTCTCGTTATCAAGCTGCTTTGAGCTAGTGCCAGAAGACACGATCCCATGAAAGCCAGACAGCGCGCCACAGGCAATGGTAACAAACAAAATAGGGAACAGCGGTGGCGTGCCTTCCACCACTGTATTAAACGCCGGCGCACTCACTTCAGGCATAGTAAGCAAGACGGCTGTATAAAGGATTATTAAGCCTAGAACCAACTGAGCCCCATTAATGTAGTCGCGAGGCTGAAGCAACAACCAAACTGGAAGCATTGATGCAATACCAGCATAGATAAATAGCAAGATAATCCAGTTACCATTGGGGCCTAGACCAAAAATGTCTCCCGGCAACTCAAGTGGCATTTCACTCCCTACATAGATACTGAAATAGAGGAAGGCAACCCCTATAAGTGAAATGACCAGCAAGTTAAATTGCTTGCGAATTAGCAAACCGATAGCAATAGCAACAGGGATTGCAACCCAAGCAGGAAACACCGATGACGGAAATTCCACCATGTCTTTTGCGATGATTGTGCCAAATACTGCATTTACCAACATCAACAAAAGGAAAATGATTACCATAAAAAGCGCACTGGCACGTTTGCCAATAATGCTTTCAGACAGCGCACCAATAGATTTAGCACCGTGGCGATTACTGGCCCAAAGCGCGCCCATATCGTGAACGCCAGCAAAGAAAATTGAACCGAATGTCACCCACAAAAGGGCCGGAACCCAACCCCAATAGACTGCAACGGCTGGTCCAATGATCGGCGCAGCGCCAGCAACCGCGGTAAAATGCGCGCCCCATAGGACGTATTTATTGGTTGGCACAAAATCTATCCCATCGTTGAACTGATGGGCAGGTGTGACGTAATTGGGATCTAACCGATAGATTTTGCCGGCAATGAATTTAGAATAAATAAACCAGCCAAAACTGAAACCAATTAAGCCAAAAATGACTAAAAAGATCGAGGACATGTACCGCTCTCCCGAATTGTTATTATGATTTGTAAGGCCCGCATCATACCAAGTTAAGAACTTGATATACAAACGGATACTGCTTATTTCTGGGGCTAAAACGCAAACTTGCTTGGGTACTAATTTGCTTCAAACTTCCAAAAAAAAACCCAGAGACGAATGCCGCTGGGTTTTTTAACACTTGCTTAGTCTTACGGGTTTGAAGGCTCTGCCGCGTGGTAAGTCCAGTAGCCGATAAACATTTCGTCCCAGCTTTGCAGACCAAAAGTAATGTCTTTGCTTGGATCAGGGTTAGCTGGATTGTACTCTGAGTTATCAAAAGCACCGGAGACATGGACTTTGGTGCCTGCAGGCAAGTATTCAGGAGTCTCTAGGTTGTAGGTTGGCTGCCAAGCGTAGCTGTAATTAGGCACGCTTAACAAATCTCGCTTTTCACCAGCCGGCGTTTCAACCGTGAACTTCATGTCTTTGCCGCGGAAGTGCATATGCGCTCGCAGCCCGGTAACCACAACGTCCTCTTGAAACACATACTGACCTGCTAGTTCGTAATTTTGCTCGTAAGCAGGTATTTTGAAATTAGCGCCCACTGACCGAGTGAAATTTTCATAGGCAGGTGGTTCATCGTACATGTACAGGCCGATAGTAGTCTCGTCCGAAGTCGCTCTGCCATTGGTAGTAAAGTGAAACTGCATGGATAGCTTGTGGCCTTCGGGAATGTACACACCGGTGTTTTCTGGGAATGTCATCGCGTCAACCTTGCCTGGCGCATAGCCCTCTAAAAAGCGTCTAGCCACTGAGGTTGTATCCGCCTCACCGCCGTCAAAATTTTCAGAAGGCGCAGTCACATAGGCAAGCAGATGGTGCAGCACCGACTCATCGCCGGGAATAAATTGCACGGCTTTTACCCACTTGTCTGAAGTAAACGGTAGCTCAACGTCGATGTCTATGTAGTCCATCACGCCGGTCGCCGGTACTTCGATCTTTGGAGCCTTGATGATGTAATCAGGCTCACCCAACTGCCAAGATTTCATGTCGGCAAATTCAAGTTGGGCTAGTGGATCCACTGCACCTGCACCTCTTGGCGCGCCGGCGTCGATCCAATGCACAAGGGTTTGCATGTCGGCATCAGAGATGTAACGGGCATTGGTGAAGTGACCAATGTTGGGGTCAACTTGAGTAGGCGGCATACGCTTAGTCAGCAAAACCTCACGAATCATCGGTGACCAGCCCTGCAGCATCAAATGACTGTCCATAGCGAATGGCCCAATTCCACCTTCGCGGTGGCAGCTTGCGCATTGCTCGGCAACGATTGGCGCCACTTCGGTAGCATAGTCAGGGGTTGCGCTAGCGTGCTGCTGCTTCACTGGGAAGCTTAAATCACAGCCAGATACTGCATTGATAATAGTTGCATCAATACCGCCAGACATTTCAGCTGTCAGAGCTTTGGGTAAATCAGCATTCATTGCGCCGCGATATAATAAGGTTAACCGCTCGGGATCTAACACAGCCACTTCACCCGCTTTTGAAAACTGCAGTGTCTCTGTGACTAATTGCCCGTCGTCCACAAGCAGAGGAAGGGCCACTGACGAGGCCGCAGCGGCACTGCGAATCTCATCAATGTTTGCCATTGCGGACGATTCGATTAAGAAAAAAGCAAAGCCTTGGTCTTGCCAGTCAGAGGTTAATGCCTGTAGCTGAGCCACGGCGTTATCCATCGCGGCGCAGCTTGGGTCATACGACATCAACACCAAAGCTTCTTTGTTTCTGTACCGGCTAAGCTGGTGGAATTCGCCTGCCGTGTCTAAAAGAGCAAAATCTCCCACTCTGTCTGGCAACGCGGATACGTTACCCGATATCAGAGTAAAAGCCGTCGCTAATCCTATGCCAATGTGTTTGAACATTATTTTTCGCTCCTGGAATTAATTGTTTACTGCAGACTTATAGGCCTAAGCCTATGAACATCAATAGTTCGATATTTTCGCAGCTTTGCGGCGTTTAACAAGATATTTATGTGACAAATTGCAATTCAACACTTCGAATAATGCGCAGCCTGGCTAGCAAAAAACGAACTATCACTGAGTTTTATGGTATGAAAAATAACCAATAAACATTTCGTCCCAGCTCTGCGCCCCGCCTTTTACCACAGCCTCGGGATCAGGGTTGCCAAGATTATACTGTGAGTTATCAAACGCGCCTTCTATCATTACTCTTGAGCCAGCTGGTAACAGCATCGGCTCGCTCAGCCGGTATGTGGGCTGCCAGTCAAAACTGTAGTTAGGCACATTGAGTATGTCCTCTCGGGCGCCGCTAGGGTAGATAACGCTCATACGCATACTTTTGCCCCTGTAATGCATATGGGGTCTCAGGCCGTGTAATACAATCTCGTCTTCAAATACATGAGACGCGCTCATCTTATGATCAGATTCACGGGGTGGGATACGTATATTCTTGCCGCCGTGACTCAGTGAATAGGTTGAGTACTTGTATTTTGGCTCACTGCCAGCGAAATAAAGACCAATCTTGGTTCTATCAACCGCTTCTTTACCAAACGTGGTGTAGTGCAGCGATAGCTGAACTGCCGAACCGCGGGGGACAAAAACACCGCTGTCTTTGGGAAAAGTTACGGCTGCTTCCTTGCCTGGAGCATAACCCTCCAAAAACTCTCTAGTTTCGTCGTTCTCACCTTCCACTATTTCTTGCGAGTAATTCGCCGGGACAATAAAGCTCAGCAAGTGATGCAACACCCTCCGATCGCCCGGCAAGTGCTGAACCGACTTCACCCAGACGTCTTTATCAAAAGGCAAGTTAACCGTAACGTTCGCATAGTCCAGCACTCCCGTGGCTGGCACAGTAAAGGCGGGAATTTCGACCACATAGTCTGGCTCGCCCAGTTGCCATGCCGACGTTGGCCCACTATCTATTGTCAGCGGATCCTGACCACTGGCAGCCGCTGGCGAACCCGCGTCAATCCAGTTCACTAAAGTCTGCAAATCAGCCGTACTTAAATAGCGCGCGTTGTCAAAATGATTTACCGCCGGATCAACCTGAGATGGCGGCATGCGCTTGGTCATTAAGACCTCGCGCATCATAGGTGACCAGCCTTGAACCATCACATGTGAGTCCATTGCAAAGGGAGCAATACCGTCTTCAACGTGACAGCTAACGCAGTTTTCTTGCAGGATAGGCGCGATATCATGGGCGTAATCTGGCGCCTTGTGAGCAAATTTGGCCGTCGCTGAGAAGTCCAGAGTGCAGCCATCCACAGCTGTTTCCAGCGTGCTGTGCAAGGAATCCAAGGTGGCGTTTGAAACTGCGTCGAGCACCCAGTCCAATCCCATTTGAGGGGATTGGCCGCCGCTGGATGTATCACTCAGCGGGTTTCCGCTCGCAGCGGGCAGTCCCCCTCGATATAGAATTTGATTTCGGTTTGGCTCAACGACCACAATTTGACCGGCACTAGATATGCCTAGGCTATGGGTCACCAACTGGGAGTCATCTAGTAGGATTGGCAAGTTTAAATGGTGCAAATCATCTAGCTGACTCACTCGTTCACGCTCTGTCTTGGGCGATGAGTCCAAGGCGACAAAGCTAATGCCGCGTCGCTCCCACATGGTTTTGAGCAGCTGATATTTTGGGAGCTGATTGAGATTTTTTTCACAGTCAGGCGATGTCGCGATTATGACTACCGCTTTGCTGTCGCCATATTTGCGTAGCTCATGAAAGACCCCCTCATGATCGATCAGGGCAAAATTCCCCACACGGTCAAAATCGGACCCGTGGCTCAACCCAGATAAAACCAGCAAGGCTCCCAATTGGCTATATCTTAACAGCAAGTTCATTTTAGAAAGACCCGGGACGCCGCCGTACGCAAAAAAGCGATTAGCGAGAAAACACCAAGTCTAGCCCATTAACTGGCGCCTTCGTTACCCTTCAAGTGTAGCGGTCTGTGACAAATTGAAACTACTAACTATCAGTAATAATTGAAATTTTTCGATTATTACCAGTGAGGAACAAGCCAGCATTAAATTGAATCGCCTGTATCGGACCTAGGCCCGTAGCTCCTAAAGCTTTCAATCAGAGCGAATCGCCTGAAGACTTCGTACATAAGCCAAAGCGCGGCGCCGATGATAATAAACATCATTCCCCAACGCATCGCACCCGCAAAAAATACCCCATCGAAAATAGGCGACTGTAAGGGATACTGGTTGAATGTGTCGCCACGCTCTAGCATCCAATGCCAAGCACTGTGAGCGATTAAAGCCGAGAGTAGAATGGAGCCAATTCTCTCGTTCACAAAATATTTGAACAGAATATTTAGCAGTGGGACCACTATCGCTAAAACTAACAGCTGCCCAAGTTCTACGCCAATATTGAAGGCTAACAGCGAAGAAAAAAGATGCCCTCCTGCAAACTGTAAAGTATCGCTAAATAGGAACGCAAACCCAAAGCCATGCACTAAACCAAAGCCAAAAGTAACGACCCAACGATGCTGCAATTTTGCGCCAATAATATTCTCGAAAGCCATGTAAACGATTGATAAAGCGATCAAAGTCTCAATCAGCGGCCCGAACCAAAGCGAGTTAGGCGCCACCCCAAATGCGGAGCCAATGAGCGTAATAGAGTGGGCAACTGTAAACGATGTCACCACAGGAATAAGACCGCGTAGACTGCGCAGAGGAATCACAAGACAAAACAAAAACAGCAGATGATCCGTGCCTTCAAGAATATGCTCAAATCCCATTATCACAAACCGCGCCGTGGCCTGAAACCAACTTGGATCCAGGTTTACCAAGCCCGGATTGCCAAGGTAATTGAACAAACGTTCAGTCCCTGTAGGGGTCAAGAACCGCAGCACTGTTGTGGTCTCATTTGACAGGGTTCCCAGCTGGGGATTCACAGAGAATTCTGAGTCTTCAGAGTCAATGGGAAATGTCACTAGAACATCCAAAACCCCCTGCCGCCAAAACAAATTGGCGCTGTCTTCAAGGGGAGGACTCATAACGTTTGCCAGCGCAGTATCAAAATTGGTAAACGACCGATCAGACGGCAGTGACACGCGAGTTGCCATAAGTTCTTTTTCGGTTAGCGGCTCGCCATTTTCAAAGAACTGCATGGACTCGGTAATGTAAACCCGCGCCGCGTCGTTTAACGCGAACTCGGCTTCGGAAAATTGCAGAAAACCCGGGCCGCGCAGTGGAAAGCTTATCTCACCAAATGCTTCCATCGGAACCCGAAACAAGACCGTTAGCTGCTGGCCCTCAGGCTTGACGAAGGCATAAACAGTCAGCCGCGACGGCAGATCGTGGGCCTGCACCACAGTGGATAGCATCAACAGCCACAGTAATGCAGCACATTTAGCCCCTGAGGTGAGCAATAAACGGTAACGACTTAGGTGTGGCAATACTTGATGTAAATTCATAATAATTCTTATTTTCACTTTAAATTCAGATGGTTAGCCACTAACTTCGGCTACTGTGGGCCGCAGCTTAAACTATCGTTGGCACAATACACGAGGGGCTGTCACAAAATCTTACAAGTGACCGCGGCTAAAATTTGGATCGAAGTATACTGTCTACAATATAGGCAGTATACTCGCCTTTGTTCGATGAGTTGTGAAGCCCCGCAGTGGGCGCGAAAGGAGAATAAAAATGACAAAAGCTAAAGTATTTATTGGGGCTACAATGGTTGTGGCTTTGATCGTTCTGGGAGTGGGACAATCAAAGCTAACTGAACCTAGCGTGGCCGCTAGTGGCGACGTAATGGCGCCGCATTTTCTCGTAGATCCACTATGGCCAAAACCAATGGGTAACCGTTGGATCTTGGGCAACACAATTGGCGTGGACGTTGATGATAGAGATCACATCTACATCGTTCACCGCACGGAAGACGATATCTTTCGTGGCAACACGGAAATCGGCCTCAAGGGCGGCGTATCAGAATGTTGCACCCCCGCACCGCCAATCATCGAATTCGATTTGGAAGGCAACCTAGTTAAAGCCTGGGGTGGTGCTGTTGAAGGCGCTCCATATGTTTGGCCTGCATCAAACCACGGCATTGAAGTTGCCCCGAACGGAGACGTTTGGATTGGTGGCAACGGCGGCGGTGATTCTCACATCCTGGTTTTCAGCAATGACGGAGAATACATCCGCACCATCGGTATTCCCGGCGAGCCAATTGACAGCAATAGCACTACTAGCTACGGCCGAGTGGCAGAAATCGCCATTGACGCCGCTGCGGGTGAAGCCTATATCGCCGATGGTTACACTAACAAGCGTGTTGCAGTAGTGGATGTTGCCACTGGCGCATTCAAGCGCTACTGGGGCGCCTACGGCAATACTCCTGATGATGACACGGATGTAACGTATACGCCGGGGCAACCTGGCCCACAGCAATTCCGTGGTCCGGTTCACTGTGCAGAGCCATCCAACGACGGTTTAGTCTATGTGTGTGACCGAGGCGCTGACCGCGTTCAAGTATTCCGCACAGACGGCACTTACGTAAGGGAAATCATTGTATCTCCAGCAACCTTGTTCCAAGGTTCTACTTGGGACATCGCTTTCTCACCTGATGAGGATCAAGAGTTCATCTACCTTGCAGACGGACAGAACTTCAAGATCTACGTTATCCATCGTGAATCCATGGAAATTCTGTACACGTTCGGCGATGGCGGCCGCCAGCCTGGTCTGTTCTATGCGCCGCACAGCATAGCCAGTGACTCACAGGGCAACGTCTATACCACCGAAACCTATGACGGCAAGCGAGTGCAAAAGTTTGTTTATCAAGGCATGCGCGCTGTAACTCAACGTGACCGTGCACCTACATGGCCTGCCGACGAGCTGTAACACTCCGCTCACTCTGTAGGTAGCTACGCTAAAAAAAGCCGCATGAGAATGCGGCTTTTTTTTCGAGTCGACTTATCTGTTTTGCTGACCGTCGCGTCCGCTTGAACATGGCAGCCCCGTCAATTATCCTGAAGCCCTGACTAAACGCGGCTTGAGATCACACAAGAGATTTAACCCATGAGAATACTTACAGCATTTCTGTCACTCTTCTGTTTACTGGCGACTACCTCAGTATTGGCTGAAACAGTCCACATAGACTTTAACTACACCGACAATCACCGGGTCGATTTCTCAAAATTGAAAGGCTCTCTGCAGGTAGGCCAGTTTACCGATGAGCGCAGCGGCGTGCCTGCAACATTGATCACAAGTGTAAATTTTGGGCACACAAGCGATGGCTATACCGCAAACACACCTATGCCAGATTTAATCGAAGAAGCCCTGCGCCAAGGTTTCATCAGCGGCGGCGCAACCCTCGTTGAGACTGATGCCGATTTCACCCTCACTGGCGGCATATTGGCAATAGACGCAGTTGCGGTAGAGCGAGGTGGTGTGAACAGCATCCAGATCACGTTCAGAACTAAACTTGAATTGAATAGCGGCGGCCGCACAGTGTGGCAAACTACGCTGTTTGGGCGTGGGATTACCCCAGTAGAAGACGGCATCGTCCCGGCAGTAGAAGCTGCTCTTTCTCGGACTATTCGTGAGCTGGTAAGCGATGACTACTTCAAAATGCAGCTAATTTAGACCGCCACTCAATACCGCTTAGATGCAGCCAAGCGCTGCATCTAAGCTTCTTGCAGACAACTGATTTGAATCAGGCAGCAGCACTAACCCCGTCAGCCGTTCAACTTCGCTCATAGTACTGAGTAAACTACAGTGGTGGGTATGCACTTGAACCTGTTGGTCTAGGATAAAAACACTGCTATCGCCACTTTCACTGATTACTACTTTAAAAAAGGCGTCAGGCACTTGGTGTTGCTTCATTGTTTCCAAGCTGTTCACTTGCGATGCGTCATAATAAATAGGACCCGTAATCACAAACACCTGCCCCACCCTGTTGACTAAGTTTCTAATAGACCAATCTAATCCATTCCAAGCCCCTGTGTTTAAACTTCTTGATATTGGAATGGCATTGCTAGAGTAATTGGTGTCTTGCCAAAACGGCGTGCCCGCGAAATTGAGCAATGGGACTAAACGACCCAGCAAAAAGGGGCCACTGCCATCTTCAGGAAAATCACCCTGATCCAATGTACTCGACAGGTAATTATCAGGCGTTGCTAACCGGGATAAATTCGACGCGATACCAATCGAGTCAATGGATACGCTATACGCCGCCCAGTCAGGAACCTTCGCGTGCGGGTTATAGGACAGGGTATAAATGGACCGAATGATGAGACTGTTATCTAACCCAGCCCCAGCAGGACACCCGGCGAAGCAGTGCGAATTTTTGATATCCAGAGCAACCGCCGGCCAAGCCGCTGTAAGCAGCGCTGCCAAAGCGGCGCGCCGAACTAATCTGGTGCCTGAAAAAGCTAAAAACAAATCCAAAATAAGAAAACCTACGTTAGTAGTGGGTGCAAGTCAGTTTTAACCTAGAGTAATATTCTGTATTAAAATAAAATAGATGTTTGTTAAAACCTTGCAGGCACTTAGTTGGCCAGCGTCGTTAATAGTTTTTATCAAATTCTTTGCAACCTCGTAATGAGTGGCCAAGAGTACGCTAATGAACATATTGCTCGTCGATGACGACACTAACATCCTCGAAATTCTCGAAGAATTTCTAAAATTGAAAGGCCACTGTGTTTCCACAGCGATCAACGGCAAAGCTGCGCTCGAGCTCGTGCTAGCGGCAAATGAATTTGATGTAGTTTTCAGCGACATCAAGATGCCCGAAATGGACGGACTGAGCTTCTTAGAGAAACTGCGCAACAACGACGTGCAAATTCCTGTAATTTTGATCTCCGGGCAAGGCGATCTGGAAAGCTCCATCAGGGCGCTTAAACTAGGAGCCTTGGACTTTATCCTCAAACCCGTTTACCTAAAGACCCTGGAGGAAGCTCTACAAAAAATAGACACCGCGTTGGCTGCTGAGCGAGAAACCATTATCGCTCAAAAGTTCGTCAGAGATCAGCAACTTACGCTGGAGTGCAACAGCCAGATGAGTCACATCCGGCAAATCATAAGCTATTTTGTGAAACAGACCAAAGACATCTGCACCAATTACGACCTCGATTCAACCAAACTCGCCATTTGTCTTCAAGAGTGTCTTAGCAACGCAATTATTCATGGCAACTTCGCCGTGGACTCAAAAATGAAAGAATCTGATTGGGGCGCTTTCGACAACTTAATCAAAGAACGGGAAAATGATGACAATTTTTCGACTAAGTCAGTCTCGGTGCTGTTTCAGCAAACCCCCAAACTTATGCGGTTCACGGTAAGTGATCAAGGGCTTGGCTTTAACCCTGATGAGTTACCCGACCCTGCAGACCCCAGCAGCTGGTTGAAACTGAGCGGGCGAGGCATTTTATTTATCCGATCCTACATGGATGAAGTGCATTGGAACGAATCCGGTAATCAGATCGTGATGTCTAAGTACCTCAACTAAACTTCCGGTGTTAAATCTTTAGCCAATCGATTCTAATCCAGCGTAACCATTTTTCAGCAAATAGCGTCTAATCTTCGAGAACTAGATCATCTGCCAGCCACGCTCAAGAAAACCGGCGTCTCAGGCGTAAAAGAGCTACTCAATAATTGAAATTATCGGTCTTTTTAATATTCAGGAAGTATTCTTGCCAGCACCACCGTACTATTCTAATCAGTAATAACAGTTTCGCCAGTCCAGTTTTGAAGTACTCGAGGAGAGCACTATGCTTAAAATTTCATCAATCGCTAAATTAACCGCGATATCGGCGGCAGTGTCATTTGCCAGCTTCGCTGCAAATGCAGCTGATCGTGTCAGTGATTTCTCGCTAGTCGATGCCGATGGCCGGTTTTTTCAATTAAGCCGCCAAGCCGACCAAGAAGCCATCGTGCTTCTGTCATACGACAAAGACAGCCGTGACGCCCGCAAAGCTGCCAGCGACCTTGAAAAGCTCGCTGCAGATTTCGCTGGCCAACCTGTCACTTTCGCCATTCTCAACGCGACCACCGAGTCAGACAAGACCGTGCTGCGCAATGAAGCTGCGGAGCGCAAAATTGGCCTGCGCATGTTGATGGACGAATCACAGCTGATCTCAGAAGAATTAGGCATCTCTCGGATTGCCGAAGTCGTTGTAATCGACCCCGTGAGCAAGACCGTCGTTTACCGCGGCGCCTTGGATAAAGGCTACACAGATGCTTCTCGCTCCGAACGCAACGCAGCGGGCTTCGCTGAAGACGCTATATCAGCGCTACTAGCTGACCAAGAAATCACTTTTAATCAGTTGGCCAGTAATGGCGACATGATTGATTTTTCAGTCAAAGCAGCCCATGCCGAATCACTGTCCTATGCCCGCGACATAGCCCCTATTCTTGAACAGCGCTGTGTAACCTGTCACCAAGAAGGCGGCATTGCTCCTTTCGCTATGAGCAGCCTGCAGATGGTTCAAGGCTGGTCACCGATGATTCGTGAAACCTTGATCACCAAGCGTATGCCCCCTGGTCAAATCGATAAAGAGTACGTCAGCGAATTCCACGATGTTTACAACATCAGCGTTGCCGAGACGCAAAAGCTTGTGCATTGGATCGACAACGGCTCCAAGAGTGCCGACAGCTCTGACCCTCTCGCTGAGATCGTGCATACACCAGTTAAATGGATGAACGGCGAGCCTGACATCATTATTGACATCCCAGAGCAAAAGATTCCGGCAACGGGTGTGCAAGATTACCGTAACATCATGATCCCTCTCGAACTAGACGAAGACATCTGGGTAAAGGCGGTTGAATTTGAAGCCGGCGATAGCACTGTGCTTCACCACATCATCGCATTTTCTTACGGCGATCAAGGTGTCAACGAATTTGAAATCTTGAACCAAGGTATCGGCCTTGGTGCCTATGCTCCGGGTAACGAGTTAAATCTTTACCCAGAAGGCGCTGGCTACCCGCTTAAGAAAGGCGGTGGTTTAATGCTGCAGATGCACTACACGACATCTGGTAAAGAAGCGGTTGACGCCTCGCAAATCGGCCTATATCTGTGGGACGAGAAGCCCGAACGTCAAATTCTAGGCGGTTCAGCTGCCGATTTAGATATCAGCATTCCACCCAATGCTAAAGATCATGAAATGGTTGCGTCTAAGAAATTCCGCAAGGATTCTTACCTGACTATGGTTGGTCCACACATGCATTACCGTGGTAAGGACGCTAACTTTAAGTTGGTCTACCCTGACGGCCGTGAAGAAGAAATATTGAACGTGCCAAACTACCAGTTTAACTGGCAGAAGACTTACGATTTTGTTGAGCCTAAATTCTTGCCAGCTGGCACTGAAATGGTATTCCGCGCGACGTTTGATAACTCTTCAAACAACCCGTTTAATCCTGATCCAACGGCTCAAATCTCTTGGGGTGAGCAAACTTGGCAGGAAATGTTCTTTGGTTTCTTCCGCTATGTTGAAGCCACAGCCAGCGAGTCTTCTGCAGAAGCCTCTGACGGCGAATAAAGAACCCCCAGATCGACCCAGAAACCCAGCCTTTGAAAGAAGGCTGGGTTTTTTTATGCCTGCCGCTAAAGCGTGTTTTTCGCGCTCTCTCCTTCTCATGACACTCTGCCATAGTCTTGCTAGACTCAAAGATTATTTAAACTCTGTGAAAAGCGACTACCATGGCCAAAATACCCACCCTCTTGCTGTTAAGTCTTTTATCCACTTTGACCTTCGGGCAAACCACCCTGCTAAGCAATGTCAATGGCTATACCTTGGACGCCGATAGAAACCTAGTCAGATTTAGCGCCCTCCAGTTCACTGACGATACTGTCGATGGAATATTTCTCGAAGGAGACGCACTGCCCGACACAGCTGACGCTGTGATCGACGGTAACGGGAAAACTGTCATCCCGGGCTTAATTGACGCCCACGGTCATGTTCTCAATTACGGACTCAGCCTATTGCGCGTAGACTTAGTCGGTACCACCACCGAGGCCGAGGCTGCCGCTCGGGTTGCTGATTTCTATAGCGCAAATCCGCAGTTAGAATGGATTCAGGGACGTGGTTGGAATCAGGTGCTTTGGGACAGCAATAGCTTCCCCAATGCCGCAAGCTTAGATGTTTTAATTCCCGACAAACCAATTTGGTTATCCAGGGTTGACGGTCATGCTGGCTGGGCAAACTCAGCCGCTATGGAGCTCGCGGGAATCAATCGCCAAACTGAAGACCCCAATGGTGGCCAAATCATTCGAGACGAAAATGGCGAGGCCACGGGCGTTTTTATTGATAATGCGATGGCGCTAATTCGCAGTAACATACCCCCTCTGACCATTGAAGAGACCAAATACGCCTTGAGCACATCAATGTCCAGCTTGGCCAAATTCGGGCTTACCTCTGTCCACGATGCTGGCGCCGGCAGCGGCACGATCACAGCGTTTAAACAGCTCGCCAGTGAGCAGGCCATGCCTATTCGGGTCAATGTAATGATTTCATCGGGGGATGAAAGCTACGAGCTGTTGCTGGCCAACGGCCACTACAAAAGCGCTGATGACTTCCTTAGCATCAACAGCGTAAAAATTGCCGCGGACGGCGCCTTAGGCAGCCGAGGGGCCGCACTTATCGATGATTACTCTGACTTCCCTGGCCACAAGGGCCTATTGCTGTTAGATCAAGAGCGCCTCGAATATTTAATGCGCGCCGCAATGAATTCTGGTTTTCAAGTCAACACGCACGCCATTGGTGATGCCGCCAATATGATTGTGCTGGACACCTACGAACAGCTGATACGGGAATCAAATACTCGCGGTCTTCGGCATCGGGTTGAGCATGCTCAGGTACTGCGCTATGAGGACATCGTAAGGTTTTCCCAGCTGGGCGTCATTCCATCGATGCAGTCGACTCATGCCACCAGCGACAAAAACATGGCGCAGGATAGACTTGGGGAGGTTCGCATTGAGGGTGCCTATGCATGGCGTAAACTAATGGACACAGGCGCCCGCATCGCCAACGGCTCTGATTTCCCAGTGGAGTCACCCAACCCATTCTTTGGTCTGCATGCAGCAATCACAAGGCAAGACAAAGACAATCAGCCTGACGGTGGTTGGTTTCCTGGGGAGAGCATGACGACAGAGGAAGCCTTCGCCAGCTTTACTGTTGATGCTGCCTATGCCGGTCACCAAGAACTACTGTTAGGGACACTGGAGCCGGGGAAAAAAGCAGACTTCATCCTCTTGGATCAAGATATTTTTGCCATCTCCCCTACTGAAATTTGGAAAACTCAGGTGCTTGAAACTTGGGTAGAAGGTGCAAAAGTCAATTAAAAGTAGGCCTAACCCTGAACTGGAGAATTTTGGAATAATGAAACAACTAATACTTTTTACCCTGCTGTTTTTTTTAGCGAGCTGTTCTGACGAATCAGGGCAACCGGTTCAATCAGCTGCTGCGCCTGAGCCCATATCTAATGCTGTTGAAGTCGATGCCCAGACTCTTGCTAGATGGCAGCAACAGGCAGCCAACGTCACTATCTCACGGGACAAATGGGGCATAGCCCATATTTACGGTAAGACGGATGCCGACACTGTGTTTGGTACGCTCTACGCACAGGCTGAAGACGATTTCAACCGAGTCGAGGTGAACTATCTCAACGCCATGGGCTGGCTTGCCCAAGCCCAAGGCGAGAGCGAGGTGATTCGAGACTTAAGAATGCAGCTTTTTATTGACCCTGAGACGCTCAAGCAGCAATACGCGCAAAGCCCAGCTTGGCTGCAGGCGCTAATGGACAGCTTCGCGGACGGTTTAAATTACTATTTGTATACCCACCCAGAAGTGACTCCTCTAGTCATTGATCAGTTTGAACCTTGGATGGCGCTTAGCTTTACCGAGGGCAGTATTGGTGGCGACATTGAGCGCGTTAATCTGCAGGAACTGCAGCGCTTTTACGGTACGCCGGGAATGGTCGCCCAAGCCCAAGCGATTTCTGACGGAGAACCCCGCGGTTCTAATGGCTTCGCCATTGCCCCTCAAAATACAGCAAATGGCAATGCACTACTGCTTATCAACCCCCACACCTCATTCTTCTTTCGCTCGGAACTGCATATGGTGAGTGAAGAGGGCTTGAATGCTTACGGCGCAGTGACCTGGGGCCAGTTCTTTGTGTACCAAGGGTTTAATGCAAACACCGGCTGGATGCACACCAGCAGTCGTGCCGATGCCATTGACGAATATCTTGAAACCGTCATTGAGAAAGACGACGGCTACTACTATGTGTTTGGAGATGAAGAACGCAGACTTGAATCTCGCATCATCACCTTGCCGTATCAAGACGGCAGCCGAATGGGGAGTAAGGAATTCACTGTGTACTACTCCCATCACGGCCCTATCATTCGCGAGCAAGACGGCAAATGGGTTTCTATCGCGCTAATGCAGGAACCCGTTAAAGCGCTCACTCAGTCCTATACTCGCACCAAAACTCGCAACCACGATGAGTTTTATGCCAGCATGGAGCTGCAAACCAATTCATCCAATAACACAGTTTATGCCGACAGTGATGGCAATATTGCCTACTATCACGGTAACTTCATTCCAATTAGAGACCCAAGCTTCGATTGGAACAGCCCATTGGACGGCAGCAACCCAGCAACCGACTGGAATGGCTTACACCCGGTGGACGAGATAATTACCCTGTTTAACCCAGCCAATGGCTGGATCCAAAACACTAACAACACGCCGTTCAATGCAGCAGGACCGTTCAGTCCTAAACCCCAGGACTACCCCCGCTACATGGCTAACTACCCTGAAAACCCGCGGGGCGTTCATGCCGTGAAAGTTCTGCAGGATAAGTCAGATTTCACTATAGAATCATTAATTGAAGCTGCCTACGACCCCTATCTCACCGCGTTTGAAGACCTTATTCCGCCATTGCTGTTGATTACCGCCGTAGACGATATGCCAGAGAGCGCCAGCGCAACCGCCGCGCAGATGTTGGAATATATAGACTTACTTAGGAGCTGGGATTACAAGTTTTCTCTTAGCTCAGTAGAGACTTCGCTGGCAGTTTACTGGGGCCAGCAGCTCATGAACGATGTGCGGGAAGCGGCCAATAATGCTGGAATCGACATTTACCAATACATGGCTAACAACACCACAGCGGACCAAAAACTCGTGGCCCTTCGAAATGCAGCACAAACCCTGCAGGCAGACTTTGGCAGCTGGCAAGTTCCGTGGGGTGAAATCAATCGCTATCAGCGCCTTACCGGCGACATCGTTCAGGACTTTGATGACGCCGCACCAAGCATACCTGTGGCTTTTGGCTCAGCCAGATGGGGCTCGCTCGCTTCATTCGGCAGCAGAACTTACCCAGGCACCAAACGCATGTACGGCACCAGCGGCAATAGTTTTGTGGCTGCAGTTGAGTTTGGCGACAGGGTGCGCGCCAAGGCCATCACCGTAGGCGGACTTCAGAGCGATCCCTTGAGTCCTCATTTTGATGATCAGGCTCAGATGTATGCTGATGGCGAATTTCGCGACGTCTTGTTTTACAGTGAAGATGTTCAGGCGAATTTAGAGCGGGAGTACCATCCGGGGCAGTAGGTGTCGTTAGGGGTCGAAGTAACGACAGGTTTCGGAGTAATTACTCCGAAACGGTTTAACTATTAGCGCTGAACTGTTCAGATAGATGCCGATGGTGAGTGCATCGACAGCTCGTTTTACAGTGACTATGCTCAAGGGAATTTAAAACAGTAGGTGCTAGGTTTTAAAGGAATTAGGTGTCGGAGCAATTACTCCGACACCGTTGTCTTTCAGTACCCAGCGGCGCCACCGTCGCCGCGGCGTGAATCCGCTGAGCCTAGAAAGAATCCTTCATCACGGTCGTAATACACAGACATTGCCGCGCCTTGGGTGCCTCGTGAGCGCATCCGGTGGCCTTTAGCTTCATAAAGCCGGATAGTATCCGGCGACAAAGTGCCAGGCTCAAACCCAGTAATATCGGGTAGCCATTGATGATGAATTCTGCCGGCTTCAATAGCCTCCGCGATATTCATATCATGATCAATGACGTTGAGGATGGTTTGCATCGTAGTATTGATAATAGTTTTCCCGCCCGGGCTACCGGCTGTAAATAGCGGCTTGCCGTCTTTAGCGACGATGCTAGGTGTCATGCTGGACAGCATACGCTTTTGCGGCGCGATTAAATTAGGCGCCGTGCCAATCAGACCTTGAGCGTTAGTTACACCCGGCACCGCATTGAAATCGCCCATTTCGTTATTCAACAAATAGCCGCCACCGGCCACAACAATACCCGAACCGTAGCCAAATTCCAGAGTGTAGGTAAGACTAACCATATTGCCGTCTTTATCCACTACTGAGAAATGGGTGGTTTCGTCGCTCTCATACAGCTGGGCGAATTTTTCTGGGCTGCTTTGTGATTTGCTATCCATATCGATAGACGCTCTCAAAGTAGCCGCATAGGCCTTATCCATCAGTTTATCCAAAGGCATGCTTTCATTGAAATCAGGGTCGCCTAAAAATTCGGCTCTATCCGCATAGGCGCGGCGCATGGCTTCGGTCAGGACGTGTAGGTAATCAGCAGAATTATGCCCCATACTCTTAAGGTCATAGCCCTCGAGGATGTTTAGCATTTCAACCATCGCTACGCCACCAGAGCTCGGCGGTGGCATGCTGATAATGTCGTAACCACGGTAAGTACCGCGAATTGGTTCACGCTCAACTGGTTGATACTCGAGCAAATCTTGCTCGGTAATTATGCCGCCATTTGCCGCCATAAAATCAGCCAGACGCTTGGCGTTTTCACCTTTGTAAAAACCATCTCGGCCCTGGTTTTGAATAAGCTCTAAAGTGTGGGCCAAATCTGGCTGGTGCCAAGTCTCACCCAATTCATAGTCTGAGCCATCGGCTTTATAAAATTTTGCCATGGTAGAGGGGTAGGCTGAGAAACGCTGCTTACTGCGCGAGAAGCCACTGTAAAGAGAGTAGGTAATCGGAATTCCGTCTCTGGCCAGCGCCACAGCGGGCGCAACAAGATCTGCCCATGGCAGACTACCAAGCTTTTGATGGGCTTCCCACAAACCTGCCACAGTGCCGGGCACACCAACCGCAAGCGCTCCTATATGGTTAGAGTTATTAACCACCTTGCCATCTAGACCCAGATACATGTCTTGGCTTGCCGCCAACGGCGCTTTTTCTCTGAAATCAAATGTGGTGGCATCACCATCATCACCGGCGTATACCATGAACCCGCCGCCGCCTATATTGCCAGCACTGGGCCAAGTAACCGCAAGCGCAAACGCTGTGGCGATGGCAGCATCAACTGCATTACCACCTTGTTTAAGAGTCTCAACACCAACCTCGGAAGCTAGCATTGACGCGCTAGAAACTATGCCGTTTTTAGCCCGAAGTGGCGAGCGTCCGCTTTGCGCTACCGATGCTGTGACCAAAACTAGGCTCAAAAGCAGGACTAGTGATTGATAAAACCGCGAATGTGTCATATTAATTCTCATTAACTTATTTAATTACAGAGACTTACATATATAGCAAGAGTGTTTTTTAGATTCACTTGGGTATTATTCCAGCGCCCAAGGCGATAAGCAATGCGAAGACCGAAAGATATGGCCATGGCCCGTTAATTGCTTGAATTGTCTTACTTGGGTACATTAATTTTCATCAGGCGATTGTCAGTGCCGAAGCTGAAGTGATAAGTTGCCCTCTCGTGTTGGGCTTATGCCCCAATTTTGATTTTTCATCTATCTTTGAGCCACTATGAATATTTCAACTCCACTGAAAATTACTCTGCCATTGTTATTGGCAGCGGCACTGGGTGCCTGCGGCGAATCAGCGCCGACGCCAAGTCCCGCAGCTGTTGCTACTATTGATCCGGCGCCAGTTATTGAAAGCCCAGCCGAGTTAGAAGCACGGGCACGAGCCATCCACGATCAGGTTATCACACTGGATACCCACGCCGACATCAACACCGGCAACTTCACCTTTGATACCAACTACACGATGAATCTAGACACTCAGGTTAATCTGGTGAAAATGGAGGCCGGCGGCCTTGATGTCGCATTCTTCATCGTCTACACCGGACAGGGCGAGCTCAGTGAGGCTGGCTATGCTGATGCCTACGCCAATGCAATTGATAAGTTTGATGCTATTCACAGGCTTACCGAAGAAATAGCTCCTGACGAGATTGAACTGGCCTATACATCGGCTGATGTCAGACGAATCCATGGAGAAGGCAAGAAGGTCGCCATGATTGGCATTGAGAATGCCTATCCGGTTGGTCTGGACATGTCCAATATAGAAGACTTTCATGCTCGTGGTGGTCGCTACATGTCGTTGGCGCACAATGGCCACAGCCAGTTTGCAGATTCGCAAACAGGTGAGGCTGACAACGATTATCTTCATGGCGGCTTAAGTGACATGGGTCGCGCCGCTGTGGCCGAAATGAACCGCCTCGGCATCATGGTCGATATCTCCCACCCCTCTATTGATGCTATTTCGCAAATGCTGGATATTTCGAGAGCGCCGGTAGTAGCGTCTCATTCCTCAGCCCGCGCATTGACCAATCATACCCGCAACTTAAGCGATGAGATGCTGCTGAGAATCAAAGACAACGGTGGTGTTGTTCAAACCGTTGCCTTCAGCAGCTACATTAATGAAGATCGCCGCGTTTTCATGCTTACGGGCCGGGATGAAATTATGCAGCAGGTTGCTGCCGAGATGAATTTTGACCTGCTAACACCGGATCAGGTTGCCCAACTTAGCGCCATCGAGCGAGCCGCCTACCAAGGGGCAATGGTTGAGTTATTTCCAAAAGTTAATGCTCAGGTAAACGCGGTGGCGCCGAAAGCGACCGTATCTGATTTCGTCGACCACATAGATCACATCGTTAACTTGATCGGTCTGGAACATGTTGGAATTAGTTCTGATTTCGATGGCGGTGGCGGTATTGATGGCTGGAACGATGCATCAGAAACTTTTAACGTGACCCTTGAGCTAGTGCGCCGCGGTTACACTCAGGAGCAGATTGCTATGCTTTGGAGCGGCAATCTACTCAGAGTATTAGACGAGGTGCAGGCAATTGCATCTGAGATACAAGCCGAGGCCTAGGACGGCGTCGTACTAGGCACTGCAGGACTAGGTGCTTGAGCTAATTGAACATTGCTCAAGCACCTTCAACTTACCTGAGTCAGCCCATTAGTCGTGCGGGGTTTCATTTGGATTGCCCCGCAAGTGCGCACTCCTCCAAACTTACCCCCTCCGAACTACAATCAGCCCGCCAGTTTTCGGTCCTTCGTAAGCAAACCATAGATGGCTCGAAACGTGCAGTTTCCTGTTTATAATCAACAGCAAAACCCTCCTGCTAGATAACCATAGTTACCTATGGGTTAACGGCGCAAATTATGGAAGGTTCAAACTTGGAGTGTTGTCATGACTGGAAATTTAAATAGAAGAAAGTTTTTGCTGGGGGGAGCTGCCTTAGTGGGGGCATCGGTATTACAGGGTATTCCTGGCACACCTCTATCCCCTCCCATTTCGTTTACCAAAAAAGCCTTTGCTCACATTCCAAAGCCAGATTACATCATTCGCGCTAGTGCCAACGAAAACCCCTATGGCCCTTCACGAGTTGCCCTGCAGGCGATTAACAAAGCAATGGCAGACGCCAATAAATACGGCGGCATCCAACCGCAAATTCTCTCGCTTATGTCAAAAATTGAGAACATCCCCGAGGACCACATTGCCTTAGGCACAGGCTCCGGCGAAATTTTAAATGTGAGCGCAATGATAGCAAGTCTAGAGCCAGGCACTATCGTCGCGCCTAACCCAACCTTTGAGGCGCTGCCTCGCTATGCGGCCAACATGGGCACGCAGATAATCCGGGTGCCCGTTGATCACAATATGCAGATCGATTTGGACGCCATGTACAGCGCGATTCAGGCCGACACCAAAATGGTGTATCTGTGCAATCCAAACAACCCCATCCCCTCGATTATCGAAAAGAATGCGATGAAAGAATTCGTTCTCGAAGTGTCAAAAGACAGAATGGTGTTTGTCGATGAGGCCTACTATGAATTTGTAGACAACCCAGACTTTGAAAGCATGATGGGGTTAATCAGAGAAGGTCATAACAACATTATCGTCGCCCGCACAGCCTCGAAGATTCACGGCATGGCCGCTCTACGCGTTGGGTTTGCCTACGCTCACCCAGACATTATTAGCGACATGAATAAGAAAAAAACTGGAAGCCTGAATATTGTTGGCCAACACGCTGCCTACGCCAGCTACCAAGACATGGCCGCCCAAGAGTTCGCCAAAGCTCGCAATAAAGAGTCTTTGGCGTTAGTCGAAGGCATGTGCGATGAAATGGGCATCAACTACGTGAAGTCCAATGCTAATTTCGGCTTTATCGAGACCGGAATGGACATCGGAGTTTTTTCCAAGGCTATGCTAGGAGAGGGCATTATGGTCGGCCGCGCCTTTCCTCCATTTACTACTTGGGCGCGAATAAGCATGCAGAAACCAGAAGAAATGGCTTACTTCGTTCAATCCTATAAAAAATTATTTAGCTAATGGCTAAGCGGCCTGAGGGAATCTTATTTGAGGTTTCCTTGGGCAATACTCCCCTCGGTTCATTTCCGCCAAGCTTGGTTTTTCAACAGAGGCGTGAAAGAGCCTCGCACAAAAAATAGCGTTGATTCAAACCAGCCTGCAATGCGCTGATGACAGCGACCTGAATTTAGGCCATGGCCTGCTGCACTTAACTTGATTGGCATTGAAAAACGGCTTGCATAACACTACTAGAATTTTCTTTGCCAAAAACTGCTCACCTAGATAACCGGTCTTGGGATCTAAAGTCAAAAACGTCTTGGGTGGTCGGTTTAGCTGAGTCATAGTTTGGATTGAGGTTTACTGAAGGTTGAAACTCATGACCTTGGTGAGTTTAAATGCCCGCAATCAAATAAAAATCAGAGCGGTTCAGGCATGACACAATCACCCACACCTACTATTGCGCTAAATTTTGCAGTTCTCGATGAGCCCCAAATGCTAGCAAGAGCAAAAAGTTTTTACGCTACTGCCTCAACACGGCGCTCTGTTCGGGACTTCGCTGCTACCGGTGTACCAAAACCTATACTCGAGCAATGCTTGCTGGCCGCCGGCACAGCCCCAAGTGGAGCTAATCGCCAGCCATGGCATTTTGCAGCCGTCAGTAACTCGCAGTTAAAGCGTGAAATAAGACTCGGCGCCGAACAAGAGGAGAAAGAATTTTATTCAGCTCGAGCCCCGCAAGATTGGCTAGACGCGCTTGCGCCTTTAGGGACTAACGCGGATAAACCTTTTCTTGAGACAGCGCCTTATTTAATCGTGGTGTTTGCGGAAAAACTAGGGCTCGACCATGCGGGTAAAAAACAAAAAAACTACTATGTGACCGAATCCGTAAGCATAGCCACTGGCCTACTAATTTCCGCTTTACATACAGCAGGCCTTGCCACCCTAACCCATACGCCAGCACCTATGAAATTTTTAAACACCCTCTTGGGAAGGCCGACAACCGAAAAACCGTTAATGATTCTTGTGGTTGGTTACCCAGCAGAGAACACGAGGGTTCCAGCAATAACCCGAAAACCATTGGAAGATTTTGTAAGTTTTCTAGAATAAGCCAGCGGATTTATTTGCAGGGGCAACTAAGGACTATGGCTTTAGTTACCGCTTTTACAGACAAAAAAAAGCCCGCCTTACTAGGCGGGCCGTTTTTAAGGTTTCGATTTATTGCGCAGGATTGCCAATAGGCGAGCCTTCTTTACGGAACTCACCGTAGAGAAACTCTTCAGAAAATTCAGCGCACTTAAATTCCAGTAGCTGCATGTTTTCATCTATGTGGCGATAAAGTGGAAAGCTTACTTTCCATGGCGCCGTAAAGGTGTTGGGATCGGTTATTGTGGCCTCATAGTTAATATGGTCAGCACCGATGGGAGTCCAACGCTCTTCCACCACCATCTGGTAACTGTGGTGATTTCCAGCACGGTCAAACCACGTGTTTTCCATTTGACCCGATACTCTAACCACCAAGGTATCACCTTCCCAATGGGCGTTGGAATGGCCCATCCAAGCATCGACTTGAGACTCTAGATCAGGCTGATCTACGTAAAGAATGCGGTTAGATTCTGCAAATTCATAGGCAATCAAGATTACTTCTGAAGATTGCACAATCTGAAAAGGGAATGGCATATAGTTAGCTCGTGGCACGCCGGGCATGTAGCATTTGGTTAACGGGTCCAGATTATGAGCGTCGGCACGGTTAGTATCTCTCACTCGCAGCGCCTGTTCGTTGTAAGGTATCTTGCCGCCTTCGACCAGACCAAGGCTGGCAGGCACTGCAGATATTGCGCCCATTTCCCGGGGGTAAGGCCCATAGGATGCGGAATGAGGTTCGATGTTGTAATGGGCCGTAGTCATTGCCTGCCAAATGCCGCTGAGATCTGGCTTGCCTGATGGAGTGCGACTAATCTCACCACTTTGAGCGATTGCCTGAATTGAAAACAAGCCAATAAAGGAGAAGGCTAGTGATGTAGTGATGATTTTTTTGAACTTAGTTTTCATTGATAATCCTTGATTCAATTACCTGGGTTTCTAATTAATTGAGCTTTGATTTAATGTTAAATGAACTAACGTGAGCTTTCTGAGGCTCGCTGTTCTTCCATGCGTTCGCCACGAAGTATATTGACCATCCCGTAGTTTCCTTCGTGACAGGCGTATTCGTAAATTTGACCTGCAACTTTAGTCATAGGAACAATTGCCGTGATCTTATCGGTAAACGTGGCGGGATCTTCGATTGTGAATTCATAGTTAACAGTATCATAGGCAGTGCGCGAAAATTTTTCGGTAAGCACCATCTCATGGTTGGCACCGGTGCTGTTAAAGGTTTGCCGCATGCCGTTAAAATTCTTAGTCACTACTACCAGCGCATCGCCTTCGTAGTAGCCCTTGGAGTCACCAGACCAAAGTCTAATATCATCATCAATGTCTGGCTTATCGCCCAAGGGCACGATACGGGCATCATGAATCATTTCAGTCATGATTACCGCCGTGTCTTTACCCTGAAAGATCTGCACATTGTTGTTGTAAAGACTGGGCAGAAACGGTGGTCCAGAATTAAAGCCAACGATACAACGCTCTGACAGACCTCTATCTTCGGGGCCATCTTTTGCAATTCCGCCAACAACATAGCGAACCGGTCGAGTGCCCGGTACATCCGGCCCTAAACCGCCATAGGCTCTTGGCGCGCCTTCGACAGCGGGAGGTAGCCGACCGTTTAATGGGTACACAATGTGCGAAGACCTGACGGTATCGCCGATACCCCGGCTCTCAATCCAGAAATCATTGTAGCCCCCTGGATTGCTCGTCTCATCTGGCGCATCCGGGTTTACGACTCGGCGCGCCGCCTCAGCATCAGCGGCCGCGGCAGCCTCTTCTTGACGGGCTATCGCTGCCTGAATTTGCTCTTGGGTCAGAAACTCTTGGTTGCCGTACTGAGTAGGCCGCTGCATGGGCGTGTTCGAACTAAAATTCCATACCCCCTGCAGGTCAGGTTGACCGTACTCAGTAAGAGGCACCTCATAGTCACTAGAGGATTGGGCCACACTATGCGCGCTAAGCGCTGTAAGCACCGAAAATATAAGAAGTTTTCTCATGTGAAAATGTGCATCCTTCGGGTTTTAGTTGGAGAGGACGTAAGTTAGTGCTTTGCTTGCCAATAATCAATACATATGCGATCAATTGCCCTTAAACGGAGAGTAGATTTTCACCTCTTTTGCTAGCTCTGATTACTAGCCTTGTCGGGTAAAACGCCTCAGCAAACTCGAGGTATCCCAGCGGCCTCCCCCCATGGTCTGCACCTCGGCGTAAAAGGAATCCACTAACTCTGTGAGTGGCAGGCTTGAACCGTTGTTTTTTGCCTCAGCCAGAGCGATACCCAAGTCCTTGCGCATCCAGTCAACTGCAAACCCGAAATCATAGGAATCGCTTAGCATGGTCTTATAGCGATTCTCCATTTGCCAAGATCCTGCGGCGCCCTTTGAAATCGTTTCAATTAGCGCCTCGCCATCGAGACCAGCCTGCATTGCAAAATTCAGCCCCTCTGCCAGCCCTTGCACGATTCCCGCGATGCAAATCTGATTGACCATCTTAGCTAACTGGCCGTTGCCAGCAGGCCCAAGGACTTTGCTGAATCTAGAATAGCAGTCGATGATGGCTTTAACTTTTGCGTAGTCCGACTCTGCTCCGCCCAGCATGACCGTCAGCGCGCCATTCACTGCCCCGGCTTGGCCGCCAGAGACCGGGCCATCCATAAAGCCAATACCCTGACCGGCAAGAACCGTATTTAACTCCCTTGCAAGGGCAGCAGATGCGGTCGTGTGGTCGATTAGAATTGAACCTGCATGCATTCCACCGGCGGCACCGGCTTCGCCTAGTACCACTTGGCGCACGTCATCATCGTTGCCGACGCACACAAGCACAACATCACAACCAGCAACGGCTAAAGCCGGTGAGCGAGCGCTAACTCCACCAAATTCGGCAACCCAAGCCGCCGCTTTAGCCTGGGTCCGATTATAAACGCACACCTGATGACCCGCAGCCTGCACATGCCCTGCCATGGGATACCCCATTACCCCCAACCCTAAGAATGCTACTTTCATGCTCAACTCCTTGAAATATTTCTAGTCTTTATGCTTTAACCCAGCTATCGCTGGTAAATAAGCTTACCTTTGGCATAGGTTGCCAGCACTTTTAGCTGGGCCAGTTCGGCTGGGTCCACTGTAAAAGGATTTGCTTCGAGGATCACTAAATCGGCTTGCTTGCCTGCAACAATAGAGCCTTTTTCATCTTCTTCAAAATACTGATAGGCTGCTCCTTGAGTGATCGCATTTAGAGCCTGCGCAACACTCGCTCTCTGATCCGGGCCTAACACATAGCCACTGCGGGTTTTTCGGTTCACGGTAATGCCGACCAACCGCATCATGTCAGGGGGTACCACAGGGGTGTCATTGTGAATAGTGACAGGAATTCCCATTGCCAGAGTATCAGCAACGGGGCTTATGTAGGACGCGCGCTGTTCCCCAAAACTTAACCGATGCCAATCGCCCCAAAAAAAGGGTGCACCGAATAGTAAGAAGCTATCACCCCCAGCTGCTTTACCCGTGGCAGCTGATCCGGCCGCATAAGCTGAGCATGGATAACCACAGACCGGTGGTCTTGTTCAAAGCCTGCGGCCGCCGCTTCGGCTAAACCATCAAGCATCAGATCAATTGCGGCATCACCGTTGGCATGAGCCAATACTGGTACATCATGATTAAGCAGCGTTTTAAGCCGGCTTTTATACAGTTGAGGCTCGTAGCTTGGATAAGCCACATAATCGGCCGGCTGACCGGGTGGGCCTTCTGTGTAGGGCTGGGTTAGCCACGCTGTGCGCCCTTGAGGGGAACCGTCCAGGGTAAACTTGGCGCCCCCCATGCGAATACCTCCCACATAGTCGGTCTGCCGCAGCTCATCGACTTGAACATCATCAAGCCCATTGACCCAGGTGTAGGCCACGATATCCTGAGGCAGCGGATCCTGCTGCGCCGCCTCGACAAGCTCTAAAAAATACTCCGGACTAATATTGCTATCTTGAATAGTCGTTACACCATAGCTGGCGTAAATATTAAGGGCTTGCCGACGCAGCTGCCGGCGCTGCTCTTTATCGGGTTGGCCACCGGCAGCTGTAAACAGCCCCATCGCGGTTTCTTCCATCACGCCATCTGGCTCGTTGTTATTGGCCTCTCGCCTTATGACACCGCCATTAGGATTGGGGGTTAACGCTGAGATTCCCGCCACGTCCAAGGCGTAAGAATTGGCCACCAAAAGGTGACCAGAAACGTGTCGAATCACAATAGGGTGGCGACTCGAGGCTTGATCGAGGTCGCGTCGGGTTGGATGGCGCCGCTCCAGCAGCAGCGAGTCATCATAGCCAAAGCCCGTGACTCTCTCCCCTGCGGGAACCTGATTATCTTCAATCCAATTTCGCAGCGACTTAACAATATCGTCAATAGTACTGATTTCACCCACCGGTGGTGAAGACAGGTCTAATGACTCAAGCCTAGCGGCGAAGGCTGAGAAGTGTCCATGGGCATCAATAAATCCAGGCAATAATGCCGAGCTGCCAAGCTCAACCACTTGGGTTTGAGGGCCTATTAATAACCTTGCACCTTGGGCATCACCAACAAAGCTTATCCTATCGCCGATCAGTGCAACCCCCGTGGCTGCAGCTTCATCCATTGTAATTATATGCTCGCCAATAAATACCCGATCGGCAAACGCAGTTGGCGGCTGCTCAACCGGTCCGCAGCCGGCGAAAACACTTAGAACCAAGGCAGTTAAAGCCAGGGCACTTAATGAGAAATTTCTCTTCACTTGACCACCTGCTGTAATTAGTTGTGTCGGCACCAATTGCGCTGACCTAGATTGCAGCTTCATAGTGCAAGCTTTTCTCAATCGGTGCAAACCTATAGCCAACGCCCTGTAAATTCAGCGCAAGCAGCGGCACGGTAAACTAGTGTGACTAAGCCAGCTCACTCAATCCAAAGCATTCCTATTCAACAGGATAAAGCCAGCTGTAAGGTCTGCTTCAGCATGGGAATTAGCGCATTGATTTAATGCTGGGGCGATGCCAGCGTTTTATTTTGGAATCGGTGTTACTGACACAAAGTCAGCAGCAGCATTAGCTACTGGGCGTCAGCGTCGGCACTTGAGAGGGGAAGCATTGAACAAACTGCTAGGGCGGCCAGTTGTTTTGCCTAGACCAATGTTAGGCCTCAGTGTGAATAAGGAGGTTCGTGCAATTCAAGACGAATCAGCAATGCAAACGCCAACTCCGGCGACTGCACTACTACTGTTTGAAGCCACATCAAATATTCCCGGTGAAGTGAAAGGCAGCGACCCTCATATATGGAACAAACGATCTGCTAACCATTGGAACTGTGTTGTTGCAGAAGTTGCGCTCGATCCCAGTGTCCGCAGGAGCGTCAGAAACTCTGGTTTCCACACTAGACGCCACGTGACTCCCTCTCAAGTCAGACTTTTGCAATCTGACAGCGTAACCCCCGAAACTCGGGAAAGTATTCAACAGAGGATTAGCCTTCTCGGTTTCAGACCCGCTTTTTCCGATGGCGAACCGGTCTCCACGACGATAACCGTACACTATCACTTTAGAGAATACACATGGGAAGATCAGGCAGCGATGTTATCTCTGCGTTAAACGCAGCCTAACTAACCATCAAACTAAATCTGCATGCCAATTCTGCTGCAATAGTACTATTATTTCTTCCATGGACTGGAAGCGGTCTTTCGGGTCTTTTTGCAGGCATTTCAGCGCAATTCCTTCCAGCAGCTTGGGAATTCGTTGGGTCGTATGATCGGAAGGTTTATCCGGTATTTGAGTTTTAACACTCTCAAGAATCTCATGCATTTTTTCACCCTTAGCAGGCAGTTTGCCGCATAAAAGCTCATAAAGCACGGCGCCCAAACTAAAAATATCCGTTCTATGGTCAATATCAGGATCAAGCAGGATCTGCTCCGGCGACATGTAGTGAGCGGTGCCTTGGGCTTTACCCTGACCGGTCATGGTGATGTCTCTAATAACGTTGCGCTGATCATCTTCTTCGGCGACTGCAGACCCGTCAGGATGCCAAACCTTCGCCAAACCCCAGTCCAGTAAGAGAACCTCGCCGTAAGGGCCGGCTAAAATATTTTCTGGTTTGATGTCTCGATGTGCGACTCCGTGAGTATGGGCATACTCCAGTGCGTGAGCCACTTGCAGCACTAAGTCCATTAATTGAATCAGGTCGTATCGGTCGCGGTAGTCTAGAATTTCTCGCAGGGTGTAGCCATGCACCAATTTCATTGTGAAATAGGGCAATCCCTTACCGTCTCTGCCCAGTTCATAAGTTGGCACTGTGTTGGGGTGCTGCAGCATCGCCGAGACTCGGGCCTCGCGGATGAGTCGAGCCTGCTCGACCTCATCATTAGCAAACTCTGGTTTGAGTGTTTTATAGCAAATGAAGCGAGACAGGTGTAAATCTTTGCAGGATTTAATGAGCGACTTGCCCCCCGTGGCGATGGTGCTAAAAAAAGCATAGCGCAGGCGCGGGTCAATCTTCTGCGGCAAGGCTTTATCGGTCTCTTCGAGGAAAACTGACTGGTAGCTCTTGGGTGGTTCTGGAAAATTAAGCATAATGAACTCTGATCGAGCGTGAATAGCGGCTGGAACAACGAAATCGAAGCAACTGAGCTGGCAGTATAAGCGCCCTTTTGAGCGAGCGCCAAATCAATTCAATTCGCTGAGTAAAGCGAAACTGCGGTTATAATACCCATTCAATTCATTCGAAAATGAGATGTATATCATGACCTCAAAGGGCGAGCCGTTGGTTTGCGAGACAGCTTTTCACGTCAGGTACGCGGAAACAGATGCCATGGGCGTCGTTCATCATGCCAACTATCTGGTGTATTTTGAAGAAGGGCGCAGCCATTTAATGCGAGAAATGGGCAGTGATTATGCGTTGATAGAAGCTTCTGGCTACCAGTTGCCAGTCACTGAAACTAACCTGCGCTACGTTGGCAGTCTGCGCTACGGGCAAAAACTAAAAGTAAGAACCTGGCTCGAAGAAAACCGCAGTCGTCGAATCACATTTGCCTATCAAGTGTTGAGTGAAGATAGCGAGCAAATTCTTGTCAGCGGCATTACTAGGCACGTCTGGACTGACAATCAGGGCAACGTAACCAGAGCGCCCAAGCAATGGACGACCCTTTTCAGCCAAGACTAATTCTTGAGGCACACCATACTATGAGCAAAGCAGCTTTCATTCTATACCAAGTACTGGCAGCAGCGCTGTGGTCTACTGCAGTGGCCGCAGCCGAACTGAACTACCCGCCGAAGCCGCCGAATGTAAGCTATGCCGAGGTCTTAGAGTTGCCGTATAAGCAAGCAGATAGCCTGTACCGCTACTCGACCGATGCGAATCAAGTGGCCCGCCTATGGCTGCCTGCTCAAGCCTCGGCGGTTTCAAAGCTAGTGGTATTTATTCATGGCGGGTGCTGGCTCAACGAGTTTGATATGTCACATACGTTTGGCTTAGCCAGTGCACTGAGTCAAGCTGGGTACGCCGTCTGGTCTTTGGAGTATCGTCGGACTGGCGATCAAGGCGGAGGGTGGCCTGGCAGCTTTGACGACATCAAAGCTGGTATCAATTACTTATCTTCGGTCGAAGATTACGGCTTGAACTCTGCGCAATTTGCCATTGTCGGCCATTCTGCAGGGGGCCATCTAGCTCTCTTGGCTGGGCTAGAGTTTCCCCAGGCTCGCGCCGTCATAGGGTTGGCGGCCATTAGCGACATTCAACAGTACTCAGAAGGCGATAATGACTGTGAGACGGCCACCGAAGGCTTCATGGGGGGCAGCTATGCGCAATTGCCTGCGCGCTATGATGCAGCGAATCCAGCAAGATTGCCCATTCATCCCCGCACCACCCTCCTCCATGGCACAGCCGATACAATAGTAAGTATTAAACAAGCTGGAATTAATGGTGCCAATAGCAAAATAGAATTAGCGGCGGGGCACTTCGATTGGGTCCACCCAGGCACGCCTGCTTTCCAACTCTTACTCAACACCCTTGGGGAAAGCTTTTGATTAACGCCCTGAAAAACGCCTTGGAGTTAGACCACAAAGACCCTTTGGCGCCGGTAAAGGATAAGTTTGAACTTCCTCAAAACACCGTGTATCTGGATGGCAACTCTCTTGGCCCAATGCTTACATCTATCAAAGCTGCGGTGACTGATGTAGTGCAACAACAGTGGGGCAGCGGCTTGATAACCAGCTGGAATCGACATCACTGGATTGACCTGCCTACCACAGTGGGCGAAAAAATAGCGAAGCTATTAGGTGCCGCTCCTGGCCAAGTCGTGTGCACAGACTCGGTTTCCGTAAACCTATTCAAACTTCTCGGCTGCGCCCTTAAGTTAAATCCTAAGCGTAATGTCGTTCTTACGGAAACCTCTAACTTTCCCACTGACGTGTATATAGCCGACGGCTTTAGAAGCTTTCTCTCCCAACAAGAGTGCCAGCTTCAGCTTTGCGATTCGGCCCAGCTATTGGGCTCACTCAATGCAGATATTGCCGTACTACTTTTAACCCAAGTAGATTTTCGCAGCGGCAAGCTTCACGATATCGCAAAAATTACCGCAGCTGCACAGCACTTTGGAATTATTGTTATTTGGGATTTAGCACACAGCGCAGGCGCTGTGCCGTTGCGGCTTGACGCATGGAATGTCGATTTTGCAGTGGGTTGTGGCTACAAGTACCTCAACGGTGGCCCAGGCGCCCCGGCGTTTATCTACGCAGCAAAGCGCCATCACGGCAATATCGTGCAACCCCTTCAAGGGTGGATGGGACATAAGGCCCCTTTTGATTTCGATCTAGACTATAGCCCAAGTCCAGATGTCCGCCAATTTCTCTGCGGCACTCCGCCCATAGTCTCTATGCATATTTTAAATACGGCACTAGATGTGTTCCAAGACATCAGTATGGAAGATATTCGAGCCAAGGCGATGGCGCTATCGGGCTTCTTTGAAAATCTCATAGCAACGAGCGAAACTTTAGGGGAAATGCAGCTGATCTCTCCAACCGACCCTACCCAGCGAGGCAACCAGCTTGCTTACAGGCATCCCAATGCCTATGCAATTTGCCAGGCCCTCATCGCCGAAAACGTGATCGCCGATTTCCGCAGCCCCGACCTGCTCCGATTCGGCTTTTCGGCCTTGTTTTTGAGTTTTACCGACATCGCCAATGCAGCGCTAACCCTGCACAAGCTAGTCAAAACCAAAGCCTACCTCGAGCCACGCTTTAGTCAGCGCCAAAGAGTGACTTAATGTAGAATGCGCTTCAAGTTCATGTTGTGGTGATTCACCGCTATACTGTGCTTAAAGTAGTCGCTAATATCCGGTCTTTACCCACTAAGCTGCCTAAGGGCATCCCAAAACATGAAAGAACTCGTCGATAAAACCAAATTTTCTTGCGTAAAGTCTTTAACTAGGCTGGTTTTGTCCGCGCTTGAAAATGCCAATCTGCAAATAGAGGCACAGGCTTTCAAGTTCAATAAAACCCAGCTTCCGCCCCTGCGTGAAGAAGGGCACGCAATTGCAGAACGGTTTATGACCACTCTCAACGGTCATTTCGACGCCTTGACATCCAATACTTTAAAGGCGCCACCGCTGGAGGTTTACGAAGAAAATCTGTCCTTGGTCGATCATGACTATTTGGAGGCCATTATTGCCATGGAGGGCATGGTCAATCATGCCCGCAATAGCGACATCCAGCAGTATTTAAGCTTCACCACTCGGCTGGATTCCCTATTCGACAACCTCACTATCGATGAGACCAACAACCCGCTTGACCCTGAGCAAATTGGCGCGAGCTTCAATGAAGCAATTCGCCCATTAGGGCTCAAAGCACACTATCTATTAACCATCTATCGAGAATTCAATAAATCCGTATTTCATAATCTTGAAGACGTCTTGGTGGAAGCCAATGAGATTTTGATCAATTTGGGGGTAATGCCGGATCTTGATATGAAGGCGCGAAATCGAGAAATACAAAAGGCCAAACGCGCGGCAAATCGACCCACCACCGATGCTCAGACCAGAGCGTTTAGCATTGACGATATTCAACAGCCCCAGCCCAACGCTGCGCCTGCACCGGATACCAGAGAGATGTTTACTCTGATGCAAACATTGGTGCATGGTTTAATCGAAAAGAACGCAGACACCAATCTTCCGATTCAATCCAGCTCAGTGGTGGCCAGTGCTGATCAAGCTGAAATGAAGCAGCAGCAGGACGCCATACTCAGTGTTCTAAACTCGGTACAGGAAAAGCTCAAACTCTCGGCTCAGACCGATAGTGATGCCGCAAAAAACAGCGCTGAGAAAAGTGCTGCCATAGCCACGTCAATAAACCAGACCATTGAAGAAAGTAAAGCCAACGGCGAGTTAATTGGCGTCGATGCACAGTCTAGCGACGTAATAAATTTAGTCACTATGCTCTATCAAGCCATTTGGAAAGATGACTCATTGCCAGTGGCCATGAAAGAGTTAATTGGTCGCACTCAAATCGCCGTCATGAAGGTTGCCTTAACAGACACCACTTTCTTCGGTGACGAACAGCATCCGGCGCGGGTGCTGTTGAACGAGTTCGCTATGGCGGGTATTGCATGGACTGATCCCCAGCTATTGGCGAGCGATCCTATCTACTGCAAAGTGAAAGAATTGGTTGAACGCATACTGGATGAATCAGCCGTGGACTCTGATTTTCTGCAGTCACTTATAAACGAACTCCGAGCACTAAAAGCTGGAATAACTGGGCAGGACGAAAATCTGGAACAGCGAATTCGCCAAGCCGATGATCATACCGAGCGACTCGATGACGTTCATGCCTTTGTTAATCAAAAAATTAATGAGCGCGTTATTAAATCCAATTTAGACCCGTCAATTAGAAAGCTCTTGGATACTCATATGCATGAGTTTTTAGTAAAGCTAGTCCTCAAAGAGGGGCCAGGCGGCAGCTCTTGGAAACCTGTCATGAGCACAATCGATGTGCTGCTTTGGACTGTGCAAACCGAAAAACAACCCGGTGATCGCGAACGCTTCGATAAGATAAACCCCAGATTACTCGACAATCTTGGCAAAGCCTTAGAAATTGGCGGTGCATCTAAGTCTAAGATGACAAAAATTTTGCGGCAACTTAAGCAGGTGCAGGAATTCAGTTTTCATGCCCATGAGCTGGATAAAAATCAGACCAAAGCGCCAGTTGCATCCGCTCCCGGAGAACTTAAACCAGCGCCTCCTCCCCGCCGCGAGCCGCCCCCCTTGCCACGAGATGACATTCACCTTAGGCAGGTGGACAAACTACCTATTGGCGTATGGCTCGAATTCAAAGGTGTCGCCGGTCAGCCAGTGCGCTGCACCTTGGCGGCAAAGATCGACAGCATCGACAAGATGTTTTTTGTTAATCGCCAAGGGGTCAAGGTAGTTGAGCTTACGCGGATGAGACTGGCGAGGGAGCTAAAAGCGGGGTCCGTAAAAATTGTCAGCGAAGGCTCCTTGGTTGACCGAGCGCTAGAGTCAGTAATAATGAATCTCAAAGACGCCACCCCGAAACCTGACTGACATCGCCGCAGCTCACTAGTTTTTAGCCAGTAGCTGAACCTGACTGTAGAGAAAATTCGTTAGCTGTTGCCTTGTTTGATAGGCTTCCATCGTCTGTGCCGAGATTGGGTCTCCAATAGCAATCTGGATCGTTTCACCAAATTTATTCAAGGCCTCATGAACCAGCAGGGCCATTCGCAGCGGCTCCGCGATATGCGATGCCACATGGAATTTTCGGCTGTTTCTGCCGTGAAAAAATATTGGCACAACAGTCGCTCCCGCTTCTCTAGCGATCTTAGCAGCAAAGGTAGTCCAAGGGGCATCATTCACTGCACCAAAGCCTAGCTTGTTGGCTGTTGAGACCATTCCTGAAGGAAAAATAAGCACCGGTATATCTTGCGATAAATTTTTCAATGCTAGCTGCTTAGATCGAATGTTGGTCTGGATGGCTAGCTTGTTGGCCTTAAAATCAATCGGCAAAAAATAAGGTGCCAGTTGCTTATCCTGGCAGAGCAGCGAATGCAGCATGATGCGCAGATCGCCCCTTGCCTTCAAGGCCATATCGCATAAAACCACACCATCGATCACTCCGAATGGGTGGTTAGCAACAAACATCAGCGGCCCATGTTTGGGAATGGCATCCAGCTTAGCTTGGTCGAAGCAAACCGTAATATTGGCTTCTTTAAGAGCGCTCGCAAAAAACGTTTGGATATCAAAAGAGTTGTCTTTCAGCTTGTAATAAACCTTCTCAATTTTGTTTCTACCAAACAAAACCTCGATGGAAGATACCGCTTTCTGCACCCACCAAGAATCGTCGGGATGGGTATAAGAAATCCGCGGTGGATCTCTCAGATAGGCTGAAAACTGTGGGTCAATGTCATTTAAATTCATGGTCGTCATAATCTACACCAAGCACGTTACTGGTATATTGCAATAGAAATAAAATCGCTAATTCTTACAGGGAAATACTCTCGCTAGCAGTAGCTCTAAGTATTTCGCTAAATCGCTCGTTCACTGGATATCTTCCCGCAGTCCAGCCCAAGCGCACCAACACTAATTCCGCAGAAGGAATGATCATCAGGCTTTGCTGTCTATTGCCGTTAGCTGCATAAGCATCTGCCGGCAGATCTGGCCATCTAAGCTCGGAGTTTCCGCGATTCAGCCACCACTGAAAGCCATAGGCTTTGAAATTCTCAGAATCGTTAGGCCGAGTTGCCCTTGCCACCCACTCCTCGCTAACGATGCGTTGACCATTGATGACACCGCCCGAAACCATCATTTCGCCCAATCGAGCCCAATCTCTTGCCGAAGCATAAAGGTATGAACTACCAAAAAACACTCCACTGGCATCGACTTCAAATACAGCATTTTGAAGCCCTAAAGGCGCCGCAATTTGATCCATATAGTTATCGTATGCGCTCTGGGTTCCTCCCAGCGCATCTGTATATATCCGCGCCAGCAAGTTAGCCGTGCCTGAACTGTAGTTAAAATAACTACCCGGTTTATGGGCCAGTGGCTTAGACAATGTAAACTCTGATGCCGACGGGCTGGTAAATAGCATTGTGGTCGCGTCATCACCGGGATTGTAATCCTCGGAAAAATTCAGGCCATCAGTCATTGTCAAAAGGTGAGTGATAGTAATAGCCAAGCGATCATCTTCGCTCCAGCTCGAGAAATCAGGCTTATCGTTTAGATCTATCTGGCCGCGCATCTCCAAATTGCCCAACATCACAGAGGTTAAACTTTTTGCCATGGACCAGCCTAATAACGGTGTTGCAGCATTCGCACCTTGAGCATAAGCCTCCGCGACTATGGCACCGGACTTAACCACTAAGAGCGCTCGTGTATTTAGACCCAACTGGTTATCGAGTGACACTTGACTTTCAACAAGGCGTTGGAGGTTTGCAACCACAGTCTCAACCTTATCGCCTCTTGGCCAAGGATCATCGCTAGGGGTCAGATTTTTTACTGCAATCGCAGTTCGCTGGGGATGACTTGGGTAGTCCACTGCACAACCAAGACCATCAAGCATGGTCGCTGTTTTAGTGCTCAAGCCTAAAAATGAAGTTCGAACCATGCGCCGGTCTTGGTCGATTTCTATATCCAGCCTTTCCAACAAAGGGCTGTATTGCACCAGATCATTGATAGACTGCTGCTGCGAAAAGCCAGTGACAAAATAGGAGCTGCAAAGCAGTTTAGACCCTATACCCGTAGCAACCCCGGGTGCGCGATAGATATAAGCAGGTGATATTCCAGCGAATGCCATAAGACAGATAACAGCTATCGCGACTAGGGCCAGGCTTATTACGCTTTTTTTCATTTTTGGCTTCAACTAAATTTTGGGCTTCGACCAAAGTGTTGGCTTCGACTAAATCACTGGCTTCGGCTTCGCAAAGGTGCCAAGTTCTAAGGTAGCAAGGTTAGAGCTGACGTTCTCACAATTGCTGGATCAGCGCCAATAAATTCTTGTCCCGCCCAACTGTTTATTTTACTTGAGACCAGCGGCCGCCCAAGACAAACAACAGCAATCCGAAAAATCCGGCAGCGGCCGCTAGGGTGTACGAAAAGCTATAGAGGTTGCCATTTAAGGTATAGGCGTAACCAAGAGCAGCGGGGCCTATGGCAGTTCCCCATGAAGACATTAAATTGCAAATGGAAAAAATCTTTGCGTAGTCTTTCAAGCCGAATGCCTCAGCAATTAATAGAGGCTGCAACATCAAAAGATTACCAACACTTGCGCCAAAAAGAGCTAACCCAAAGCAGAGAACAAAAACACTGTGACCGGTTGCCAGCAAACTCAAGGACACTGCCTGGGTAAGCATCATGCCTATGGCAAACCAACGTATAGCCACTTGCCCTACTAACCAGCCGCCAATCAAGCGGCCAACGATGCTTGCTATTGGCAATATAGCAACCACAAACGCCGTTTGGGCTTCATCTAATTGCTCTCTTACCAGACCATATTGATGAGAGATTCCACCGACTTGGGCCATCATAAGAAACACGTAGGCGGTGGTTATACCCCAAAAAAAACGGCTGCGGCGGGCCAGCTTATAGCTGATGCCATCAGCATGCTCATGGGCCGGTTCGGCGCTATCAGTCGCCACCATGACGCCGCCGTCGATTTTCACCCCCATCGCCTTTGGGCTTGCCCGCAGATACAGCAAAGAAACAGGAATTACACCCAAAAGGTAGATTAGTCCAAGCAGCGGTGCGGCAGTAGTAAAGCCTAGCTTCCCCACTAAGACCACACTAACAGGAGTAATGACAACGCCGCCGAGAGAAAGTCCCGTGGATGCGATCGACAGCGCCATCGCTCTACGCCGATGAAACCATCGCGTTACTAGAGTAGTCGCGGGAATAAGGCCCGAGCCGGCGAAGCCAAGACCAAAAAAGGCATAGCACAGGTACAGCTGCAAAATACTGTCTATATGTGGCAATAAACTCAGTGCAATACAGGCAATAACGGCGCCTGCACAAATTGGTATTCGCGGGTCATAAGCTTGCACTAGCTTCGCCACCAATAAACCCGCAAATCCGCCGCTGAGGAAAAATATGGAGACCGCACCTGAAGCAGTTTGTATATCGAAGGCGGGATTAGCGGCTAATGCGTTGAGGTATATGGAATGATTATAAAAGCTGAGGCCACTGGTAAAAGTCAGTACGATCAGCAGTGAGAAAACTATTTTCCATCCGTAATATAGCTCCTTGCCTTCTACTTCAGGCATGTAGTTCGAACTCCTCAAACGATGGAAAAACTTAGATAATATGGCAGCGCTAAATGCCTCGAAAGCATAACAGGCAATAACATTTTTGCCTATGCCAATAATTCTCAGAACCTAAGCCAACGCTGTGCAACTAGGGCTCCAATTCATAGTAGGTGACGTAGCCGCTAAACATTTCTTGCCAACTTTCCAAGCCAAAAGGAACAGACTTAGTTGGGTCAGGGTTGCTTGGATTTGAGATAGAATTATCAAAGCCTCCCCTGACAACAATGCTTTCACCTGCGCTGAACTCAACTGGGCTGCTCAATACATAGTTTGGCTGCCAGCCATAGTTGTAAGCCGGCACACTAAGTATGCCCTGCTCGCTACCATCGGGGCTTGCTTTGGAAAATTTCATTCTTTTGCCACGCTGGTTCATTCGGGCTCTCACGGCGACCACCATCACCGAGGTATCAAACAGGTGACTAGCCTGTTGAGGATAGTCTGCGGTATTTGCTGGGAGTTCGAAGCGAGTAGACACTGCCCGAGTGATCAATTCGTTTAAGTCAGTAGAGGCGCTAAAATAAAGCCCGACTTGCGTTGTATCTGTAGTGGCTTGACCGTTGGTTACATAATGGAACTGCATCGCTAAGGAATGCCCGGCAGGCACCAAAACTCCCGTTCCATCTGGATAGGAGGTGACGTTAGCAGAACCCGGCGAAAACCCGCCCATAAAGCGCCGAGCAACAGATAGTTCGGTTCTTTCTGCGCCCCAAAAATCCTCACCATCAGCGGTGACAAACGTCATTAGATGATGCAGCACAGAAGGGTCTCCAGCCCGGTATTGAATTGCACTGACCCACTTATCCTCCGTAAAGGGCAAGGCAACGGTTTTGTAGTAGTAATCAAGCACACCGGTTGGCGGCACATCATGCTGCGGCGCGCTGACAATGTAATCTGGTTCTCCCAAGGCCCATTCAGTGCTGATCGGCGCCACCAGCTCCAGCGGATCTGCCTCACTGCTGCCTCGAGGCGCGCCGTTATCGATCCAGTGCACTAAGGTTTGCAATTCTTCTTTGTCGATATAGCGGGCATTGTCAGAATGACCAATATACGGATCTACTTGGGTGGGTGGCATGCGTTTGTTGAGCAAAACTTCTCGGATCATGGGTGACCAACCCAGCAACATGACGTAGCTATCCATGGCAAAAGGGCCGACGCCCCCTTGCCGATGACACTCAACACACCGTTTTTGTATAATAGGGGCAACATCCGCGGCATAGTCTGGCGGACTGATTCGGTGAATTTCTGCTTGCTGGTATTCGATGTCGCACCCAGCGCCTAGCTCTATTTGAGTATCGGTAATAGCGCCGGCCAGCACTCGGTCAATAACACCACTTAGCGCCTCGTTAGCTGAACCTCGAAAATAGAGAGATTTGCGCTGGGGGTTAAACACAAGCACTTCGCCCGAGATCGTAATATCCAATGATTCTGACACTAACTGGCCACCATCTTCTAAAATGGGAAGCTCTAATGCTAATTGCGAAAGTTTGGCACGCCCTGTGTCGTGGGAATCCAGCAAAAGGAACTCAATGTTTGCCTCAGCATGGGTTGTTTTTGCCTCCAACAAAGCCTGCAGTTGCTCCTTCGACGCCGGGCAATCCGCATCATAGGACATGACAACCAGCGCATCGCGATGCTGATAGCGCGAAAGCTGATGAAAATTGCCGGCAGCGTCCAATAGCGCAAAGTCGCTGAATCGGTCCAGCGCCCCTAGCGCTGACGGGGGCATGCAAGCGCTCAGCGCCGCTAAAAAAGTCAAACATCTTATGAACATAGAAACCAACAGCCGGTTCTTGTAACAATTTGTTGAAACACAATTGGCCGAGGCCGCGTATCATGAAATTCGTCTTTTGAGCTACTAGACTAAGCAAAAAATGGAGTTTATCCTAGCGCCCTTGGTGAACAAGATTCAACTAGCTAGAACAATAAGTTCTGGAAACGTGGGAAAGCGTCACGTTTGAACCAGATTTAGCAGGTATATCGCAACAGAATTATTTGGAGAGACAGTTAAATGCGAACTATAAAATCAATAATAACTACAATTTTAGTGGGCATCTGTACGTTAGTAGCTCTAAATGTCAGCGCTCAGTCGGCCGACAATGCGCGATTTTTGTCAATTGCGCCATCCTCTGGCATGCCAATTATTCCTGTCTTTGAGGGCTGGGTTAACAATGAAGACGGCTCACGAACATTTTCGTTCGGCTACATAAACCGCAACAGCGATCAGTCAGTCGACCTACCATTAGGGGTAGCCAACCGAATCGAACCGGCTAAATATGACGGCCTACAACCAACCCATTTCCCCACGGGTCGCGGTACTGGCGTATTCAGCGTTACAGTACCAGCTGAAGAAGCGGATTCTGATGTATGGTGGTATTTGACACCGGTGGGCGGCGGAGAGCCTCTCAAAGTGCCTGGCCGCGCCGCGAGCGGAGCTTACGAGCTCGACTTCATCAGGCCACGCCCCCAAGGCGCGCTGCAGCCGCTGGCTGGTTTCGGCACTAACGGCGAGCAAAAAGCCGGGCTTTCTGCACAAATCGGCGAATTCAATGGTACGGTGAAGGCTGGCGAGCAAGTTGCACTCACTGTTAATGTCAAAGACCCCTCTGATAGAGACCCTACGGACCCGCGCTTCCTTGAACCACTGCCTGTAGGGGTGACCTTCAACAAGTGGCAGGGCCCTGGCGATGTGACTTTCGCTACCCATGAATCCACTAAGCCTGCCGTTAACCCTTATAAGGAAGGCAGCCGCAGATTCAGCTTCTGGCAGCCACCTGCTGTAAACGAGATGCAGGTTGCAGGCGGCGAAGGCGTAGCCCGCATCTACGCGACTTTCTCAGCCCCGGGTGAGTACATGATTCACACCAAAGTGGACAATTTCACCGCCCCTGATAGCGCCAATGGCGATCAGTGCTGCTGGACCAACATTTACCAAAAAGTTACTGTTACACCTTAGAATTTGGATACCCCGGCTGCTAAAGCCCAGCAGTCGGGGCATTCAAGCCTTATCTACGAACAAATCCCAATTTTTCAAACAGCAACGCACCGCAAATGAACACGGTTTGTTTCAAAATGTTGCAAAAAAAAGACGATACTGATCAATAAAATTGGACTTTTAGCAGGTTAAAAATTAGTATTTTTAGTAAGTTTGCCCATACATCTCATTCTGAGGAGAAAAGCATGAATAATAAAGTGCAACAGCTAGGACTCTTAAGCGGCGCAATTACTGCGTTGAGCTTGAGCGTTAGTGCACAAGCACAAGACGATCAAATTACCTACAATACTCATGTGGCTAAAATTCTTAATGAGAATTGTGTGGTATGCCACCGTGAAGGTGGTATTGGTCCAATGCAACTGTCGACTTACGATCAGGTACGTCCTTGGGCGCCTTTAATCCAATACAAAGTCGCGCAACGTGAAATGCCTCCCTATGCCTATGACCATGGTGTAGGTATACAAGATTTAGAAGGTGACTGGCGGTTAAGCGACGACGAAATATCCACCGTAGTTGCTTGGGTAAACCAAGGCTCGCCGCTTGGTGATGCTGACATCGTGCCTCCAGCGGCTGACTTACCAAACGCCGGCGAATGGACTTTTTCTGCTGAATTTGGCGCGCCCGAGCACATCATCGCTTCCGTGCCAATGGATATCCCTGCCAGCGGTAACGACTTGTGGAGCAAGCATTACGTATCAACCGGTATAAACAGCGATCGCTGTATTAAAGCGGTTCAGGTTAAGCCTCGAGGCGACGCTACTGCAGTTGTTCACCATGCTAACTCTGACCTTCAAGTAATGAATGAACAAGGCGAGTACGAAGATTACGGTCAACTCACCGAATACGCGATGGGTAAATGGGGTGAGGTTATGCCAGAAGGCGTATGCCGCACACTGCCTAAGAACTCGCGCATCGCATGGGACATTCACATGTTCCCAGGCGGTATCGGCGCAATGGCTCCAGGCTCGATCATCAAAGACAATGTAGTTGAAATCGGCCTTTGGTTCCACGATGAAGACTTCATCGCTAAAACTTCACCCTATAAGCAGGATTTGAGACTGTACCCACTGCGTTCCGGCTATGAAAATGGACACTTAATCGTTCCACCTAATGGCTACACCATGACTCAAGGCTTCCATTCTTTCGATCACCCAGTGCGTATCGATAGTTTCCAGCCTCACGGTCACCTGCGTATGAATGCAGCTTCGTTAGAAGTGTTCTACCCGGAAACTGGCCAGACTGAGCAAATCAGCCAAATCTCTAAGTGGAGCGCAACTTGGCACCACAGCCACATCTACAACCCAGATGTAGCACCTCTTCTGCCTGCCGGTGCAGTGCTGGTAGTTAAGCAGTGGTACGACAACACTGCAGCTAACCCAAACAACCCAGACCCAGATCAGTGGGTTGTTGGTGGCAGCCGCACAGGTGACGAGATGTCTCACGCGTGGATTGCAATCACTCACCTAGACGACGAAGGCTACGAGAAGTTCGCTGCTGAGCGCAAAGAAAATGAGCAGCGCTCACTTGCCGGATCTGACTAAGCCTAGTGCTTAAGATCTAGATTCCTCGGAATCAAAAAGGGCCGGTTAGGAAACTAACCGGCCCTTTTTTTTATTGCCGCACCCGCCTTCCCCTTCCTAGGCCCTTCCTAGGCTTTAACGCTGCCAATGCCCCAAAAAGATTAAAAGCTGCTGAATAGCTGTTAAATCCCACAGTTTTTCAATACTCTTAAAGCCTGAAACTGTCTTTTAGAGAATTCAATAATGAAAACGAGACGCGAAGTACTCCAAGCGATGATTGTCTCCCTTGGCGGGGCGACTATGCTCTCAGCCTGCAGCGGCGCAGCAACCATTATTCCAAGCCAGGCAAATGCCGGAGCCCTGCGCTTTTATCGGCCAAGTGAATTGGCCCTGGTCGCAAAACTCAGCGACCTAATCATCCCCCGCACAGACACTCCAGGTGCCCTCGATGTGAATGTGCCCGGTTTTCTAGATGCTCTTATGGCTGATTGGGCTAGCACTGAGACCCAGTTGGCCCACCGTGGCGCTGTGCTGGCTATAAGCGATAGCTTGGGCCAAAACTTTGCCGATCTCGCGGACAACGAAGCCGTTGCCAAGCTCACCCAACTCGATGCCAGCGCCTATTCAGGCAGTGGCGATCACCCGGGCTATAGGTCTGTCAAAGGATTGATAACCCAAGCCTATTTCGCCTCCGAAGAAGGCGCCTTGCTTGAGCAGCGATGGGTTGCAACCCCCGGCAGATGGGACCCATGCGTCGACATTAGCTAGTAGCCACTTTAGGCATGCAAAAAATTTAATAAGAATGAGAGAATTTACGGAGAATTAATTTTGGCAGATTTTGATGCAATAGTAGTTGGCTCGGGCATGAGTGGTGGCTGGAGCGCAAAAGAGTTAGCCGAGCGCGGCCTAAAAGTTTTGGTGTTAGAAAGAGGCAAAGAAATAGTGCCTGAAGAAGACTTTAGCGATACGGTGCCGCCTTGGCAGCAGCCCAATCTGGATAGAATTCCCCAAGACGAAGTCGCCAAGCACTATTTTCGGCAATACCCTGGGGTTTCTTATGCAGTAAAAGAGACCACAAAACAGCTTTGGGTTAAAGATGATGAGCATCCTTATGAAGAAGCTCCAGGAACAAAATACGACTGGCTGAGGGGTTACCATACCGGTGGCCGCTCCATTATGTGGGCGCGGCAGTCCTACCGCTTAGGGCCGCAAGATTTTGAAGCCAATAGCCTAGATGGCCATGGCGTGGATTGGCCGATCCGCTATGATGATATTAGTCGATGGTATGACCATGTCGAAACTTTTGCCGGTATCGCAGGCGACAGAGACGGCTTGCAGCAACTGCCAGACGGACAGTTTCAACCTGCCTTCGGGCTGACCTGCGCCGAGAAAGAATTTAAAGCTAAAGTTGAGACTCGCTTTCCTGGGCGCAATGTTATTGCAGCGCGGGTGGCTCATATCACTAAAGCAACTGACGAGCAGCTTTCTCTGGGCCGCTCTAACTGCCAGGTAAGAAACCGCTGCCAGCATGGTTGCACATTTAAAGCCTATTTTTCATCCAACAACGCAACTCTACCTGCTGCCATGAAGACCGGTAACTGCACGGTAGTGCACAACGCCATCGTTAAGTCGGTGGAGTATGACCCGCAAACCAAGCGCGTTATCGGGGTCAATGTAGTGGATGCGAACACGCGCGAAACATTTTTCTATTCCGCCAAGGTGTTGTTTCTAAATGCCTCGGCAATCGCTTCTGCGATGATTTTATTGCAATCAAAATCGGATGCTTTCCCCAATGGTCTTGCCAACTCCTCAGATCAGGTAGGCAGAAATTTAATGGATCATGTCAGCGGCGCCAACGCCACTGGCCTTATTAGCGGGTTCGAAAACAAAACCATCTTTGGCCGCAGACCCGGCGGAATTTACATTCCGCGGTACGCCAATATTACCGAGCAGGACAAACCCTACCTGCGGGGCTTTGGCTTTCAAGGCACAGCTGTGCCGGTAGGTAATGGCGGCGGCCAAATCGCAGGTATTGGCCGCGCCTTTAAAGAGTCACATAGCAGCCCTGGCCCGTGGCGCGTTGGCATCAGCGCGTTTGGTGAGCAACTACCTAACCCCAATAACCGAGTCACCTTGCATCCCACTAAAACCGATAAGTGGGGCAATCCTATCGCCGTGTTCGATGTAAGGTACAGTGACAATGAACATACGATGCTAGAAGAAGCGAGAAAGGACGCAATCGCCATGCTGGAAGCGGCTGGCTGCACTGACATCCAATCCGCACCGGTTGACCTTACCGCACCTGGCAATCGTATTCACGAGATGGGTTCAGCGCGAATGGGGCGAGACCCAGCAAGCTCAGTCCTAAATGGCTGGTGTCAGGCCCATGAGATTCCTAATCTGTTTATGACCGATGGGTCTTTCATGACGTCAGCCGCCTGTCAAAATCCGTCCCTGTCTTATATGGCGTTTAGTGCCCGTGCTGCAAACTATGCCGCCGATCTAATAGCGGATGGTACTTTGTAAACCCCATAAATGCCTCAGCACTTTGCAAACAAAAAAAGGCGGCCTGTTGAGTACAGACCGCCTTTTTGTTTATAGCTCGAACAAGCTTGAGCAACCCTATCTAGTGATTGGGCACACTCATGATCATTTGGTGCTGCATGTCCATTCCGGCCCGAGAGCGATTGCGCTCAGACTGATCCAAAGCGCCAATAGCTGGCCCGCCCTGATTAAAAATCCCACCTCGCAACGCTGACGTAAGGTACTGCTCAATATCAGCGCCTGCGCTATCCTCATCGGTGAAATTAACAATAAGGGCATCGACCGCTGGCTGTCTGTTCTTTGCATTGGGATAGGCTAGGATGTCGGCAACCGCGACTTCAAACATGTTTAAATTGTCGATGATTACAGCAGCCCTCGGAGCTTGATTGTAAAACGCCGGCGCTATGGCTGGAACGGTAGGCATTTCGGTAGGAGCAGGGAACATCGTCATCCCCGTATCTGAACCAATCTTGTTCCAGTAGCGCTCCAAAGTGAGCCCCACTTCGCCTGCAAATTGGGGATCAACTTGGCCCAACACAATCGCCTCAAGTGACGCCAGCTGCAGCCACTGATTAGACCACATTAAACCGCTGAGCTTAGGAAATGCGGCTTTAAGACCGTTCATATAGGCATGGCGTAAGTAGAGGTCTGCGCTTTTGGGCGTATCTGATACCGCCTTGTCTGGCTCACTGAGGTATTTGTCGGCAGCGGCATTTACCTGCTTATTTTTTTCAACCAAAGTTGAGCCTGTGGCTGCATAAATATCGGCAACTTCCCGCTCGAAACTGCGGCCTCGGCTGATTATTTCAGCAGCAGCCTCAGGCAGTTGAGATCCATAAAATGCGTTAGCCGCCTCGGCGTGTGAGTAATCCCCTCTGACGACTCGACCAAGCCGTATCCGGGCTTCAGTCTCTTGATCAGAATAAGTACTGTCCATCACCATCTGCGCGTCGCCATGGTTCATACCCGCAGCCATCATCTCCTGCATGGACATCTTTGCCATCATGTTGAGCTGCATTTGTAGCTGCATTTGAGCCTGTTGGGTTGCCGGGTCTGCATTAATCGATACTACCGAGTCAAACACCCCTGCTTGGGCGACATCGAAGGCATTGTAGAGCCTTGCTAACTCAGGGTATTGGCTAGATAAACTGCCAGTTTGAGCCATCAGGGCACTAGGGCTAAGCGCAAACACCATGAGGCTTAGGCCAAGTGGCAGTAACTTACGGTTTAGATCAAACATATTGCATTACCTTTAAAATAGATTCCGATGCCTAGCAGAAGGATAAGAGCCGGCAACCTTAATGTCCATATACCGGGTTACTATGTTACCTGTTGCTCGAAGTAAACCATTGATAGTTTGCAACAAATTGTAATCTTTCGGGGTTTTGCTAGATCGCCTGCGCCCTAGGGTGAAGGGACAAAATGAAAATCGGCAGGCCCCGCTCTCCTAACGAGAATAATCGCATCTTCGGTGCCTTGAGGGACACTCCATTCGTGCTTAACGGAGCCTGGAATTACAACATAGGCCCCTGTAGTTAGGGCATAAACCTCATCGCCCAGCACTAAAGTCAGCGCACCTTTGGCAACCACTACAAATTCATCGTGGCTATGCCAGTGTGAATCGAATACAGAACCCGCAGGAAACAGTGCATAGTAAGTCACACCCGATGTTGTTGGGTCTAACCCTTGTTGAGCGGTTCTAACCCCTACAGGGAATCCGTTACCGCCGCCCGGTGGACCCCAAGCAATAGCATCCAGATTAATTGCTTTGCCAGCTGTAAACTCCTGCGCCGCGATTGCACAGTTCGGTAAGCTCGGGCTTAGAACCGATACCATTGCCAGCGCGATGAATCGAAACCAGTTCCCCTTAGACCCTGTGTACACCCAACTGTGATTCAATCTCATGCACCTCGTTGTCGCGAAACTTATAGTCAGACATCCCATTTATCTCTGTGGCTTTGGCGTAATAAAGCCGAGCAGTCTCTACATCGGATTGCTCAAGATACAGTAAGCAAAGATTCAAGTAGGTTTCCCATTCGCTAAACTTAGCACCCGTGCGAATAGAGATCTCTGACGCCAATAGCAGATCACTTAGCGCCGCTTCGAAATTTGCGGTTTTCAAATAATATTTAGAACGAGCATTCAGACCCGTTGGAAGATACAGCCACTCGTCAGCCGACTGCAGCAATTCCGCTTGCTCCTCCAAATATTGCCTTGCCTTGTTTAAATCACCCTGCTCTAAAAAAATCAGCCCCAAAACCATAAGATCGCTAGCCAGCAATGAGGTCGTATCGATAGCTACCTGCCATGTGCCTAATTCACGCCATTGCTGAGTTTTCAGTGCGCGTTCTAACGCCACATCGCAGTTACCGCTGTCGAGAAGAAACTTACAGTAGTAGGCGCTAATCGTGGGTAATTGTACTGAGGCAACCGGTGCTTCTTGAGTTAACACCTTATCGGACAATTCAAACAGCTGCTTGGCGGTAGTCCAATCGCCACTTAAAAAACTCACGTAAGCATAAAAGCTATGAGCCATTGCTTGTATCAGTTCGTTACCGGTTTTGGCGATACAGCTGCTCAGACTATCAAGCAATTCTTTGGCCTCTGTTAACCTTCCAGCGGCTATCAGTAGCGAAGCCAATGGCGCGGCTGATCCTACTGCTTCTAGCCACATTTCTTGACCTTGAAACCAAGAAATACACTTTTTAGACAGACTTATAGACTCCTCTATCTCGCCCAAATAGGTTAAGTTAACCGCAGCACAGGAAAGTAAATAGTACTCTGCCTCGTGATTTAAGAAGGTTTTGTTCTTTGTTGATTGGTTCTCAAAGAAAGATCGAATACACGCTTGGTCAGCATGATGTGATCCTTCTGTAAAAATAGAAAACTGGCCTTGCTTGATTCTCTGATAATACAAAGCAAACGCTTCCTCATATAGCCCAGCTTGAGTGCCGTGGATTACTGCTCGAAACAGAGGTTCTAGATCCGTCATACTTTCTGGATTAACAGCAGCCTTTTCTTGCAGGTGACCAAAAATAGCTTGATGGCCGCTTTGCCTAATCCTAGGAAACTTTTGACTAAGCGTTTCACTAATAAAGTCTCTCACTAAAGGGTGGCAATCTAAGTAGGCCTGACCATCCCTAAAATCCTTAGTAAGGATCCTAGAATCAGTGAGCTGTTTTATACAGTAGAGCCAATCAGGCTGTGATGCCTTGGCTAACTTAGCTGTAAGCCCAGCTATATCGTTGGCTAAACAAAGGGTCGATAAATCTCCAATTGATACCCCCCTATCGAACATCCCTACCAAGAAAAGCAGCTCGCCAGCCATCGAACCTGCGAACCAGTCCAAATACGCCTGCATCAAAGTTCTAGCGTGATTTCCATAAATTTTGTCGTCCAATAGGGAATGCAACTCTCTACATTTACTCAGATCTCCCTTATGCACGACAGCTAGGTATCCAGCCAACAAAGAAAGACTCAAAGCATGACCTGAGTACATTTGGTTCGCTGTTGTGAAATCGTCTTGACTGCCTTTTACCCCAAGCGACTTTAATAACTCGACGCTAGCTACCTCAGAAAGTGATTCAACCGACCGAGATCGGATACGACCATCGTCAAAACTGGCTAGATCAGCAACAGGTAATCGAGAGGTAATTACGCATAAGCCGCTATTTTCACAGGCAAGCTCCTTTACCAGCAGGGCTACCGCTGGGTTATCGATTTGCCCTACCCTCGGCCCAGGCCTGTGTTGCATGGGTTCTAAGCCATCCAAAATTAACAGTGTTCTACTGGCCCGAATGAGTCGCACTAGCCTGCTGGCCTTTGCCCAAGGTGTGCCTTCTATAGGATTGGGATCACCAAACCAATTCAAAGCATGCTCGATAAAAAAGTCGCCTGAGGACTTTATATCAGATGACGCACCCTGCCAGTAAAACGACCAAGCATAGACACGCTGCGACCCTCTATAGCGCTCTTTTGCCAGAACCGATAGCCATGCTGCAACAGTAGTGCTTTTGCCGATGCCACCAAACCCGGTTAGCTGAATCACGTTAACGGTGGAATCTTGCCAAGCCTGCTCTAAGAACAGGATATCCCCATCACGGCCAAAAACTTCAGAACTTGTAATAGGCAAAAAAGACAGTGAGATATCTTGGGGCGCGGCAAACCGAGCGTCAAGCCGCTCCTGCGCACGTCGGTGCACTTTGGTTTCAAACTGAGTCAAAGGTAATGGCCACCAAAGAGGCTCGACATAAAAAAGCGCAGAAAGCCCATCTATCTTGGCTTGAGGGATTTTATTACCGTGAGTGGTTGGCGTGCCACGAGTCCACTTGCTTATGGTCTGCTTGGATATTCCCAAGGCTTGCGCGAGCTCTACATTAGTCTGCAGTGCCGGATTCAGCTTTAGTTGATACAGCAACTGCAGCTTTTCTGCTAATTGAGGATGTTGTTTCATGAAACCTTAGTCTGCTCTAGAGGTCACACTGTCAATGCCGAGGCGTTTGTACGCACAATGCGTGTCGACTACATCTTTTCTTATGACCCAAGCATAGATTTCTAAAACTTTAAAGTCTATAAAAACAGCACTGTAATTGTTGTAGGAACATATACTACAAGAAGGTAGCTCCGGGTTTGTGGAGACGATATGCTTGGGGTAACGCACAAACCGCTCATTCGGGCCCTGGCGTACAGAAAAAATTCCGTTGAAGCAAGAAAAGCAGCAATGAAGAAAAACCATATACTGATTGTTAATCCGACTAAGTTCCTCGGCAATCTGCTGATTGCGTTAGGCCTCATCCAGAGATCTTGCGCTCAGTTCGACCGTGACCAGCAGCCCTATAGCATTGTTTTAGACGAATCTTTTAAGCCGCTAGTAGGCAAGCTGTTCAATCAAGACTCGCTCATTTTCTATCCACGCTCAATGCTAAATCATGCCAGCAAACTACAAAAAGCTAGACTCTACTTTAAACTAATCAGTGACATCAGGCGCCTAAAAGCCGATACAGCAGTCGATCTAGAAGGCGACTCAGTTTCTCGAACGCTCACTCGTTTAAGTGGTGTAAAAAACCGCATCGGTCCGCCAGACTGCCTGCGACCAAATTGGTACCATCAACTGTCTGAGCCGAGGCAGCAGCCCAGTGAGTTTTATAAATATCGGAATGTCTTAGCCTGTGTCGCCGAGGTTTCTGATGCGACCCCTAGCTATGGAAAATTGAGCATTCCAGAAGAGAGCGATGAGAGCGCACTGCCCTGCGAACTGATGCTGCTGGATTATTCGAAAACCGTTATCCTCCATGCCGGCGCGAGCAAAGTCCGGAAGTTATGGGGTAACGCCAATTGGATTCAGCTCATTGGTTCGCTGCAGGCGAAAGGATTTAGCCCGGTGCTAATTGGTGCGGGGGAGATGGATAGTTTAACCAACAGTAAAATTAACAGCGCCCTTGCCTCGCCAGTTCCAGACCTTGTAAACAAGCTTGATTTCCTTGAGCTGAGCAGGCTACTGCGCCGCGCCGCATTTTACATTGGCAATGACAGTGGGCCTATGCACCTAGCGACGGCGCTAGAAGTCCCAGCCATAGCGATTTTCGGCCCGACCAATGAGCATATTTGGGGCCCCCTAACCGACAGCACCAGTGTAATGCGAGGCTATAGCTGCCCCACTGGGTGCCGCAATGGCCACGCCTGCGAACTCGAGTTTCGCTGCCTCACTGAACTAAGCGCGGAAGCGGTGCTAGACAACTTTGTCTCCCGGATCAAACAGCGCCAGCAGGCTTATGGCGACGTTGCAATGAATAAAACTTCAGATTAGGGTTCAGTCGGGCAACACTATCTCGGCGAAAACCGGCAAATGGTCAGAGGGGTAATAGCCATTCCATTGGTCGCTTAGGGCGCCATACCGCAGCACCTGGATTCCTAAAGATACAAAAACATAGTCGATACGCTCACTGCTTTCCTGCACCTCAACTGTAAAGCCGCCAAAGGTTCCTTCTGGGCCATGGGGAGGCCTAAGGGACACAGTTTTACTGTCAGCCAGTAAAGCTGTCATCTGGGAATAGACCTCGCTGTCAGGGGCCTTGTTGAAATCACCGGTAACGACTGTCGGAATACCAGCGGACAGCCCAGGTAATAAGCGTGTGATTAGCTTGGCACTCTCGACTCGCGCCGTTTCACCCCGATGGTCGAAGTGTGTATTTAGATGAAATACCTGCCTCGAGGTGGACTTATCATTAAATACCGCCCAAGTAGCAATCCGTGGCAGTGCCGCATCCCAACTTTTACTGCCCGCGCGTTGGGGGTCTTCAGACAGCCAAAAAGTGCCGCTATCGACTAGCTCGAAGCGCTGTGTGCGGTAGAAAATTGGTGCGAACTCACCAGCATTAACGCCATCATCTCGCCCAACACCCACCCATTCATAGTCTGACAGTAGCAGCGCTAGTTCATCTAATTGGGTTTTTAGAACTTCTTGTAGGCCTAGCAAATCAACATCATGAAATACAACCATACTCGCAACCCGCGACCTGCGGTTGGGCCACGCGCTAACACCATCATCGGGATTGTCATATCTAATATTAAAGGACATCGCCTTTAGGGGCCTTTGGGCCTCCTCAGCTGCAAACAGGCTCGAGCCCACAGCCAGCGCTAGGACAAAAACAATCGCTCTTTTCATGGAGGGGAACCTCTGTCAGTTAGTTGCCAAACTTGCGCTTAAACTAACATGAAAACACTCTAGTTTGATGACAAGCTATGTTGAGTGTCGCAAATACTGCCTCGACCCGACCCGCGTCTCAAGCGGCGAGGCGCCAATGGCGTGCGTGGCATATGGCGCTTGCTGCCAATTAATTATATGCTGCGTCCTTATTTTCTTCACTTCGCGTCAGTCAAATTTATGAGTCTCGCCAAAAAACTAGTTGCCTCACAGCTTGCCAATTTAGAACCGTATCAATCTGCCCGCAGAATCGGCGGGGTTGGTCAATCCTATCTAAACGCCAATGAATCGCCGTTTCCAGCATTTGCTATGGCTGCTGGTGAAACATGGAACCGCTACCCTGATTTTCTGCCCACTGAACTGGCTCATCGCTATGCAGACTACGCCGGTGTTGAACACAGCCGTGTTGTTGCTGTCCGAGGGGCTGATGAGGGAATAGACCTATTAGTGAGAGCCTTTTGCGAGGCTAATAAAGACACTATTCGTATTCAAACGCCAACCTATTCTATGTATGAATTTGTAGCAAAGGCCCATCAGGTGGCGGTAGATCCGGTGCCTTTGAATGAAGAGTTCGGGCTAGATTTAGCCGCGAACCTGGTAGGTCTGGAAAAACTGAAGCTGCTGTTTCTTTGTCACCCAAATAACCCCACGGGTAACCCTTTAGCGCTAGACTCAATTTTGGCTATCGCCAAACAGTTTCAAGACTCCGCCTTTGTTGTGGTCGATGAGGCCTACATTGAATTCTGTTCACAGCATTCATTAGCGCAGCTGCTGGACACTTACCCGAATATCATCATCTTGCGCACTCTCTCCAAAGCATTTGCTTTAGCGGCAGTGCGGCTTGGCTTTATTATTGCGCATGAGTCAGTGATAGAAATTGTAAACACTCTTATCGCTCCCTACCCGATTCCAGATCCCAGCGCTCAGATCGGATTAACCGCCTTATCCAAAGACGGCCTAGCTTATATGCACAGGCAAAAAGACCAAACCATTGTGCTGCGTGAGGAATATGCCGCGCTGTTTGCAGCTGTCCGCTGCGTGGAGAAAGTCTATCCCAGCGTCACTAATTTCATTCTGCTTAAATTTACCGACAGTAAGGCAGTGTTTGCGGCACTGCGTGAACACGGGATCATCCTAAGGGATCAAAATCATATCCCACGACTCCACAATCATCTTCGCGTCAGCATCGGCTCCCGCGCAGAGATGGAATCACTTTTCAGCGTACTACAAGGGTTATAGATGTCCTCAACAAACAGCGCTGAGTCATCCCCATGGCTGCGGTTTTTAGTTCCTTCGTCCATCGGGGTTGCTTTTTTCCTTGTGCCATTCTACTCCGGCGGTCAAATCACCATTGGCATGGCCTATATCGGCGATCTGTTAATCAATAACTACAAGCCACAGCTGTCACAGGCCGCAGGTTTTTTTATTACATGCTCATTGATTGCATCCGTACTGTTTGCTGTGAGCGCTAAATCTCGACGGCGTTTTCCTGCGCTGGCTGAACAGCTAAGCCTTCACCCTATTTGGTTCTCAATACGAGTGTTTGGCTTCATTTGCGCCATGGGATACCTATTTGACATTGGCCCCCAGTGGCTAATCGGAGGCAGTACCAGCGGCACTTCATTGGGCAATTTGATTCCCATCACCATGACCTACTTTACAATTGCGGCGGTATTTCTGCCGCTTCTGGTGGATTTCGGCTTAATGGAATTAGTGGGCGTACTGCTAAGCAAGGTATTTTTACGGCTGTTCAACTTGCCAGGGCGCAGCGCTATTGATGCAATTGCATCTTGGATGGGCTCTGGGCCGGTTGGGGTGTTTATTACTTCACAGCAGTACGTGCGAGGGTTCTATTCGGCTCGCGAAGCCGCTGTAATTTGCACCAACTTCTCTGTGGTGTCGGTATCGTTCTCTTTAGTTGTAATCAATACCATCGGCTTAGGCCACCTGTTTCTACCTTACTATTTCTCCGTCATTGGTATTGGCTTTATCGCCGCGCTTATCACACCGAAACTGCCACCACTGAGGGGTATCGCGGATGTGTATATCGACGACAGCCTTACCTCTAAAGCGGCGGAATTCGATCCCACAAAAACTCTTTGGCAAAACGCAATTCATGAAGCTTTAAAACGCGCAGGGAACTCGCCGACAGCGGCGCAATTGGCAAAGCGTGTGGCCAGCAATACAACGGAATTATGGCTAGGCGTTGTTCCGGTAGTGATGGGCGTAGGTACCCTTGCCCTAATTCTGGCTGAGTACACGCCATTGTTTACCTACCTTGGCTATCCAATAGCGCCAATTTTATCCTTGCTCCAGTTAGACGAGGCGGCCGCCGCTGCACCGCTTATGCTTATTGGTTTCACCGATATGTTTTTACCTGCTTTAGTCGGCAGCAGTATAGAGAGCGAGCTGACCCGGTTTGTCGTAGCTACAGTTTCTGTTTGTCAGCTGATTTATATGTCTGAGGTAGGCGCGATAATCGTTAAGTCAAAAATACCCTTGGGGTTTTTTGATGTGGCAGCAATCTTTTTGCTACGAACAGCGATCGCTTTACCCCTAGCGGTGCTCATAGGAAATGTATTGCTTTAGCGGCAACATTTTAGCAGCAACAAAGCCAAGTGATCGGTGGGCTTAGGAGCTGGGGGCCCACTAGAGACATCACACCGGTGTCTTTATGCGAGTAAGTGATAGCACTATGGCTTACTGCAGCAAACTGGCACCTAGGCTAGCTAACCATCTAGCAGAATCTAGGCAATCTTTTTAAGTACTAAAGAGCCTATCGAGTAGCCGGCGCCAAATGAACAAATAACCCCAACATCCCCTTGCTGGAGATCCTCGTGGTGCTGACAAAAAGCAATAATGGAACCGGCTGACGCCGTGTTTGCGAATGTATCTAGCACAGTCGGCGCTTCGTCTTGAGTGGTGTCTTTACCCAATAGTCGCCGAGTGATGAGTTGATTCATATTCAAGTTAGCTTGGTGCAGCCACCAACGCCGAACATCTCCTACTTCAAGGCCCACCTGCTGAATTTGCTGAGTTAGGTGGTCCGCTGCCATGGGACATACTTCTTTAAATACGCTGCGCCCATTCTGATGAAAAAGGTTCTCCGCCATGAATGGGTCCACATCTTCAGCCCGGGACACATAACCGAAATTTGAACGAATATTGTTAGAAAACACGGTCTGCGATTTGGTTCCCAGTACTTGAAACTGATGGGGCGATTTAGCCGTATCAGCTCCCTCTAAAACCATCGCCGTGCTGACGTCACCGAAAATAAAATGGCTGTCTCTATCACGGTAATTTATTTGCGGTGATGTGAGCTCAGGATTAATCACCAAGACTGCTTTAGCTGAACCCGCGGCAATCGCATCATGAGCTCGCTGAAGGGCAAACGTGGCTGCAGAGCAGGCTACCAACATATCAAAGCCAGTTCCTTTTATACCTAAAGCGCCCTGCACTTCAATTGCGATAGCAGGATAGGCACGCTCTGTATAGGCACAGGAGACGATAACCATATCAATATCTGCTGCAGTTTTAGCCGCCGATGCAAGCGCAATTTTAGCCGCGTTAAGTGCCATTTCAGCTTGATGCGACACTTCATCATCTTCTCGCCTAGCAATTTTTGGCCGCATCCGCGTGATATCCAAAATGCCCTCTTTACGATAGGCGTAGCGGCTCTTTATACCTGATGCTTTTTCTACAAATTCTGCTGAAGAAAATGGTTTAGCCGCCAATTCGCCGCCAGCAATGGCCGCGGCATTTTCAGTATTGTATGACTCAGCCCAAGCGTTATAGCTAGTGACTAATTCCTCGTTGGAGATGCTATATTCAGGCTTCCAAAGCCCTGAACCGCTGATTACTACTTGTCTCATGCTAAAACAACCTGTCTATAAAACTTGGATTAATACTTGGGTGGTTTTTTCCAAATTGTTGCCATCCTGGGCCCGAGCTAACTGCCGCCCAACGACTCTAACTCTGCGCCAAATTGAAGCTCAACCTGCCATCCGTAAACCGGTTGAGCTCCAGGCTCAGCAGCTACTTCCAAGCACTGGCAGGAGCTGTGGGATCAGACCTGAGAAAACGAATCAAGTCAGCATGAAATTGATCAGGAATTTCTATTTGTGGCGCATGACCAATGCCCGGGTACAGTAATATAGCGGAGTTTTGCAATTCACTCGCAACGTGTCGGGCTAGGGCTGGGAAGTCCTCAACCAAACCATCTTCTTCTCCTGCAAGTATCAACGCTTTGGAAGTAATATGCTGCCAATCATACACAACCGGGTCATCATACAGCATCTGCCCCTGCAATCTGCGCACCATGGCTACGCGAGGCCACTCTCCACTCATGGTCTGCCCGTACTGCCGCCTAACAAACTCTAAGTGAGCGGGTGGCCAGTCTTTTGGAAAGTAGCGACGATGGCCACGAAGAATTGACTGATAGCTAGCAACTCCCAACTCAGCAACGTAGGGATCAACCCAAGTCCTGCTTTGACGCTGGTCAGTTAAACCAATCTGATTCACCAACACAACATGAGTAGTCACCTGGGGATAGAGCATGGCGAAACGGCTCATCACCATGCCGCCCATCGAGTGGCCGACTGCTGCCACTTGCTCTATTTCTAATTCATCAAGCAGCGCTTTCATATTTGCTGCTACGAAGTTGAAGTTATAGGGGATGATGGGTTTTGAGGACTTGCCGTAGCCAATTCTATCTACCGCCAACACTCGAAAGCCTGCTGCGGCTAAGGCCTGAATCGTTGGCGTATAGGCTTCCGAATAAAAATTCATACCGTGTTGCCAAAATACAGTTTGGCCATTGCTGGGGCCCGTTGGGGCGACATCCATATAGGCCATGCGCATGTCTTGGCCAAAGCGATTTAGCTCCAAAAACTGCACCGGATAAGGGTATGGAATTTCCTCAAAATTAGCTGAAACAGCCCCCCAATGCGACGGCGCTTCGGCCGGCGGCTGCAAAGGCCAATCTTGGGCTAGCAAGGTCGAACAGAACAAAAATAGGCTGGTGGTCAATATTGCCAGTGGCGCTTTAGGGAAGTTCATTGGTACATCCTCTGTTTTTAGTGATTAAGACAACGAGCATGGGCTTGTAAACTAACGGTCACGAATAGTACCTAACCCCGCGTCGGAAAAAAACACTTGTTACCAGCATGTCATTATCGAAAGAAACGTCAGGCTCTGACCCAGCGCAAAGCTACTAAACCACCTAACACCACCCATAGCCAGTTCCTTTTAATTAGCCCCGCGGCTGAGAGTTGCTGAGGAGTCGCCGCAACGGGGGGTTGAGGGGCACCGTGAAACACCGGCATTTCGGTGCGACCGTGCTGTGTAATCTGATCATACTGAGCCTGTTTTGCAGCGAATTCTAATGCTATCTCAGTGTACTCTTGCCGAACTAAGGGTTCGAATTCCGCGCAAGTAGGCCGTCGACCCAAGGCAGAAAGCTTGCTTTGCACTTTACTGTAGCGTTGATCTGCGATTCGCCCGTGGTTTCGCTCATGCTCCCAAAGTGCATCATGGTATTGCTTCCACCACTGCTGAAGCGCCGGATCGGCCGCCTCGGAATTCTCCCATCGTGGCATGGTATAAGTAAGCGTGTAGTCAATATCTAACTTCGTAATGCGACAGGAAGGCCCGACTTCAGTGGTGCTGTAGCTATACCTGATGGAACTGGCGGTATAGCCTGCGAAGCCCTTCGGCCCTTTTTGCGCCATTTCTTGGTTTAGCTCGGCATGACTGCTGCCATGAATAGAGTAGTAGTTAGTCTCTGTTTTCTTTGCAGCTGTGGCTTCCTCAATGGAGAAGGCTAAGTAGCAGGTGATAAAGCTCACCAGCAGCATCAGTTTCGGGGCTGGCTCTCGCGCGCCCCTATAATGAAACCCTAATATCACTGGGTCTAACCTCAATGCTTAAGCTCCAATAAACACCACTACCCGGGCTAAATTGAGAAGCAGCTTTATCACGAGTTAAAAAAAAGGCCTCCAGAAATAACCTAGAGGCCCTTTAAGCCTTAAAAATTATCGCAGACGTTCAGCGATACCCTCGATGGTCGACGCCAGTTCAACGTATCTGGTTCGCGTGATACCGCTATTATCGGCAACACTTTCGTTCAGTGCATCAGCCAAAGAGCTTAAGCTTCTTGCGGTGCGGCGATTATTTCTGCCTTCGGCTAGGCTTTCCTCAGCGCTCGCTAAGGCCTCAGCAATTTCTTCGACCTGCGCTTGCGCTATTACCCCACTGCGCACCAGCTGGTCTATATAGGCTCTTGCAACAACCGGCTCAGCAGGCCAGACGTGCTTAGCCTGCTGTTGGGCGTTAACTACATCACCCGCTGAGCGTAATGAGGCTGCGGCTATTTCATTTTCAGTGAGATAGTCACTAGGGGTCAGTGCAAAGACGTCCAAGCCTCTGGCGATTTCTGTGCCGTAGATCAAGCCGCCAAACCAATACGCCGACCAATAGCCACCGGTAATGAGTTTTTCTTCATCGATTGGGCCTCGATCAAAGAAGGCAATTTCTGTTGGATTGGAAGAATCGGTGAAATCAATCACTGAGATACCGCCTTGATACCAAGCTTGCACGAAAATATCTCTTCCCGGCACCGGCACTAACGAGCCGTTGTGGGCCACACAGTTTTCGGTATCCGTTTGTGGGGCAGGCATTTTATAGTGGCTTCTAAACTGCATTTTCTTATCGACGATGTCATAAAAGGCATCGGCGCCCCAATCCAGCGGATCAGAGGCTCTGCAGCGCGGCCGTGAGCCGCCACCCCATTCATCGGTGAATAGTACTTTAGTGCCGTCGTTGTTGAAGGTGGCAGAGTGCCAATAAGCGAAACCCGTATCGATCACTTCATCCATTCGGGTTGGGTTTACTGGATCTGAAATATCCAGCAGTATGCCGTTGCCCGAACAGGCACCCGCTGCCAGCCCAATCTCAGGGTAGGCGGTGATATCGTGGCACTGATTGGTCTGTCTCGTGTCCTGTGTACCAGGCCCATGATCACCGCCTTCCCAAAGTCCGGCAGCAACCCCTGATTCGGGATCGGAAAAGATGAAAGGCCTATTGACCACGGCTGCATTCATCGGATCGTTCAATGGAATTTGAATTACATCAATTCTGAACATTGCCGATTCTGGGTTTTCAAACGGGGATTCATCGTAACAACCCTCAAGCTCTTCGCCAGGTCTTACGCTGGAGGTGCCTGAACCGTAAACATAGATATTGCCATCATCGTCTGGGTCGGTCACAACTGTGTGGGTGTGAGATCCGCGACAGGTCTGTACCGCTCCTACCTGGATCGGCATGGTAAAATCGCTGACATCGAAAAGGCGAATACCGCGAAAACGCTCTTCACTCTCTGGCTCAGCAACCCCCTGCAGGCCGCAGTCCATACGACCGCGAGTCTGCTCAACAGACATGATCAGCAAATCACCGACAATGGAAACATCACCTTGTCCGCCCGGACATACTACTGAGCTCAGCAATTGAGGGTTACTGGGATTGCTAATGTCGTATGCGTTGAAGCCATGGTAATTACCAGCCACCAACACGTCGTCAGCAAACAGCAAATCGGTATTAGCAAAATTGAGCAACCCCGGACGGGGCTCACTATTCTCGTCTTCGTCGTCTTCCGCAGTTGGGGTCTCAGCGAGATTTGAAACCGCAGCGTCACCTACCGACTGTTCTTCGGAATCATCTGCTGGCGGCTCATCTGTATCAGCCTGCAGGGTTTCTTCTGCTTCGGTTTCTTTTCTGACAGGCAAGCCAGACGGATTGGCGGGATCAAAGAAGCCATCGGGTTTTGGCAGCGAGGCAACAAGCATCATGTTTAAGGAAGCTTCTCCGGCATCCTCAAAGCCTGGTTTTAAGTTAACTCGAGGATCAGTTGAGAAACCCGCTAGCATGGCATTCATTCGATCTATTTCGCTTGCTTGGTCGGCAGTCACATCGCTAGTGAAAGCAAAAAGCACTGAGTCCTGAGCAGAGCCACGCTGTTCTAACAACTCATCTACCATCGTAAGCGCACCCTTGTGGTGCTCGATCATGAGCTGCAGAAAAAGGCTGTCAAATGCTGACCCCTGTGCCGCTTCAAGCTCTGCCATTTCTTCAGCAGTCGCCATACCCGGCATCATGGTGTGACCCTCCATCATATGGGATTCCATCTGAGGCACCATCAGATCGCGCTCGCTCAGCCAGTCTTGCATCATCGCGATCTCATCTTCCTGAGAGAGCGCGATGCGCTGGGACATTAACTCCATGGCTTCGCGGTTAGTGCGACCTTCCACCAGCTCACTCATCTGCAGTGCCTGAGCATGGTGGGAAATCATTCCCTGCATAAATTTTACATCGCCGTCGGAAAAAGTAAGGCTCGCCAAATCTGAAGCTTCTTCGACCGAGATTTGCCGACTAGGTTGGCCTGGCGCGCCGGGCTGAATAATAGGCACTTGAGCATAGGCCTGAGAGACGAAAACTACTAACAGACCTGCAATACTCGCAAGACGCGAGCAGCTGGGCATGAGGGTATGCACAAACAACTTCATGGGATATCTCCAAAAAATAGCGGATACGGGTTAACTTGAAGACTATAAGCAAACTTGGGGGAAGTCTATCTTATTGGGCCTTGGCCCGGAGTTTTCCTGAGCCCCTCTAGCTATGCCTTTCCCTTCGCTGAGCGAATATTAAGCTAGCGCACTCATGTCCTCTAAAAAGGAAGATAAAACTTGAGACGTCTGTTTTGCGGGGTTGATATAAAAAGTAGGCAGTCCGGTTTAAGATAAAGAATTAACAGTTTGGATTTTTTGTTCACTCAATTGCTTATAAACCCTAGCTATTTTTTGCTGCTATTTTGCCTGTCAGTCTGATGAGTAAAATTTATTGACGTCGGCTCTGTGGTAGCCGCTGAGAAACGGCCGAACCTTTAGGGAAGCTGCCCAGAGACGAGGACGAGCCGACATTTTGCAATGAAGGTCGTGATCTGTTTCTACAAAATGAAAGCGCACCCCTACGGTTTAAACTCTTACTGGCAGTTATCTCCCTTTGGCACTGTCACCGTTAGCTCGTTACAGCTCAACCTTGAGCCAATCACCGAGACGTAAATCAGTGCAGTTCCAAATCGCAACCCTTTGCTGCACGCAAAAGCCTCAGTAGGCAGTGTTAATGAATTAGCCCGTTTAAGCTTCCAGGGTATCAACAGTGTCATGGGTGACTTAGTGATGATAGCTTGGGCTTGCTGTGTGAAAGCGGTGACCAAAGATCTGGGGCTGGAAGTGACCACATGGATCATGGTCTGGCTCTAGCGAACTATGCGCGGGCGATTATCATGGCAGCAGTTGTCTTTTATCGAACCATATAGCAAGGAAGCTACTTTCAGCCGTAGCAGACTAATCTAAATAGGAGCAGCAATAGTCGGTGATTGTATTGGCTTTGATATCAAAAGCGGAGTTTCCAGGTACTTCAAAACTCTCTCCCCCGACAAAGGTTTTCCACACAGCGGCACCTGGCAGAAGCACTTCTACTTCACCCGCCTGAATTTCCATTAGCTCTTTGACGGCTGTGTCGAATCTGTACTCGCCAACCTGCATGATGCCAAGGGTTTTTCTCTCGCCCGTCGGCAAGGTTAAGCTGCGACTAGTGACATCGCCATTGAAATATATGTTTGCTAAACGCTCTACAGTTGCGTTTTCAAAATCTGCCATTGTCCAATTCTCTCTTTATACGTTTAAACTGCTTGCCCTATTGGCTAGCATGGACCTAACCATTTCGGGTATAACTTCTATATCATAAGGTTTTGGCACATAGGAAATATTATCCATCGATACAGTGTTAGCCGCAATTGCCTCCCCTTTGTCTTGATAACCTGTAGCAAGAATGACCGGGGTACCCGGCTTTAGTTCTAAAATTTTCTTGGTAAGCTCAATCCCGGTAACGCCACCGGGAAGAATCAGATCGCTAAACACCAAGGCGATCTCTGGGTGCTGTTCAAACAATGCCAAAGCGCTCTTTGCATCAAGCGCCTCCAACACGGCAAATCCCTCGCTGGTAAACATCTCTACCGCAAGGTCACGAACCGCGTTGTCGTCCTCTACGATAAGAATGGTGTTGTTATTTTGGGTTTTACTCATATCTTGCCAGAACCTAGAACTGTAGATTGTGGGCATTTATAAAGGCAAATACGAGAATATTCAACATTTGGGTTAGTTAGGCCCAAATTTTACCTTACACTACACCCTTAACTTACATAAGTTGCTAAGGATGTTGTGTTATCTTATACAATCAGAGGCTATCAATAGAAAATTCTTAACTACATAGTCAACACAGTGTAAGCATTACTCCTACAAACTAACGTCTGCGCCGCCAATTTAACAATAACACCAGGATCAATCCGTGCCAGACTCTCCGGCAAAAAATACAGCAGCCGCCATTGGAACCCCCCAATATGATGCCAAGCTCGATTTTCGCTGTGAACAGGTAAAGCTCCTATTCGGACAGCTCAACCTGATTTACCTCGCGGATGTTGTCGCTGGCAGCTTCTTATTTTTGCTTTTAATTGCTAGTTCTACAATGTTCTATGGATACATTTGGTATGGCGTACTTTTAGTCAGCACAATTGTTCGAACAGTTCTCGCTAACCGACAGAAGCTCGAGCTGCTTAGTGAGTCTAGCTTAGAACGAAATTGGTTTTTCTTAGTAAGTGGCGCCATCTGGTCCGGCTTTATATGGGGATTCGCTTGGATGCTACTACCAACCGAGCCAAGCTTTCTTCAGCTCGCCTGTGTTGCTCTGTGGTTAGCTGGCATGCTTGCCGGTGCCGCCGCCACCATGTCAGTCATCAAGGAGGCTTTTCTCGGTTTCGCCGCACCGGCTACTCTAATTTTTCTTAGCTACAATTTACTCAATAGAACTGAAGACAACCTAGTGCTGGTGAGTGCTTTAGTACTGTATTTAGGTTTTATCGTTCCCATCGCAATAAGAATCGGTCATGACCTTAACCGAGCTATCGATCTTCAAATCAAGAATGCCGCTTTAAAAAATGATTTACTGACGGAAGCGAAGCGGCTGCAAAAAAAAGAGGCGGAACTCGAACAACAGACCCTGATCGCTCAAGCATTGGAGAAGCAAACTAAGCTGGCCGATGAGCGACTCAAAAATGCAGCCGAGGAAAGGCTCCTACTTTTGGATGCTGTCGGCGAAGGCATTTTTGGCGTCAATAACCGTGGCAATTTAACCTTTATCAATTCATCCGCACTAAAAATGCTGAATATGGATGAAAAAGATTTAATCGGCGAAAGCGCCCTCAGGCTTATTAGCTCTTCCAGCGTTCAAACGTCAGTGAATCTTGATGCCTACATAGCAATTACTCAGTGTTTCCAAAAGGGTATCGCCGCACTCAACATGGAAGGCTTTGTAATTGTTAAGAATGGGGTTGAGCTACCCGTGCGGTTTTCATGTACTCCCATTCTAAAATCTGGTGAAGCGGTAGGCTCGGTGGTTAGCTTTGTTGATGTCTCCAATCAAAAAGACATGGAAGCAATGCTTTTACAGTCACAGAAAATGGAGGCGATGGGCAGGCTGACAGGAGGCGTGGCTCACGATTTCAATAATCTGCTCACCGTCATTATGGGAAACCTGCAGTTTCTTAAGAAGCGCCTTAAAAATGATGAAAAAGCCAGCGCCCTGGCTGAAAAAGTCATGCAGGCCGCAAAAAATGGCGCTAACTTAAATTCTCGATTACTCAGCTTCTCACGGCAGAATCCTATAGCTGCGGAGACCGTAAACATCAGCGAACTAGTGCTTGATCTAGTTGAGTTCATGGATCGGTTATTGGGTGAGGATGTTACCCTGCATGTTACCAGCTCGGCTGAAAGCGCTTTAGTGTTCATTGACAAAACTCAGCTACAAAATGCGCTGCTGAATCTTTGTGTCAATTCCAAAGATGCCATGCCCCAAGGCGGCGACGTCTCTATCAATATCAGACTAATCGATGCACGTTTACTCAGCGAAGCCCTGCCCACCCAGGTAGGCGAGTACTATGTAGAAATGAGTTTCACTGATTCTGGCAGTGGTATTCCCGAGGAAATCAGAGAAAAAATATTTGAGCCATTTTTTACCACCAAAGATCAAAATCAAGGTACTGGTTTGGGGCTGAGCACTGTTTACGGCTTTATTAGGCAGTCTGGCGGCAATATTACAGTGGAGAGTGAATTGGGCGGTGGAACTACCTTCAAACTATACATCCCAGTGACGCAGAAACCCCTTGCAGCTGCTTCATCGGCCGTGGACTCGAAATCTACAGGTGCTTGCCACGCAGGGATTGTTTTAGTGGTTGAGGATGATAAGGAAGTCCGTGAAATCGCGGTGGAGATGCTTGAGACCGCTGGCTTCTCAGTATTCAGTGCAAACAACGCGGCATTTGGCCTGGAGCAATTAGAAGCTCATCCAGAAATTCAATTCGTCTTTAGTGATGTCATTATGCCAGGCGGGATGGATGGAATAGAAATGGCGGAGAAGATGCTGCTCATCCGCCCAGAAATCCCTATTCTGCTAGCCACCGGCTATGCTGATAAAGCCAGCAAGGAACGCATAGTAGAAAACACCCACGTGAGAATAATCGCCAAACCCTATGATACGGATGCACTGCCTAATCTAATCGCTGAAATGCTGGCAGCGCGGCGCTAGGCCTGTCCGTAGCCAGCAAAGTTTATTGGCAATCAATAAACTTTGTCGCTTACAATGCGCCAACTATAGATTTACTACTATCGACCTAGACTGAAATCAGTGGGAATGAAATCATGCGCTACCTACTCGCCTTGTTGTTGCCGCCAGTGGCAGTTTTTCTGTGCGCCAAACCTATCCAGGGCATACTCAATATTTTTTTGTGTATGTTGTTTTGGGTCCCGGGAATTATCCATGCACTGTTCGTCGTTCACAGCCACTTAGCCGATCAACGCAACAAACAGCTAATCGACGCAATAAAAACGACTCATGGAACACAGTCATGACGCGGTTTATTCCCCTGCTAGCTATTACCCTTGTCCTAAACTGCTGCAGCACCGTTTACTACGAGACGATGGAGCAGTTTGGCGTCCATAAACGGGATATATTGGTAGAACGAGTAGAAGAAGCACGAGACTCGCAAGAAGCAGCAAAAGCACAGTTCACAAGCGCCTTGGAACAGTTCAGTGAGCTGTTAAATTTTAGTGGCGGCAACCTGCAGGCCACCTATGAGAGTCTTAACTCGGAATTTGAGCGCAGTGAAGACAGAGCCGCGACAGTTAGAGACAGAATTCGCTCGGTGGAGTCTGTGTCGTCTGATCTGTTTGCAGAGTGGGAAGACGAACTGGATTTATACACCAATCAAAATCTACGTCGCAGCAGCGAATCAACACTGCGAGACACTCGCGCCCTGTATCAGCAGCTAGTAACCTCCATGCATAATGCGGAAAACAAAATGGTGCCTGTGATAGACGCCTTTCGTGATCAGGTATTGTTCCTCAAACACAATTTAAATTCTCGCGCCATTGCATCACTGCGCACAGAACTTATCACCATAGAAAGTGATATCTCCGCACTTATTATCGACATGGAAAAATCCATCACCGAATCAAACCGATTTCTCAGCGAACTCGCCCTTATTTAGTCTCTATTGACTACAGCACGGCCCACCGACTCCTGCCAGGAGGGCAAGACCGAACTTCCACTGGCCTAATTATGAGTCCAGTGCTGCCTATTTTTCCTTCATAAGTGATATCCTCAGGGGCAATAACCACCATCGAGGGTACCCAATGAAACCATTTCTTTTTCTCTGCCTCTGCCTCGCTTCGAGCCTGCACGCGCAAGAATCACTGTTAGGCTTTGGTTCAGCTGAGAGCCTCTCTCAGCAACAGCTGGAAACGAAATTTGACGCCGAGTTGAATAGTAGCGAGATGACACAATGGCTGCAGTTCCTGTCCAGTTCACCCCACCATGTGGGCACCGAGAAAGGGATTGAAAATGTCGAGTTTATTGCCGAGAAATTTCGTGCCTGGGGTTTTGATACCGAAATAGTCGAGTACGATATTCTATTTCCCAGCCCGCGCAACAGAGAACTTGAACTGGTGGCACCAACTAGGTTTACAGCATCTCTAACCGAAGACCCGCTTGCCGAAGACCCCAGCACCTCGTCTGTCAAAGACCTGCTTCCCCCTTACAATGCATTCTCCATTGACGGTGAAGTGGAAGGCGAGCTGGTCTTTGTAAATTATGGCACACCCGCAGACTATGAAATTCTTGAGCGCTATGGCATCAGCGTCGAGGGCAAAATAGCCATCTCTCGCTACGGCGGATCTTGGCGGGGCATAAAGCCCAAGCTGGCCGGAGAAAAAGGCGCCATTGCGACAATTATCTATTCCGACCCTGCCGATGATGGCTATGGTGCTGGCGACACCTACCCTGAGGGCCCGTTCAAACATGAAAGCGCGGTGCAAAGAGGTTCGGTCATGGATATGCCAACCTATCCTGGCGATGTGCTGACTCCCTTCATAGGAGCCACTGCCGAGGCCCCAAGATTGGATCGACAGGACGCGCCAACAATTACCCGCATACCAGTGCTGCCTATATCCTACAGAGACGCTCTTCCCCTGTTAGAAGCCATGGGCGGAGAAGTTGTTCCTAGCCAGTGGCAGGGGGGTTTACCCATCACCTACCATCTTGGGCCAGGACCGGCCAGGGTGCGAATGAAGCTAGAATTTAATTGGGATATGGTAAAAGCCTACAACGTTATTGCCCGTATGCCCGGAGCAAAATTCCCCGATCAATGGGTGATTCGAGGCAATCATCACGATGGTTGGAATCATGGCGCGGCGGACCCGTTGTCGGGTCTTGTCGCACTTATGGCTGAGGCGAAAGCCTTGGGGGAGCTTGCCAAAGCCGGCTCACCCCCCGCACGCACAGTAATCTATGCGGCATGGGACGCCGAAGAGCAAGGACTAATTGGCTCAACCGAATGGGTTGAACACCACGCCGAAGAGCTAAGCCAACACGCGGTGGCCTACATCAATACCGATGGCAATAGCCGTGGCTTTGTGAATATAGGCGGCAGTCATGTTTTGGAGAAAATGGCTAATGAAGTAATGCGAGATGTGACAGACCCACAAACCGGTGTCTCAGTTGCCGAGCGCAGACGCGCCAACCTGCGGGTCAATAGCAGTAGCGAAAAGGTTAGGCAGGAAGCCAGAGATCGCCTGGACCTGCGAATATCTCCCCTAGGTTCAGGTTCAGATTATTCGCCGTTTCTCCAACACTTGGGCATCGCCTCCCTCAACATCTCATTCGGTGGCGAAGCCTCCGATGGCAGCTACCACACCCTGTACGACACCTATGAGCACTACACCAAGTTTAGGGATCCCGGGCTTGTCTACGGGGTTTCGCTTGCCCAGGTAGCCGGCAGAGCGACGCTGCGGCTGGCGAACTCAACTCGCTTGCCGTTCGAATTTACCGGACTCACCGACAACATCGAGCTCTACATGGATGAGATTGAAGCCCTGACCGAGACCATGCGCAAAGAGACCAAAGAGAATAATGACCGAGTTAACTCCGGCATCTATGCACTAGTTTTAGATCAACAGCGATCTTTCGGGCCGCCGCCAATCAAAGCCGAAGTTCCCTTTATTAATTTTGCCCCGCTAAAAAACGCCATTGCTGAACTAGACAAAGCCAGCCAACTCTACCTCACCAGATCAGCGAACTCGCCTGTCGCATCAGAGACAGAAAATCAGCTGCTGTATATGAGTGAACGCAAGCTAACTCAAGAATCCGGCCTACCGGGCAGACCGTGGTTTACCCACCACATCTACGCGCCTGGCTTCTATACTGGCTACGGCGTAAAGACGATTCCGGGGGTGAGGGAAGCCATAGAACAGCGAGAGTTTGCATTAGCCGAGGAAGAAATTTATACCGCGGCTGAGGTCATTCAGACAATGGCTGAGCATGTCAATCAGCTCAACCAATAGCCCCTTGGAAAAATTAGCACTGCAAACAAGGAACAAGTGAGGCACGCTCTGCCGCCAGTGCTAAATTGCTGGCGGCGTATTTTTAAGGTAACTGGATATTGCTATTACTAGTGATAGCTAGCGTAGCAGCTTGGCACGGTAAGTCCGGCCTTTTATTTTAATATCGGCAATAGTGCTGAAGGCAGGCGTAGCAAGTTCTCTGTTAATTGCCACATAGGTCACTTTATCCAGCACATCAATTTTACCGATGGAGTCCCCTGGCAGCTCCAACTGTTTAGTCAGCACACCTAAGATGTCTCCAGGTCTTATTTTATCTTTGCGACCAGTGCTGAAAAAAACCGTCACCATTGCAGGCTGGGGTGCCTGAGTCTGCATTGGCTTTAGCTTGGATAGGTCGGCGGCTTGAACAACAGTCGATGTCAAATTGCCAAGCATTTCTACTCGCGGCCATTCACTCTTCGAAAACAGACTGACGGCAACGCCTTGCTTACCTGCCCTTCCCGTTCTGCCGATGCGGTGCACATGGGTGTCTGGGTCACGACTAATTTCAAAATTGACCACCAGCTGCAGATCTTTGATATCTAAGCCTCGTGCTGCAACATCTGTAGCGACTAAAACCGCACTACTTTTGTTAGAGAACTGCGCCAACACCTGATCACGCTTGAACTGCTCTAACTCACCGTGCAGTGCCGTAGCGTATACTTTCGCCCGCTGCAGTTCGTCTGCCAGTTCTTGGCACTTTAAAATTGTATTGCAAAAAATCAGAGTCGATTCTGGCTGATAGTGATTGAGCAGTTTAAGCAATACTGGCACTCGGTGGTTTAGCTCCACTTCAAAAAACTCTTGCCGAATTTCTTGGTTGGCTGTCGATTCAGCAACCTGAATAAAATCAGGTGAGGTTTGATAGCGAGCGCTCAAGGTTTTTATTTCTGAGGGGAAGGTGGCTGAGAACAACCCTAGCTGTTTACGCGGCGACGTAAAATCGAGAATGCTTTGAACATCTTCTTCGAAACCCATGTCTAGCATGCGATCCGCTTCATCAAGAACAACGCTTTCCACTTCACCCAGGGTTAGCGTGTTTTTCTGCAGATGTTTCAAAAGCCGTCCGGGTGTTCCCACCACTACATGGGGCGCTCTTTTGAGGGATGCCAGCTGCGGCCCCATGGACTTGCCGCCACAAAGAACCACGACTCGCAAATTGGCAATTGACTTGGCCAAACTGCGGATTTCCTCAGCCACTTGATCGGCGAGCTCGCGGGTTGGACAGACTATCAGCGCCTGAGTTGTAAATGTTTTCTCTTGCAGCCGATTTAGCAGAGCAATGCCGTAAGCCGCCGTTTTACCGCTGCCGGTCTGAGCTTGAGCGACAACGTCTTTGCCTGCTAGCAATGCCGGTAAGCTCAGCTCTTGAATCTGAGTCTGCTGCTCATAGCCCATGTTATTGAGGCTTAATTGCAGTTCGGGGCGCAGATTGAGCGCAGAAAAATCTGTATTGGGCATGAGCATCAGTCGTTAACGAATAGGGGGGCGGATCATAGCAGTTTTTAGAGCGTTCGACCTGATGCTGTGATGACTAAATGCCAACATCACCCAACTCACTGTAATCCTATTGTAAAAACTTGCTATTACTTATTTCGAAAACAAGACCAAGCCCTGAGACAGGCTAAAAGTCAGCTTAAGCGAACTCAGCAGATCAAAGCCTAAAATTCCCTGTGTTGCGACGAAGCCCTCAACGGTTTGATTAACGCTTTGCTCGTAGTGGGCATACTCAACGCCAAATCTTGGCACCTCTGCAAATGGGGTGTCCAGCGCTAGGGAACCCAGCTCTAAGTAGTCGATTTGTTCTGCAAAAAAATCCTCTGCACCAACCCCAGAATTATCGGAAAGGAACTCCATATCGGTCAGCCCTATTGCTTCAGCAACAGAACGCTCCAGCAACAGCTCTGACTTATAGTCTGGGCTAAGACGCAGCCATACCTCGGTCGTACCGGCTACTAACCCACTCACCGCTAACTCGTCATTCTGTAAATTTATGCGATAGGGCGTTGAGTTCGACGTTGCAAGCTCAGCCGCAGCCTGTTCCACACAAAGTTGGCCTGCTGGAAAATCGACTGACAGGGTTTGATCGACTGCCAATTCACTGATGATTCTTGCCAACGTTCCTGATCGCAGCAGCGCAGAAGGAGCATCAACGACCAGCTGTGCTCCTTGCACAAGAAAACTGCGGCATGCCTTATCAGCCGCCGCCGATTGCAGCGGTATAAGCACCCCCAGTAATAGTAGTCCAGCTAGCCCGCTGCTTTTTAGTAACCTGGGAATTACACTCATTTTAACCTCACCCTTACGCTGTAATTTGGCTCAGTCTAACTTGTCTTTATTGCTCAGGCCAATTCTGCTCAATAGGCTTTTATCAGACCGAAAAACTCACGTACACTGGGCCATTTTGGTATAACCGCAAGCAGGAGCACTTCATGACATCAATAGGTACACCTTTCTCTAAGTCGGCGACTAGGGTACTGTTCCTCGGCGCTGGTGAGCTTGGCAAGGAAGTGGTGATTGAAATGCAGCGCCTTGGCGTCGAAGTCATAGCCTGTGATCGCTACCAAAACGCGCCGGCTATGCAGGTGGCCGACAGGTGCCATGTGTTTTCTATGTTGGATGGCAAAGAGCTGCGCCGAGTTATTGAATTAGAAAAGCCCCACTACATTGTCCCGGAGATTGAGGCTATCGACACTGAGGTGCTGGTTGAGCTTGAAGCCGAGGGCCACACCGTAATCCCCAGTGCTAAAGCTGCCAAGCTGACCATGAACCGAGAAGGCATCCGACGGCTAGTAGCCGAGCAGCTTGAAATCCCAACATCGACCTATGAATTCGCTGCGACTGAAGCTGAATATACAAATGCTGTTAATAAAATAGGCCTGCCCTGTCTGGTAAAACCGATAATGAGCTCCTCTGGCAAAGGGCAGTCTCTTGTGCGCTCCCCTGCAGATATTGCAACGGCCTGGCAGGTTGCCCAAGAGGGCGGCCGGGCAGGTGCCGGCAAAGTCATTGTCGAAGGCTTTGTAGATTTCGACTATGAAATCACATTGCTGACGGTTCGCCATAGCGGCGGGGTAACTTACTGCGAGCCCATCGGCCATCGCCAAGAGGAAGGTGACTATCAAGAATCGTGGCAGCCCCAAGCCATGAGTGAAATAGCCTTAACCCAAAGCAAGCGGATTGCCGCCGCGGTCACACAGGCTCTAGGTGGGCGCGGGCTGTTTGGCGTCGAGCTTTTTATAAAAGGCGACGCGGTGTATTTTAGCGAGGTATCTCCCCGCCCCCATGACACTGGAATGGTAACTCTGATCTCCCAAGACTTATCTGAATTCGCGCTTCACGCCAGAGCTATTCTTGGCCTGCCCATTCCTGCGGTTGATTTTTACGGCCCGTCCGCCTCGGCCGTTATTCTTGTGTCGGGCGAATCAGACAGTGCAGTGTTTAGTGGGCTTGATGACGCACTGTCCCATCCTCGCACTGCACTTCGGTTATTTGGTAAACCCCAGATCAACGGCAAGCGTCGCATGGGGGTAGTCATCGCCCGAGGCGATTGCGTTGACGAAGCCAAGACAATAGCGACCAATGCTGCCAATTGCATTAAAGTTGAATTATAGTTTTATTCACTCACTCTCTCTAATCCGAACAGGGAAAGGGAACAGGAACACCCTATGAAACGTTTACTGCTACAAACTGCGTTACTAACTAGCGCTGTGCTTTTCCTAAATGGCTGCGCCCCACTGGCAGATGAGGTAGCAAGCACTGGCCCCGAGTTTATAATTCGCTTTGACGATTCTTTTTCGCTGCAGCCACAAGACGGCCGTCTACTGCTTTTGCTTTCTTCTAAAGACAGCCCCGAACCACGATTTTCAGTGAGCAATAATGCCGACACCCAGCTTATTTTTGGCCGCAATGTGGAAAACTGGGCAGCTCAAGAAGCGGTTATTGTCGACAGTTCAGCCATCGGTTTCCCGCTGGCCAACCTCGAGGCAGTGCCCCCCGGAGTCTATTATGCCCAAGCGGTCCTGAACCGATACAAAGACTTCAATCTTGGCAACGGCAAAGTCGTGAGTCTGCCGCCCGATAGAGGCGAAGGCCAGCAGTGGAACCGCAAACCAGGCAACCTCTACTCCCAGCCAGTTCGGATAGAAATAGGCTCTGCAGGCGACGACACCTTCGATCTGACGATGACAGAGATGGTTCCTGAAATAACGCCGCCCCAAGATACCGACTACATAAAACATATTACGATGCGCAGTGAGCTACTGTCTGAGTTTTGGGGAGAAGATGTTTATTTGGGCGCTCATGTTTTGCTGCCTGAAGGCTTTGCAGAACACCCTCAGGCACAGTATCCGCTAATGGTTTTCCATGGCCATTTCCCAAGCGATTTTGGCGGCTTTCGCACCGAGCCGCCCGATCCTGACCTAGAGCCCACCTACAGCGCAAGGTTCGATCTTGAAGGTTATAACGTTTTTGAACAGCAAGAAGCCTATGATTTCTATCAAGCTTGGAGCGGTGAGGACTTCCCCCGCTTCTTGGCCATAGAAATACAGCACCCCACACCTTACTATGATGATTCATACGCGGTTAACTCAGCCAGCCAAGGGCCCTATGGTGACGCCCTTACCTATGAACTTATCCCCTATATCGAAGAACAATTCCGCGGTATCGGCGAAGGCTGGGCGCGGTTTACTTATGGTGGCTCCACCGGCGGCTGGGAAGCAATGGCGGTGCAGACTTTCTATCCCGATGAATACAACGGCGCCTTTATCGCCTGCCCTGACCCCATTGATTTTCGTGCCTACATGACGGTAAATATTTATGAAGACAGCAATGGATACTACTACGATAGCCAATTCCAAAAACTGCCAAGGCCGGGCCATAGAGACTATCTGGGAAATGTGCATGCCAGCCAATATGACTACAACCGGCTGGAGGCCGTGCTTGGCGACAAAGGCCGCTCAGGGCAGCAATACGATATCTGGGAAGCCACATTTTCACCCATGGGGGATGATGGCTACCCCATGCGACTTTGGGACAAAGAAACTGGTGTTATTGACAAATCAGTCGCCGAGTATTGGCGTGACAATTTCGATCTGAGGCACATCCTCGAGCGAGACTGGGAGACTCTTGGCCCCAAGCTTGAAGGCAAACTTCATCTCTACGTTGGCGATATGGACAACTACTACCTCAACAATGCAGTGTATTTGACTGAAGAGTTTTTAGAGAGCACTAGCAACCCTTACTATGGCGGGGTGGTCGACTATGGCGACCGCGCAGAACACTGTTGGAATGGCGATCAGAACAATAGCAATGCCATATCAAGGCTGCGCTATAACACCATGTATCTACCGCGAATTATGCAGCGCATCGAAACCACAGCGCCAAATGGAGCAGACCTCACTAGCTGGAGATACTAAGTAGCTTTTATTGTGGTGGTGGGGATGTTGACGGTGGCGAATCAAGCAGCGGCATCGTCATACTGATGCCAAAATAATTCGCTAGAGCGACCTGATGATTGAGCTCGGCCTGCCATCTGCGCAGCTGAGCCTCTCCCAGCATTCGCTCCCTGACGTTCAGTAGAAAGTAATCGCTGGTGCCAGCTTCAAACCGTCGCGCCTCGGCGTCGGCTAAAATTTGCGCCACTTCAAGCTCTTGCAGGGCGACATTTTGCAGCTCACTGGTTGCTCGTAAGTTTACCAAAGACAACCTCAAATCCCGCTCTGCTTGATCGATGATCAGCCGCAGATCATAGCTAAGCCCTAACAGCTTGGCATCGGCTGACGCGATCTTGCCTCGCGCGGTTCTAGTTTCCAGCGGAATGCTGAAGGTAATATCGGCGATGGTGTCGGTACCCATGCGAGTAATAGAGCCATCGCCAAAATCTCTACCGGAGTAAAGTCTAAAATCCAGCTGGGGTTTGGCCAAGTTTTCGGCAATGCGTTTTTCCAATCTAAACTGCTGCTGCAGAGTCTTAGCAATGGCGATATCGGGTCGGTTTTCTAAGGCCGCATCCACTAGCTGGGTCACTGGCTGATTTAAGAATTCTTCATCGCTTACGGGAATTGATAATTCTGCCTCGTATAGCGGGTACACCGGCTCGCCAAACGGATCGCGAAGAAACAACGCGAGCATTTCAGCGGACAAATTGAGCTGGCGCTGGGCATCTACAACTAAACTTTCCCGCTGCAGAATAGCCTGCTGATTTTCAATAACCAAAATATCGGCAACGTCCCCTGCTTCCGCTTGCCGTGTTAGCGCATCACCACGCACCTCGGCCACCTCCAAAAGCTCTTGATAAGCTTCCAGCAACCGGGCCGATATAAGCCAGGTTGCGTAGGCGATATAGGCCTGCTGAATAACGGTAATTTCCTGCGCCCGTAGTTCAAACTCCGCAATGTTGGTATCCAGCTCAGCTTGCTTAACGGCGAACCTTCTATCATCAATGTCGCGATCTCTCAGCAATGACAAAGACATGCCGATTCTAGCCTGGCCCAAATTTGTCGTGACTAGCTGATCCTCGTACACAGGAAAATTGCCGCCGGACACTGAGTAGTCGGCAAAGATTTCAGCGTTCAAGAAAGGCATGGCCTGATAGACACCCGCACTGCTGGCGGTGCCATCATAAAACCCGCCAAGATAAGAGTTTAGGGAGCCATCTACCCTAGGATCAAACACGCCGTTGGCTGCGAGCAAATCTGCTTCACGAGCCTGAATTCCAGCCTGGGCAGAATTTAAGCTTGGATAGAATTGGGAGGCACTGCGCAGAACATCTATCAACTGAGTTGCTTCAGCGCTTATCGCCCGACCGGCTTCTATCTGCCCAAGGGCCGCCGGGGAACCGATGAGAATAGATGCTGCAGCGCCGAGAACCGAAACTAAGCGAATCAACTTCATTCGCTTAACCACCCTGCATAGTTGCAACATTCAGTGGCGGGAAATTATTTAACAAACGCCAGATTTCAAACCCAAGCGGCACTGTTTCTAACAAAATCCAGCCTCTTACGTTAGCACCTAACCGAACAAAATTCTCTGGCGGCCAACCACACTCACCCATTCTCGGAATACCGTTTTCAACTCTAGCACCTAGACAGCCTTCACTATTTTCTGGCGCTTTCACTAACACTCGAAAGCGTCCATCCATTCTTGCAGAGGGTTCAACAAAAACAACCTCGCCCTTAAACGTACCAACAGCCATGTCGGGTCTGCCGCTGAATTGAAACGCCGGCCAGCCCTCAAACTGCAGCCGCACTGTTCGCCCTGGATTCACCAAGCCAATATCACGGCCATCAATATAAATTTCTACCGCACGTTCAGAATTCGCAGGCAAAAATGTTGCTAGCCTCTGACCTGCCGATACGATGGTTGAGGTATCACCCGCCTCGACGTGCAAGATAGTGCCATCGCGAGGAGCGGTTACCAATTGACTGCCTTGCCGGGATAGCGCAGTTTCGGCTTGGTTGTATTCCTGAGAGGCTCCTTCGAGGGATACATTCAGTTGCTGCACTCGGATACGCGCTTGTTCAAACGATAGACGAGAGGCTAAGCCTTCCGCGTAGAGTTCCTCTTGGCGCTGATAATCGATCTCTGCGGTCGTTACAGCCTCCCTGGCCGCGTTTATCTTGCGCTGGGCAGCTTCTAGTTGAGACTGTAAGCGAGGCAGTAACTGCTCATCGATGTCCTGAATTTGAACGATAGGATCTCCGGCTTTTACAAAGGCCGCGTCCTGCACATACCAGCGGGCAATTCGGCCTGACACCAAAGCACTTAAGTTTTGCACCCGGTCACTGGGGTTCATGGTGGTGACCTGGCCATTGCCTGAAGTAGTTTGCACCCAGGGAATCCACATGCTGGCTATACCCAAAATCAAACCGATCACAATGATCCAGCAGGTAATCTTGATACTGCTAGGCATGCGGACACTGGCTAGAGTATCCAATTCTTCAAGCTGATCCGTTTGATAAGGATGGCCAAATGAAAACTTCTGTTTCGAGAGTTTGCTTGGCGCTAGGTCAGTCATGCTTGGCCTCCCTTGTCGATAGTTGTCAGCGCCTGATCAGTAGCCCGCAGCTTCAGCTGATAATCAAAACATGTAACATCCTGTCGGCGGGTGTAGTAGATAACAGTGGTGTTGCCATCGCGTATGGCTTCAATGAATTCTTCTAGAACATCTGGATCAACAGTATCGACAATATCTCCCAGCACTAAAATTGGCGGCCGCGACAACAGTGCGCTAGCGAGTTTCAAGCGAATTGCTTGGGGCTGAGTCAAGGGCCATGCGCCGCGACTAAGCAGTGTTTCATAGCCGAGTTTTAGTCGAGCGATGTCTTCATCCAGCCGCATTAAGGTTAATGCCTGTAGCCGCGAAACTGGAGAATTATCGGGAATAAACAAATCCAAATAATCTTTTACTGTCATCGGCAAAAAAGTAACTCGGTCAATGATTCGCACCGACTGCCGGAGGCTGGTGAGATCTATATCGGTGTTATCCACTCCATCGATAGTAATTAAACCAGAATTAGGCTTGATATTGGCGCGCAGCATTTCAGCCAACCAGCGAAAACTTACCGTGTCGCCGACCACTTGGACTACGCTGCTTGCAGGTAGTACAAAATTAAAAAGCGATTCTTGCTCCTGCCTTAACAACCGAACGTTAGAAAATTCAATGGTGTTATTTTCTGGGATACTCTGAAATTTACCTTTTCTTGACGCCTCGGTTTTAACTTCCTTGAATCTGGACAATTCCTCGACAGCGGCACAGACATCAAAAAAGGAATCGAGATAACCCGCCATTTGCGGCAGACCTACGAAAATAGCAGACATAATTAATTCGGCAGCAACTAATTGACCCAAGGTTAGCTCACCCAGAATGACCAGCCAGCCACCCATTCCAAGCAGCACAGCAGAGGCGAGAGAATACAGCAGCAAAAAGCTGATCAACTGGCTGTAGGTGTTGCGAAAGTGGTCTTGCTGGCAGCTTATATGGTCTTCGATCAGGCGATCAGTTTCGTTCATCACATAAGATGGATTTAGGCTGTTACGGTAAGCATCAACATTTATTGAAAGCGACTGCAGCCAAGCCGCGGTTTTGTATTTTGCATCAGATAATCTAAACCCGGTATTAATTGCCGCCCACCCCCATATTTTCCAAATGAGCCAGATCAGCAACCCCAAGATAAGACAGAAGATGAAAAAGTAGAAGTGGTAAAAAGAGACCACCGCGAAACCAATCAGCGATTGCAGCACTAAAGTAAAGCCATTGGTTAATATTGAGGGAATAGACTTCTTGATAGTCAAAATATCAAAATAACGGTTGAACAAATCAGTCTTGTGATGCTCTTCAAAATAGTCGGGCTCTGCTAGCATCGCAGTCATGGCTATTTCACTGGAAATTCGCGAGTAAAACTTACGGGTAAATAATTCCATCGCGTAGGCACGCAGGGCATACATCACGCTAGACAGAAAAAGCAGCGCGAACAGCAAAACAGAAATCAATACCACGGCGCGAATCAAGGCTATGTTAGCCACAGTATCCACCAGCAGCTGCAGGGATATAGGTACAGCCAGCGTCAGTAAGCTTATAGCGATGCTGTAGATGATTACGGCTTTGTAAAAGCCGCCTTCTGGTTTGAGAATATCAAACAGCTGGACATTAAACTGTTTTTTGGAAGGATAATGATCTGACATCTATTTCTCTTTTCTCGATTTGTCACAATTGCCAGTTAAAGGCCGCTAAACTGAGGGTTAATGACGCTAGCTCCTTAAAAATCTTATGCATTGAAGCACATAGCCAGACCGTTAATACTTCGGTAATATCGAACTGTTTGCATCCCAGACCATCAGATAGCTTGGGTATCGATCACTAGGTTGACGGCCTGCAAACCTTCTTTCAGTGCCAGTATAAACGGCTTTTGTTGCTCTAAGTTGAATTTCTCCGTGGCGTCCCAATCATAAAACCAAGCCGGCTTTAACTTAAGTGACTCGGGCTCTGTCTCGAAGCGGGGGAAAATGTGCGCGTGTAGGGCCGGTTCCACATTGCCAATCATTTCATAGTTAATTCGAACCGCCCCGGTGAGCTCGAGCAAAACATCCCCTACCACAGACATTTCATACAGAAATTCTTTGCGCTTTTGGGCGTCCAAGGCATTCAAGTTAGGCACCACAGGGTCCGGCAGCAGCAAGCAGTAGCCAGTGAGTATTTGCACATCTCCCATAACGACCCAGCCAGAGGCGACGCGGCACACAGCCTGATCGAAACGACCTTCCCTGCATAGCTGGACTCGGCGGTGAATTAGGGTATCCATCGAAGCTCCATAAGTTACATTAGACCAGTACAGAAAGTGTAGCCTCGAGCGTCATTCTGCCCGCAGCAATTTATCGATGAGGTTTCACAAAATAGGTGTAAAGCCGAATAATCCAAGTGGGTTTTTGCTTAGTGGATGCAACTTTTCTAGCCCAGCTCTCATTTACTGCCGCGGCGCAATCGTCAACCGCGCTGCTCTGATCTTGCCGCTCACTCAATTTCAAGCCTTGCAATGACTTTGTCTCTATTACTCTGATAGCGCTCATCTAAAGGCAGCTGCTGCAGCCATTGGGCGATTTGGCCCGGCTCTTGGTGATGAAAATTAAGATGGCCAAGCTTACGCCCTGGCCGCACTTCTTTACCATACCAATGAATACGCGTGCCGGTGGATGCGTACCAACGCGGGTCGAAAGCAGCGCCGATTAAGTTGACCATGAGGCTGCAGCCCGCTTGGGCTATTGTCGGCAAAGGCAAATCGCAAATCGCCCGCAAATGCAGCTCGAATTGGCTTATCGATGCGCCAGCTTGGGTCCAGTGCCCTGAATTGTGGACTCGGGGCGCTATTTCATTAACTAACAGACCTTGCTTGGTGACAAAAAATTCAATTGCCATAACCCCGACGTAATCTAAGCTTGCCATGAGGCGGCTCAGATAGTCTTCGGCTTGGGCTTGATACTTGGCAAACCCGCCTGCGGTTTTAATACTCAACTGCAGAATACCGTCATCATGAAAATTCTCCGTCAGCTCATAAAAAGCTAACTGGCCACTTGGGCTGCGGGCACCCACAATAGAAACTTCAGTCTCGAAATCAATGAACTGCTCAGCAATTGCCGCTTGTTTCCAATCGGGAAGTTGGGCATCTGCCTGTCCGGTGAAGCGCCATTGGCCTTTACCGTCATAGCCGTCACGGGCACTCTTCAGTAAAAACTTGCCACCGAGCTTTTCTTGCAGCTGCTCTAGCGTAGTGTCAGCATCAGTGACGCACCACGGTGAAGTAGGCAATCCCAATTCATCCAGCAGGGCTTTTTGACGTCTGCGGTCAGGAATCTCAACAAAGGTTTTTGCATTGATCCAGCCCGGGTGAGACAGAATTGAAGTAATGAATGGACTTGCTGACCAATGCTCTCGCTCTGCGGTGATTATCGCTTGGGCAGGAATCTCGGTGGCTTGGTCTATAGCCATAGGGACAACGCTGAGGCCCAAACGGGTGCCAGCTTCTAGCAGCATATTGCCTAACTGCCCATCGCCGAGCACATAAATGGGTTTCATCAATATACTCATCCCAAGGTGTTGTTTTTTAAGACTCGCTGGGTTTGCTGCTCACGCCAAGCTTCAATTCGCTTAGAGAGTTCAGAATCTTGCAAGGCAAGTATTTGGCCTGCCAACAAACCGGCATTAGCCGCTCCGGCAGTGCCGATCGCCAAGGTGCCAACGGCAACGCCCTTTGGCATTTGAACAATTGAAAGCAAGCTATCAAGGCCATTTAAGGCTTGGCTGCGCACGGGCACCCCGAGCACGGGAAGCACTGTGCTGGCAGCAATCATCCCAGGCAAGTGGGCCGCGCCGCCAGCTCCAGCAATAATCACTGCAAACCCTGAACTTGCCGCCGTCTGGGCAAATTCCATCATTTTCGCGGGTGTGCGGTGGGCTGAAACTACCTCGGCATGCCACTTAACTCCAAGTTCAGAGAGCATTTCGGTGGCGGCTTTCATGGTCTCCCAATCGCTTTGAGAGCCCATAACGACAGCTACTTTGCTAGTCAATTTCCCTATCTCCTTGTATGCGGGCCGTGCCCCGTGACAGTGGGGTTGCTCGCCAAACGCGCAGTATAGGAAAAAAGCCGCCTCGGTGTAAGTGGGCTATTGGAGAACTTATTCGATTTTACTGAGTTAAAACATCGAAGCAGACGGTAAATGCCCCGCTTAGACGCGAATACTAAACTATTCAGAGGCCCTTGAACGGCAGAGCAGGGTCTGGAAATTTCGCTAGATTTAACTCAAGCTATTTCTTATAAGACTGTAGACTCTCATCGCACTAGCATCATGAGTAAACTTGATACCCACTGTGTTGCTGAGTTAATGCAATTTGCTCTGGCCTCTGGATTAATGCTAGAAATCTAGTTTGCTTTGCCTGATTAGCCCATGAGCCACTTACCCATGGCGAAGCTATTGCCTGCCATAGAAACAAGGAGCGCAAATTGAAATCACCTCTGTCTTTGAGTTTAGTACTGCTTTTCCCCTCAATAGCACTAGCACAGATCGACGAAGACCAATCCGGTGCTTGGTTTATGTATTTATGGAATACCACACTACAGGGCAGTCAGTTTGGTTTTCAAGGGGATATCCAGCATCGCAACTGGGATCTTGGTGGAGATTTGGAGCAGCTGCTAGTTAGAGGGGGCCTAACTTGGTCGCCAGAAGGCAGCGGCAATAAATACACCTTCGGCTATGCCCATATTACAACCGGCACTTTCGGCCCGTCAGACAATACCTCAGCGGAAAACCGCCTCTATCAAGAAGCGAGCATTCCGCAGCGCTTTGGCGAAAAGCTCTTCGTGAGTCATCGCCTGCGCTTAGAGCAGCGATGGGTAGAAAACCAAGACTATCGCAATCGCTTCCGCTATTTCCTTAACGTAAACTACCCGTTGAACAAAGCCGACTTAGGCAAAGGCAGCGTTTATTTGTCTTTTTACAATGAAGTGTTTATCAATCTCGAGCAAGACATAGGCAACAACCGCAGCGTCGATGAATTTGACCGCAACCGAGCCTATCTGGCTTTAGGCTATAGCGTAAGCGATAGGGCAAGGCTGCAGTTTGGCTACATGCAGCAAACCACGAGAAACGTCAACAAAGGTCAGTTTCAGTTCAACCTCTTCCACACTTTTTGACCTGTTAACGCTGAATCGCTTTGAGGGCCTGGATACGTTTTTCCAGCGGTGGGTGGCTCATAAAAAGCTCACTCATGCTGTGCTTGCCTGAAATGCCAAACGCGGTGAGCTGACCGTCTAGCTGACTTTCTACTTTGTTCGAGCCTAATCGCTGCAGCGCGGCAATCATCTTTTGCTTGCCCGCTAAATTTGCCCCACCAATGTCGGCTCTAAATTCTCTTTGCCGCGAAAACCACATCACTATAATGCTCGCCAGCATGCCAAAAATCGCTTGGAACGCCATAACCGTTATAAAATACACGAACTGGTTATTGCCCCCCCTGTTCACCGCGCTGGCAACAACGCGCGCAAAAAAGAAGACGAAGGTATTCAACACACCCTGAATTAGGGTCAGGGTAACCATGTCACCGTTGGCGATATGGCTCACTTCGTGGCCTAAGACAGCCTCGGCTTCATCTTGACTCATGTTAGACAATAAGCCGGTGCTTACGGCAACCAAAGCATTGTTTCGATTCATCCCGGTAGCAAACGCGTTTATTTCAGGTGAGGGGTAGATTGCAACTTCTGGCATGCCGATACCCGCCCGTTCAGCTTGACGGGCAACAGTGCGCAATAACCATCGTTCTGTCTCGGTGCTTGGTTTTTCAATTACGTTGGCCCCGACACTGCGCTTTGCAATCCACTTTGACAGTGCAAGGGAAATAAAGGATCCCCCCATGCCAAAAACCGCACAGATAAATAACAGACCACCATTACTGCCTTGATCCAGCCCGAGGATAGGCATTAATACACTTAGCACGATACCCAAGACGATGAGAACCGCAAAGTTAGTTAGCAAAAACAGAATGACCCGCTTCATATCTACTCCCAATACTATTCAATGATGCAAAGACTAGAGGTCTTATAGACGGAGATATTGGGATCGAAAGCGAAGTTTAAAGTAGTTGAGTTGAAATATTGTTGTCAGCGACCACAGCACAGACCGGCCTATCTAGCAGTTAAGCGCTTTAATTGGCGCCCATTAATTTTTGTTCGGCTTAGCTGTTGCTAGCGCCTGCTTGAGTTGCTCAAGCCTGACTGGTTTCGCCAGAAAACCGTCCATGCCAGCGCTGCGCATTTCGTTTTCGTCTTCCGTCATTGCATTGGCTGTCAAACCAATGATTGGGGTTAAACCCAGAAGTCCCCCCATCTCACGAATTTTCTTGGTCGCGCATAGTCCATCCATAACAGGCATTTGTACATCCATAAGGACTAGGTCGATATTGCCTTTGAGAATAGACTCAACCGCCTCGCTGCCGTCTCGAGCTTCTAGCACTTTGTGGCCCAATTTATTTAATAGCTGGCTAGCGACCTGACGGTTCACAGCGTTATCGTCAGTTACAAGGATAGTGGCGCCCCGAGATGGAAAGCTCTTAAGCAATGGGGGCTGTGGCACCAAGCCTTTACAGGCTTGAAATTCCGACTCCGACACGGGCTCCACCGGCAACACGAGCTTAAACTCGGTGCCTACTCCAAGTTCTGACTCCACATCGATGCTGCCTCCAAGAAGAGTTACAAGTCGCTTAACAATACTCAGCCCCAAGCCGCTACCACCAAAACGGCGATCGGCAGAAGACTCGACTTGAGCAAACGGCTGGAAGATTTCTACTAAGGATTCTTGCGGTATACCTACACCGGTATCTTTGATGCTTAGCTCAAGTCGATTGTCGATATAGGTTGCATTAATACTAACAAAACCTGCTGTCGTGAATTTTATGGCATTGCCACACACATTCATTATTAACTGGCGAATTCTAGCGGCATCTGTGTTGCCAAAGCGCGGCACTGATGGGGCAATGAAGAGTTTTAGTGCTAAACCTTTCTGCTGTGCAAGCATCGATAGCGGGTCCGAGCATGATTCTATTGCTCGATGCAGGTCAGTGGGAGCTATGACCAAATTAAGTTTACCTTCATCCAGACGTGACAGATCTAAAACGTTATTAATCACATCAAGCAGCATCTCACCGCTGGTTTTAATGACTGTAACTAACTCCTGCATATCTACGCTAAGCGTTTTTGTAGCCAGTAAATCACTGGCTCCAATAACCCCATTTAAAGGCGTTCGTAGCTCATGACTGACCGTAGTTAAAAATGTCGCTTTGGCCCGTTCTCCAGCCAAAGCCTTTAGCTCGGCATGCCGACGCACGTCGACTTCAACTGCAAGCCTTTGCATATTGTTTCGCAGCTGCTGCTCCGCCTGAAGTTGATTGGTGCGGTAGAAATAACCAAGAGCACATGCCAAAACCAAAATTAAAGAACCGGCGATAGAGACTGTGATTGCATGATCTTGAGCATCTATGGTGTAGCCCAACTTTCCCCGCAATGTCAGCAGTGCAACCACGATCAGAATTGCAACGCTGATAGCCGCAAAGATAATCGAAGCGCGGCGGGACAAAATGAAGTTTGCTAACAGAATTACTGGCAACAGCCAGGCCCAATTGCTGCTGCTGAACCCTTCTTCAAACATCAGGCTAACCGGCGCAACCCAAAGGGCAGCAATCAGACTAAGCCCAGCCAGCCGCGGCAGGTTTTTTACGGCTTGAACGTAAAGGCTAAACACGCCAACAACTAAAGCCCCTAGCAAGACAATCGCGCGGTGATAGTTGGTATCAAACACTATAAGATGCGCGACTGTAAGCAATAAGGAACTTGGGATTAGGGCGAATGCGGTCACCGACAGAATACGGCGCTCCCCTAACAGTTTCGGATCAGCCTTGATAGGATCAAGGCCTCCATTCCACAGCTTGGCTAAAAAGTTTGTCACAGCCACATTAATTCCATTACTCTTGGCATTATCAGGCTATAGTACAAAGCAAAACCAGAGGTAGCCTCTTGGTAGTCATAGTCTTGGTTCAGCAGAGTTGATCTTGCGTCCTAACCGATGCAATACGATAAGCTTAGCTTAGATGTAAACGCGAATATTGCAATCAGCTTATTGCGAAGTGGCAAAAAAAGTCTAAGAAATCCATTTCTTATAGCAATTATCTGACAGAAAAATGCCCATAGCGAGGTAGCTTGTAAGCAAAGTCCCACCTTCATAAAGTGATGCAAACTCAATTAGTAAATGAAGCGCTGTCAGTCAATAGATGCCTAGCTCTTTCCCTAAAGTCAGACTAAAAACTTTTCAGCTAAAATGCTTCAAAGCTAAAACTTAAATCCAGCAGAAAAATGCAAACAATAGCCAACTATTTTACCAGCCACTCGAATGCCGACTTATCTGTCAGCGATGTCTATCGCGTAAAAGTCTTGATGACTGCAAGCCTCACCTGCGGTTTGTTATTGTTTCCATTCATGCTTATTTGGGGAGTGTGGAGTAACTTCTCAGGTTTACAGTTTATATTGCTCAGCCTACTTATATTCACTTTGTTCACCACTCCTTATGTTTTCAATTACACTAGGTCGATCAAAAAGTCGGGCAACTACGTTAACTGCGTATCGACCGCTATCATTGTTATATTTACGTTTTTCGATGGCGGCCTATATTCAACCGCCCTACCTTGGTTTCCGGTGTTGCCGCTGTTTGCCGTTTTCTACTCAGGGAAAAAATACGGCCTAGCCATCGCTGCTGTGCTTATCCTTTATTTGTCAGCCTTGCTGGTAATGCATGCGGTTGATATTGTGCCTCCAGCCCAAATCGATGGGATAGCCCTGCTGGTGTTTTATACAGGCAGCACCTTATCCGCCGTCGCCCTATTGCTGGTGCTTGGTCTTAACTACTTAGCCTGGCAAGACGCAGTGCGCGCTGAGATATTTCAAGCAAACAGAGCCAAGAGCGAGTTTTTGTCGGGCATGTCTCACGAACTGAGAACACCGCTGCACTCAGTATTAGGCTTCGCTGAAATACTAAGACACCAATACATTGGGGAGCTGAATGACAAGCAAAATCAGTTCGTTGAACATATCCAGACCAGTGGCGAGCACTTATTGCAATTAGTAAATAATCTACTGGACAGCACCAAAATTGAGGCGGGGATTATAGAGTTCAACCCAACGCCTGCTTCTATCCATGAGATAGTTAACGACGCCGTTACTATGATGGGTGAAGCCGCCGCAAAAAAAAGTATCAACTTTAGTTACAGCACAGAAGAAAATATGCCTGAGCAGTTATTACTTCTTGATCAACTCAAAATAAAACAGGTGATTTTAAATCTCCTAAGCAACGCTATTAAATTTACGCCCGATGGTGGTGAGGTTTCCATAGCGGTAATTCTTGATTCTCAGCGGCTCATTATCGAGGTAACAGACAGTGGCCCAGGAATACCCCCCATTCATAGAAATGCCGTATTTGAACGCTTCTTTCAAGTTAATAATGAGAGCTCAAATAAAGACCCCGGTAGCGGTTTAGGCTTGGCAATAAGCAAACATTTTGTTGAGATGCATGGCGGAACCATCGAGCTAAGCGACGGAACAGAAGCATCAACCGGAGCGAGATTTACTTGCAGGATACCTGTACACTGCTCTGAATCTACTTAGCGCTTCATAATAAGAGCAGAAAAGCCGGTGTTTAAAATATTAATAGCTGAAGACAATAGTCTTAACTTGGAACTGCTCTCGACAATACTACTCGCAAATAACTTCAATGTGGTTTCTGCCGGCAACGGTATTGAGGCTATTAGCGTGGCCCGTTCTGAGCAGCCTAATTTAATCTTGATGGACATCCAAATGCCGGGGCTCGACGGCTATGAGGCTCTCGCAGCATTAAGAGCTGACCCTAATACCAAACACATTCCTGTTCTAGCTGTCACCGGTAACGCCATGTCCCACGACCTCAGCAAGATTGGCGAATCGGGCTTTGACGGCGTAGTCAACAAACCCTTCCGAATACATGAGCTGCTGCAAGCCATTCGACTGGTTTTGCCTAGTTGAGGCAAAAACACTAAGTAGTCTTAAGTCTTGAGATTCTTGCTCATTAACTCTAATGAGCTCTTTCTTGCTAGCAGCTTATTCATTGCATAAAATTCACCTGGCAGTTTGCTTAATTTTTCAGCTGTAGCGAAGGCGGTTTCTATAAGCACGTCGGCTGAAACCACCTCATCCAAAAACCCTGCACCAATGGCTAACTCCGGGGCATAGTTTTCTGATTGGACAGCGGCTCTAATCAAGTGCCGCTTTGACAGACGAGCAGAAGCAAGCTCCATCAAAAGTGGGGATATCTGCATACTGATCGCCGTCTCTGGCAGACAAATTTTAAAATCACCGGCCGCGCCAAACCTAGTATCGGATGCCAGCAATATAAACGCCCCCAATCCAATGCCATGCCCGGTGCACGCACTAACCAGCGGCAGCGGGAAACCATAGAGCCGGTACAGCAAATCATAGCCGCGAGAAACCAAGGCTTTGGTCTGAGACGGGCCTTTTTGAAATTCTTTTAAATCAAAGCCCGCTGAAAATAGACCAGCCCTACCCGTTAGAAGTACAGCTTTGACCTGAGTCTTTGCATTCTCCAGTGTTGGTATTAACTCATCCAGTAAGGCATGAGAGATTACATTAGCCTTACCGTCATCAAGGGTTATCGTCATCACATCATTTTTTATTTCGCTGTGCATTGTGTTTTCCTTTATCTATTCCAAACGGCATCAAAACCGTTGATTTTTCAGTTTATAGCCAGCACTGATTGTGTAGCTCGATTAAAGTGAGATTGGCTAGCAATTTAGCCTATCTGGATCGGAGTAAGCGTCGTCGCACCGTTTTGCGGTGAGCATGGGATCCTCTTTCTTCTGCCTAGGGCATCTGAACAGCTATCTCGTAGTTTGTAGTCAGCTACGATGCGTATCAAAGTAAGTCAATTAAAGTGAGACTGGCGAACACTCCACCCTAACAGAATTCAGGTATAGTAACGCCCACCAGCCTATTTTAAACAATAACGTGGGGTCGTAAATACATGAGTCTCTTTTTTATCCGTCTGCCTGCTGCTAGCTGCATCTGGGCCTTGTTGCTTTTAGTCTCAGCCAACCAATCTTCTGGCCAAACGACAAGTTACTCTAGCACTGACGTCAGTAGCGCCGTCAACCAATACCGCGCCGGCAACGAAAAACTCATTCTCAAAGATTTTATGGCGCTGTTAGCAATACCCAATGTCGCTTCAGACCAAGCCGACATGACTCGCAACGCGGATTTTATAGAGTCCCTGCTCAATGCCCGAGACTTTTCAGTTAAGCGCCTGCAGGCGGGCGGTTCACCCTATATCTTCGCAGAGCTAGCGACCCCCGGTGCCAACGAGACCATTCTTTTATATGCTCACTATGATGGTCAACCGGTGCAAGCCCAAAACTGGACCTACCCGCCTTTCACCCCCACTCTGCTGGATCGCTCTCTGCAAGAGATGGGACGGCCTGTGGACCTTAGTACTCTCGCGTCCCCTATCGATCCAGAGTCTCGACTTTACGCACGCTCCGCCGGTGATGACAAAATGCCGATAATCGCCATCTTACACGCGCTAGATGCGCTTAAGGCGAGCAATATACCCCTATCGGTAAACATTAAGCTGTTGTTTGACGGTGAAGAAGAAAGAGGCTCACCGACTCTGGGTCGAGTGATTGATGAAAACCCCGAGCTCTTCCGTGCGGACTTGTTATTGTTCTGTGATGCCCCTATGCACCAATCACGAACTGCACAGCTGGTTTTCGGCGTCAGAGGCGGACAAGGTCTAGAGCTCACGACTTACGGCGCTAATCGCCCGCTACATTCCGGTCACTATGGCAATTGGGCACCGAACCCGGTAATGCGCATGGCTTACCTACTAACCACAATGAGAGACGTCTCTGGGCGCATTCTGATTGATGGCTTCTATGATCAGGTGGCGAACTTAACAGAAACCGAGCTCGCAGCCATAAATGCCATGCCAGATGTGACTGATCAGTTAAAGAATGAGTTATCTATTCATACCCCTGAAGGCAGCGGCATGAGGCTGGAGCAGTTGATCACATTGCCAGCTCTGAATGTTAGAGGACTGGTCGCTGGGGGAGTGGGCAGCGACGGCCGCAATATTATTCTAGCCACTGCCACAGCTTCTTTGGACATGCGCTTGGTACCCAATCAAGATCCAACAACAATCAGGATGTTAGTTGAAAATCATATTCAACAGCAGGGTTTTTTTATTGTCTACGATGAACCTAGCGCCAGTATTTTGCGAAGCCACGAAAAGGTGATAAGGCTGAACTGGCGCGGCACCGGCGGCTCAGGCCTGCGAACCTCAATGGATTCGACTATCGCTCAGCGGCTAATCACCATCATGCGACAGATAGCGCCAGACCTCATTCTTACACCTTCTATGGGAGGGGGGCTGCCACTAACCGATTTTTCATCGAGGATGGACACCCCGATCGTAGTGTTACCCCTTGCGAATCATGACAATAATCAACATGCAGAGAACGAGAATATCCGTATTCAAAATTTGTGGGATGCAATGTCAGTGTATGGTGTTGTGCTTAGTCAATTCGGCAAAACTCAATTTTAGAAAATTCATTGCAGGAAACTAAATCCAACATGGCTCAACACGTTAATTACACAGTGATTCAGATCGAGAGAAACGTAGAGCGCTGGCTTTGCCAGTTCGTAGTTGAACTGGGGCTTTGCCCCTTTGCCAAACATGTACTGGACAACGAATCTATTCGCTACAAAGTTGTGCTCGGCCACAATAAATTAGACGCACTCGTAGATCTGGAAACTGAATTACTATTGCTACAAGACAATCAAGACATTGCGACAAGCCTCTTGATAATTCCTTTTACACTGAATGAGTTTAATGACTACTTAGATTTTCTTGAAAATGCCCAGCAATTGCTTGAGCAGTCACAGCTCTTGGGTGTCTTTCAATTAGCCAGCTTTCACCCTCAATATCAATTTTCAGGCACAGCGGCAGATGCACCAGAAAATTACAGCAATCGATCGCCCTATCCAATAATTCATATTCTCAGAGAAAGCCAAGTTAAAACTGCTATCGATATTTTCGGCGACCCTAGCTCTATCCCCACAAGAAATATCCGAGTCCTGCAAGAAATTGGTGTTGAAAATTTGCGTGAGACATTAACCAAGTTCAATTTGTCAGAAAAATAACTGCACATTAAGCAGGGTTATACAACAATCTCGCTAAGATTAGCGACTTTGACAAATTAGCAGCCACAGAGTTTTCTAGCAAATTTGCGGAGATTTTCTCGCTCTACCCTTCTGCATGCACGAATAACTTGCACAAATTGTATTGAAATGGAGCGCCCAGCGAATAAATGCACTGTCATCACTCTCTAAGTCTAATCGAATGACCATAATTTCTTCTTTTTAAAAGTGCCAGTTATCTTATTTTAAACAGAGCTGGGAAATCGCAATTTACACTCTATCAATTCTCCCAACCGCCCAAGGCATGGGAGATTGAGCTATTTCGTGTTCATCTAAAAATATTCTATTCTCTAGCAAATCGCGGCGTTGAATCGCGATTTTGTACCAATTTAGTCAGAATTTCTAAAAACCCAGCAATCAATTGGCATGAAAAGTGCTCCGGCTATTCCTGAATATTTTAAACAGGTTCGTTTTGGACTAATGCTATCTAGGGGCACTTCACTATGCACAACTCACAAAAAACCACTCTACGACACTGCACAGCCGCCGCAGGCTTTGCCAGTTCGTTGCTTTTCACCGGCATCGCCTTAGCGCAAGACGGCGCCAATATAGAACAGGTCGTAGTCACAGGCTCTCGAATCGTTCGCGATGGCTACAGTGCGCCAACACCGGTCTCAGTGCTATCCGAGGAAGATATTGACGCTGAAGCACCAGGCAGCATTGCCGAGTTCGCTATGACCTTGCCGTCTATCCAAGGCAGCACTACGGCTACCACAAATTCAGGTTCACTAAGTAGTGGCCAATCAGGAATTGCCGCGCTTAACCTGAGAGCACTTGGAACCGGCCGCACATTAGTGTTGTTTGATGGCCAGCGTTCAGTTGCGTCGTCTTCAGTGGGTCAGGTAGACACCAACACGTTTCCCCAATCATTGGTGAAGAGCATTGAAGTGGTATCCGGCGGCGCGTCATCGGTCTATGGCTCCGATGCAATTGCAGGGGTTGTTAACTTCATCCTAGATAAAGAGTACACCGGCGTTAAGACGTCGATTGAGTATGGAGAAGTGACCGAGTACGGCGCTGGCAACCAGCGTTTTGAATTTACTGCGGGCACAGATTTCGCCGATGGCCAAGGCCATTTGCTTTTTAGCGCGGAATACTTCGATCAAGAAGGCATTCGCGACACCGACGCCGACTGGCAGTTAGACGGCAATGTGGGCATTGTTAACCCTGACCGCAGCGCCGGCGCCCCTTACTTTCTTGTGGGTTCCAATATTGGCAGCAGCAACTACACGCCCGGCGGCTTGATTGTCGATGGGCCTTTGCGAGGCACTTATTTCGGCGATGGCGGTGCCATTGGCCAGCTAGAATTCGGAGAAGTCTCTAACGCTTGGATGATCGGCGGTGACTGGCGTTATGCTCAGTCTTCGATGCTAGGCACCAACTCCCTGCAGGCTGACTCCACCCGCGAAAGTGTGTTTGGCCGCGCTAGCTGGGAATTGACTCCCGATATCGAAATTTTTGCTCAAGCTTCTTGGGCAGGTTACGAAGGCGATAGCGATTACATTCGGCCAACAGACCGCAATCGTACGATACAAATCGACAACGCCTTTCTACCACCTGTCATTCGTGACCAAATGACGGCTGAAGGGATTACCAGCTTCAGGCTGAGCAGCGCCCGTCAGGATATTCCTTTGTCCGGTGCCAACAACGAACGCGCTACGACTCGATTAGTTGTAGGCGCAGAAGGCTCGTTCGAAATGGCTGAGCATGCATTCACCTGGGATACTTACTACCAGAAAGGCATAACTGCCACGGACGAGCACCAGAATCCCACTTGGAATTTTGCCAACCTAAGCGCTGCATCAGACGCCGTATTTAATGCTGACGGCGAGATTGTTTGTCGCTCAGCGGTTGCCGGCTGTGTGCCGCTTAATTCTTTTGGTGTTGGTGTGGCCAGCCCCGAAGCCCTAGCTTTCGTGCTTGGACGTCCGCGCAGAGAGCAGGACTTTGAGCAAGACGTAGTCGCATTCAACATCAGAAACTCTGATTTCGAAGGTTGGGCTGGTCCGATTGGTTTAGCCGCCGGTTTCGAATGGCGTAGAGATGAAATTAGCGGTTTCGTAGACCCCAAGTACACTAGCGGCTGGAAATACGGCAACTACAAAGTCACCTCGGGCGATCAAGATGTTGCCGAGGCTTACGTCGAGGCGGTTGTGCCAATAATAGCTGGCCTAGAATTCAGTGGTGCAGTTCGTCGTACCGACTACAGCAACTCCGGCGGCGTGAACACATGGAAGGCGGGGTTCACTTACTCCCCTATCGACGATATCACTCTGCGCGTTACTCAGTCTCGCGACATCCGCGCGCCCAATCTGAGTGAGCTGTTTGACGCAGGTACTGCGCGCAGTAACTCAGTTGATATCGGCGGTGCTTCAGTGCCATTTATTCAGAACCTACAGGGCACACCAACAGTTGGCCCTGAAGAAGCCGACGCGTTTGGTTTTGGAGTTGTACTGCAGCCAAGCTTCTTGCCTGGTTTTGCCATGTCCGTTGACTACTATGATATCGAAGTGGATGGTGTTATCGGTTTCCTAAGCGCTGAAGATGTGGCCAACGCTTGTTTCCTCTTCAACGTTCAGAGAAACTGCGAGCAGTTAAACTTCGACGCCAATGGCGTGCTGCAGACCATTGATCTAAGATACGAAAACCTAACTGGATTGATTTCTGAAGGCATCGATCTTGAGGCCAGCTACACAATGGAGCTTGGTGCCGGCGAATTGGCCCTACGCTACATGACGACTCATTACATGAGCAACGCCACGGACAACGGTGTGACTATCCGAGAACGAGCCGGAGAAAATACCAGCAACACGCCTGATTTTGTTCATCGCGGTACAGCGCGTTACAGCATGAATGATTTATCGTTCACTCTAACCGCTCGCGGCCATAGTGACGGCGTCGTCGACAATCGCTGGCTTGAATGTAATGGAAACTGCCCAGTTTCCACCAACACGGCTAACCGCACTATTAATGACAACAGCATCGACGGCCAATTCTTCTTCGATGCCTATGGTTCGTACGATATCGAGTTTGGTGGTGGCCAGGCTGAACTATTCATCTCGGTTAAGAACCTGTTCGATACTGACCCTGAGTTTGTACCGTTTCCATTGTCGCAAGGCAGCGAAAACCGCCCAGGATATCAGCAGGCAAACCGCAACCTAAGTGATGTGTTAGGCAGAAACTTCCGCATGGGAATGCGCTACGAGTTTTAACACAAGCAAAGTAACTAACCTTTGATCTAACTTATGCCCCGTCTGGCAAAACCAGATGGGGTTTTTTTTGCCTTATCAAGTATTGGCCTAATCACACTCGCAAACGCCTTTATGCTCCGCTAATCAAAAACCCAAGATAAAGCGCAATTACACACAGACCCTGAGCTCCCAGATGACGGCCTGGAAATTGCCTCATTAGCGCGCAGGGATTGATTTGAATTGGGGCATTTTCAATGCCTAGCCTTGTTTCTCCTATAATCTGCTAGCTTATCTCGCCCTGAGCTTGAACTGAGACTCGTCTGCCGCCAGCTGCAATAAATTAGTTTTAAAATAAATTGAACTTCTTTGTCTCAAGTTTGTCATTGCCATTGAAAATTAAGTCATTGTTCTGCGTTACCCCCTTCCAAACACAAACCTAAGCTGATGAATCACCCCTCGGTAAAATAACCGTTGAGATTACCCTTGCCCTCTCCAGAATCAATCGAGAGAAGTGTTTGGCATGGAAAATGCTATCGGGCTTATTCAGTTATTTTGATTGAACCCACTGTGGGTTGAACATAGCTGAGGCATAAAGACATGTACGACTCTAGAAAACTTGTTTTACGGCAATGTGCAATTGCCGCGGGCTTTGCAAGTTCCTTATTATTCACCGCAGTAGCGCAGGCGCAGCTACCGCCACAGGGCGAGAATATCGAATCGGTCGTGGTCACCGGATCACGTATCGCCCGTGATGGTTACAGCGCACCAACACCAGTTTCCGTGCTAGCCACAGAAGATATTAATGCCGAGGCACCGGGCAGCATTGCAGAGTTCGCAATGACCTTGCCCTCTATTCAGGGCAGCAGCACGGCAACCACTAACTCGGGCTCTTTAAGCAATGGCCAATCCGGAATTGCCGCACTCAATTTGCGCGCTTTAGGTACGGGTCGTACCCTAGTGCTATTCGACGGTCAACGCTCGGTTGCTTCATCATCGGCAGGTCAAGTAGACACCAACACATTTCCTCAGTCGTTGATTGAGCGCATTGAAGTAGTGTCCGGTGGCGCCTCATCAGCCTATGGTTCAGATGCCATTGCCGGGGTGGTTAACTTTATTCTCGATAAAGACTTCACCGGAGTTAAGACCGCAGTTGAATATGGCGAAGTCTCTGAATATGGCGCAGGTAACCAGCGCCTGGAATTCACTGTGGGCAGCGATTTTGCCGATGGCCAAGGTCACCTGCTTTTTAGTACAGAATATTTTGATCAAGATGGCATTCGCGATACCGATGCCGACTGGCAGTTAAGTGGCTATCAGGGCATTGTTAATCCCGACACCAGCCCAGGGGCACCCTACTTTCTGGTTGGCGAAGACATTGGCATCGGCGGCTATACTCCTGGCGGCCTAATTGTTAATGGCCCTTTGCGCGGTACTTACTTCGGTGATGGTGGCGCTATCGGCCAGTTGGATTACGGCGTTGAATCCAATCTGTGGATGATTGGCGGTGACTGGCGCTATGCCCAGTCCTCCATCCTAGGCACCAATTCACTGCAGGCAGACTCAACCCGGGAAAGTGTTTTTGGCCGGGTGAGCTGGGAGTTAACCCCTTCTGTCAATGTTTTCGCCCAAGGCTCTTGGGCCGGCTACGAAGGCGACAGCGACTATATTCGCGGCACCGATCGTAACCGCCGAATCCAAATCGATAACGCGTTTCTGCCACAAACAATTCGTGACCAAATGCTTGCAGCGGGGGTTACCAATTTCAACCTGAGCAGCGCGCGACAGGATATCCCCTTATCTGGGGCAAACAATACCCGGGCGACTTCGCGCTTTGTGCTTGGTGCCGACGGCTCTTTTGACATGATCGGTAAAAACTTTGAGTGGAACACCTACTATCAGAGAGGAATAACCAACACTGACGAGCACCAAAACCCTATCTGGAATTTCGCCAACCTCAGCGCCGCCTCCGACGCGGTGTTTAACGCCTCCGGCGACATCGTTTGTCGCTCAGCGGTTCCAGGCTGCGTGCCATTTAACTCATTTGGCGTTGGCGTCGCTAGTCCCGAAGCCTTGGAGTTTGTGCTTGGACGTCCCCGTCGTGAGCAAGATTTCAATCAAGACGTGTTTGCTTTCAACCTCATCAGCTCTGATTTCGAAGGCTGGGCCGGCCCTATTGCCTTGGCTACAGGTTTTGAATGGCGCAAAGATGAAATAGACGGATTTGTCGACCCGAAATACACCAGCGGCTGGAAATACGGCAACTATCGAGTCACAACCGGCAAGCAAACAGTGAGAGAAGCCTATGTTGAGGCAGTAGTGCCTTTGATGACCGGGCTGGAGTTTAGCGGCGCCGCCCGTCTCACCGACTACAGCAATTCTGGCAACGTAAATACTTGGAAAGCCGGGATAACCTATTCACCGATTGATGACATCACTTTCCGAGTCACTCAGTCTCGTGACATTCGCGCGCCTAACTTGAGCGAGTTGTTTGATGCCGGTACTGCTCGCAGCAACTCAGTTGACATCGCCGGCGCCTCCGTGCCGTTTATTCAAAACCTTCAGGGCACGCCAACAGTAGGCCCAGAGGAAGCCGACGCCTTTGGCTTTGGGGTTGTGCTGCAGCCTAGCTTCCTGCCTGGGTTTGCGACGTCAATTGATTACTATGACATCGAGGTGAATGGGGTTATTGGCTTTCTCAGCGCCCAAGACGTCGCCGATGCCTGCCTGCTTTTCAACCAGCAGAGGTATTGCAGCCAGCTGCGCCGTGACGCAAACAACGTCCTGCAGTTCATTGACTTGCAGTACGAGAACCTAACGTCATTAATCTCTGAAGGGGTTGATATTGAGGCCAGCTACACCATGGACCTCGGCCCCGGCGAGATGGCATTGCGTTTCATGACCACTCACTATATGAGCAACGCAACCGATGACGGCGTTACAGTGCGGGAAAATGCTGGCGAAAACACTGGCAGCACCCCTGACTGGGTCTATCGCGGCACAGCCCGTTACAGCGTAAATGATTTTTCCTTCGTGTTAACCGGCCGCGGCCACAGCGATGGCCTAATCGATAACCGCTGGATTGAATGTACCACTGCCTGCCCAGTTTCAACCAATACCGACAACCGAACCATTAATGACAATAGCATCGACGGCCAGTGGTTCTTTGATGGTTATGCGTCTTATGGACTCGAGCTTGCCGGTGGTCAGGGTGAAATATTCCTCTCGGTAAAAAACTTGTTTGATACCGACCCAGAACTGGTTGCCTTCCCGCTTAATCAAGGGTCAGAAAATCGTCCGGGTTATCAGCCAGCTAATCGCCTGCTAAGCGATGTGTTAGGCCGAAATTTCCGAGTCGGTATGCGCTATGAGTTCTAGCAGCCAGCCACTAGCAGTGGTCAGAAATTAGTTTGCTAATTTCTATTAGCGCGAAAGTTTTAGTAGCTGCTGTTCTAAGCAAGCATCGAAAACTCTCCTTAAACCGGCCTCAGACTTCGTCTGGGGCCGGTCTATTTAAAGGCCACCTAAGAATCACACAATAAAACAGGAGTAACATATCAATGATAAATCGACCGAAAAGAAGGCCATTTTTAAGCCAGGCTGTCGCGGCCGCCACGCTTATTTTGCCTTTCCTAATTCAGACGCAATCACTTGCTGCCGACTATTCAGCCGAGCAGCGACTTGCGATCAAACAGCAGCTGATTGCTGCCATTGATGACAAAGCTAAGCTTGCCCAGGTTATGAACGACATGATTTTCAGCTATGGTGAACTGGGCTTTCAAGAATTTGAAACGTCTAATTACTTGACTGGGGTTTTGTCAGATAACGGTTTCGAAGTGGCCCAAGGCATCTCTGGCATTCCAACAGCATGGATGGCCAGCTGGGGCGAAGGCGAACCGGTTATTGCCCTCGGTTCTGATATCGACGGTATTCCTAAGTCCTCACAAAAGCCCGGCGTGGCCTACCAAGACCCTATTATTCCCGGCGCACCGGGTCACGGAGAAGGTCATAACTCTGGCCAAGTGGTCAATATTATCGCGGCTTTAACCGTCAAAGAATTTCTTGAAGAAAATGGGTTGCCTGGCACTATAAAAATTTGGCCGGGGGTTGCAGAAGAACAGCTTGCCACAAAAGCCTACTACGTACGCGATGGTTATTTTGAAGAAGTAGACGCCGTGCTTTTCTCGCACGTTTCAAATCAATTGGGCACTCGTTGGGGTGGTGGCCGTGGCAATGGCTTAGTCTCAGTTCAATACGATTTCTTTGGCGAAAGCGCTCACAGTGCTGGCGCACCTTGGCGCGGCAAAAGTGCCGCCGATGCTATTGCCTTAATGGACATAGGCATGAATTTTCGGCGTGAACATTTACGCCTGTCACAGCGCACCCATTCCGTTGTCGTCGACGGTGGTGATCAGCCCAACGTAGTGCCATCACAGGCCAGCGTTTGGTACTACTTTAGAGAGACTGATTACGAACACATCAAGGAATTATGGGACATTGGTAACGACATGGCCCAAGGCGCAGCCCTGATGACCAATACAACTTGGGAATCGACTGTATTGGGTACTGCTTGGCCGGGCCACTTCAGCAAGTCTATCGCCGAGCGCGCCACTGAACATGCGGCAATAGTAGGCATGCCCCAATGGTCGGATGAAGACATCACCCTGGCTAAAGCGGTACAGGCAGAATTGGGCGTTCCTGAAGAAGGTTTGAATACCGAAATCCAAGAGCTAACAGATCCACCTGACCCTGAGCGCAATACCGGCGGCGGCTCAGATGATATTGGCGATATTTCTTGGCAAGTGCCAACCATCGTCCAAGGCTATCCCGCTAATATTCCCAACCTGCCTGGTCATAACTGGTCCAACGCCATAGCGATGGCTACCCCGATTGCCCACAAAGGCATTGTTGCTGGCGCCAAGGTGCAGGCACTCACTCTGTTTGATTTGCTTACCGACGATGCCCTGCTTAAAGATGCGTGGAGTTATTACAACGACGTGCAGACTAAGGATACGACTTATGTGTCCTTGCTAAGGCCAGAAGATGAGCCTGCCATACACTTGAATGCTGAAATAATGGCAACCTTCAGACCAATGATGCGCGATCAGTATTTTGATCCTGAGCAATTTGAAACCTACATGGACCAATTAGGTATCACTTACCCAACAGTGCGGGAACCCTAAGCCGCCCTAGGGAGAGATACCTAGCCTCACCAACGCCGCCGCTGCAGCTTGATTGCCGCGGCTGGCGGACTGAGAATACCAAGCCACTGCCTGCTCTAAATCTGGTGCAACGCCCCGACCCTGCTCGTACATTGTCGCTAAACGTAACTGCGGTATTGCATCGCCTTTGGTTGCCGCTTGCCGCCACCATTGCACGGCCTGCTCATCACTTTGCGGCACGCCTGTGCCAGACGCATAGACATTGCCCATGTTGTGAATCGCCAGAGTGTTGCCTTGGTCCGCCGCCTGCAGGTACCAAAACACGGCTAAAGCGGGATCCACTGGCTTGGCTAGGCCTTCAGCAAAGGCGGTGCCCATAAGAAACATTGCTTCGGTGTCGCCGTTGTTCGCTAAGGTTTCGATCTCAGCAATCACCGATTCAGCAATAGTGACCGCTTTTGGCTTGTCTGCAGGAAAAGTCATCCGACCTGTAGAATAAACTCGCGCCAGCCACATGGTTGCCAAGGGCTCACCCGTTTCCACGGCTGATTCCAATAACTCACGGGCACGCCTGTCATCGACCATGCCCATTTCGCCGGTGTACCATTTAATGGCCTCGGCCAAGGATGTATTTTGTGGCTGGATGCAAGCCGCTAACAGAAGGCAGCAAGAAATCAGGCAGAACATTTTTCGAGTATTGGGCAAATTCTTAGTCGCTGCAGGTTTAGTAAAATTCTGTAATTACAAGTGATTTGGGGTCGAGGCACACATACCCTTGCTTTGAAGAGCTTACAAATTGAGCGACTATGCAATCATCACCGAGAGCTCTCCCAATTTGCGCCTCTGCACTTGCCCTTGTCCCAGCCGCATCTCTCACCAAATCAGAGCCATCCGATGGCAGCGCCTGATAAAACTGAGCATCGCCATACAGCGGATTGTCGTTGATTTGCCGCTCTACAGAGTAGCTAAGAGACTCAACCTCATCACCGGGCAATTCAATGTATACTTTCTTTGGATATCTGCCAGCAAAGTCCTGTAATGAATCTAAGCTGTTTCCATAACCTTTATACTCGCGCGCCGACAGGCTATAAATAGAATCAAATTCAAACACCAACACAACGGGCCTTTCTTGATACACCACCCAAACTCCTCCTAACAGGCATACTGCTTGAAACACAGCAATTGCTGCCAGGTCGAATTTGAGACTTGGCTTTCCCACTTTGAATACGATTAGAGTAAGCAGCGGGCCTAAAACTAGATCTACGCCGATTACAATGCGCAAGCCTTCCCAACCGCCATTCAGCTCGAACAGCAGCCCTGGATACCAAACTACTAAAATAATTGCGAGCAAAACACAAAAAATAACCAAGCTGATCAAAAAATGCAGCCCGCTCGCTTTCCAACGATTCATAGCCGTTCTCGATAGTTTTGTTGCACAGAAAAATGATTAGTCGATTGCAAGACGCTATTTTAAAAATACCTTGCTAACTGTCAACCTATCCTCGGGTTTTATTGCAATAATGCAAAAAACTCCCTCAGCCTCTCGGCATTTTTACCCACGTCGCTGCGGCCAACCCGCGAGACAGAACGGGCATTCAACACGCCTAGGCCATCTATTGCCCTAACTGTCACCACGATGTCGTCTTTGAACTGAAACCAAAAAGTCGTATCGGTCGCCTCTAAGCGTCTTTCCATGGCGTTGACGTCGACAATTTCCCAGCCCATTTTTTCAGCGGCAGCGACGGCTCTCGAGAACACCTCATCGGGGGGCAGATCGAATTCTTGAGGTACGATATCTGGGTAGGCCTCTAGCTGCATCCCCATAAGCTTAGCAGGCGTCATATCCTCACCACTGCCGTATTCCAAGCTATTTGGTGAGCCTTCTCTGATCGCTACAATAGCTTTAAATTCGACCGGATTCGCCGGAGTAGTGGTTATATCATGGATTGGCGGCGTGCCTTCGGGGGGCCGAAAACTCTCAGGCACGGCGTAGGCCAAGGCGGCAGATACGGTGCCCACCAATGCCAAGGCTATCAGCGAACCTGAGTTCTCGAGTTTTAGAACTAACGCTGCTACCCCTATGCCTACTGCAACGATTAGCGTCCCTGCAGCAACCCAATTTGCCCAGCTATTAACAATTTGCAGATAACCAAACCCTAAACGAAAATCAGCCAAACCTAACCACACGGCCACTGGGCCGGCAATGGCTAAACCCGCCATCGCGAGTCCTACCACTAGGCAAATTATGGCATCAATCTTAAGCATCAATCTAAGTTTGCGATTTCGCTTTAATATTTTTTCTGCTTCGCTTATCAATAGTTTCTCCTACTGTGGTTTTTACCGATTAAATGACGTTGCGTCTGTGACTACTGGTGATCTCAATGGTTTTGCTGCTTACATTACTACAACAAACGCGCAGTTTGCCGGCGCACCGTCTAGCACTTGCTTATACACGGAATTAATGTGATTGAAACTCTTCTCTTGTATCGTGACCCAGCCGTCTACCTCAGCAAAGAAAGCTTCCGTCGCATGATTTAATTTTTCTTGATACTCGACCGGGCCCCAGTCTTTTATGCGTTTTACTATTTGTGTAGGAGCAAAAAACATCTGCGGCTTAGCGCCCGGCAACTTAGCCAGCGCGCCGCCTTCACGTGACTGCCAGTGGGTTATGCCCACAGCGCAGCTAGCAACTAGATTGTCGGCGAAATGATTGTGCATCCGCACCAGAACATCTGTATTGCCAGACATGTCGACGTAGGCGGTTTTTTGGCTAGCGTCTATCGCTTCTATCTCGTCATAGGTCTTTACTTCATCATACAAACCTAGTCCTTGCACAAAACTGCGGTTAGCGGCGGATGTCAAACCCAGTGTTTTAATTCTGCCGGCTTGTTTTAGCATAAACGCCATACCAAATGCTGTTTTACTCGATGCACTGCCGATGACAATGGTGCTTGCCCCAAAGTCTTTATTGTCGGCAAAAAAATCATCCAGGATAAACGACGTTGTGAACAGCGGCACATACACCATTTTATGGTTATCAAAAGCCGGCTCAAACCCATTCTCGGGGGTTACTCTTGAATATTGATTGTACACCACCGGTAAATCAGCACGGTGCGCGGCGCCGTCAGTAAAGCCTCGAGGAGAAATTCTCTGAGGACTGACAACAAGCGTATTCGACATGGGAAAATAGCCATAAAACCGATCGCCTACTACTAAACCCGCGGCATTGGATTTGACCACGCTTGCGATACCCCAAACAGGAATCTTTCCCCAGCCTGAGATAGTAGGAAAAAATTTCCAGTAGCCAATCATGTCACCGGCAACACCGTAAGTGATGTTGTTCGCCGTTAGAGCAAATCGCTCCACAGCTAATAGCGCTTGCCCAGAACTTAGCACAGGAACATCAGACTCAATCAATCGGGTTTGCCTTATGTCTTTTCTATTTACTACAAAATCGCTCATTCGTAACCAATCCTTCAAATCTAATTTGCGGCGTTGGAACTGACACGGTAGCGTTTACGTTAGCGCGCCCGAGTTGCTATGCGTCGATACTCTCTATAGCGAGGTGTCCAAAAATTGCGTTCAATGGCGGCAAGAAGTTCGTCATCTTCTATTAGCCTTGCAAAACCTTGGTCCATTGCGGTTTTAGCCACGGCGAACGCTATTCGCCTGCTCAAACTAGATAGCTCAGTAAGCGGCGGCAGAATACCTTGGCCGGAATCGGCGCTAACAGGCGAAAGCTCAGCTAACGTCATACTGGCAGTCATTAGCATTTCGTCGCTAACTCGGGTCGCACCCACGGCTACCACGCCAAGACCTATACCGGGAAAGATATAGCTGTTGTTGCACTGAGAAATCACGTAGGGCTTGTTTTGATATTCAATGGTGCCAAATGGGCTGCCAGTGGCAACAATGGCCTCTCCATTGGTCCATTTAATAACATCCTGCGGTGTGGCCTCTACATGGCGAGACGGATTACTCAATGGAAAAATAATCGGCCTAGGCGAGTGCCTATGCATATCCTTAACTACGGCTTCGGTAAATAAACCCGGTTTGCCTGAAACGCCAATAAGAATACCTGGCTTCACGTTGGACACGACATCAAACAAATTAGGGTTTGCCTCACCCGAGCTTAACTGCCAGTTTGCAAACGCCTCTAATGGCTGTGCCAATTTGGCCTGAAAGTCCATTAGCAATTCCATCTTTGTATGAACTAAGCCGTAACGGTCAACCATAAAGACTTGGGCCCGGGCCTGTGCGTCGCTCAAACCTTCAGTCACCATCGCGCTGACGATCATTTCGGCAATGCCACAGCCAGCAGAACCGGCGCCCACAAAGACAACCGTCTGATCGATTAATCTAACTGATTTTTGCTTGCAGGCCGCCAATAACGAGCCCAAAGTCACAGCCGCTGTACCTTGAATATCGTCGTTAAAACAGCATACGCGGTCGCGGTGGCGCTGCAAAATTGGCATGGCATTGGGCTGCGCAAAATCTTCGAACTGAATTAAGGCGTCAGGCCAGCGGGCATGCACCGAATTGATAAATTGATCAACAAACGCGGCATACTCTTCTTTTTCAACTCGTGGATGCCTAACCCCCATATACATAGGATCATCCAATAGCTTCGGGTTATTAGTTCCGACGTCTAGCATCACCGGTAGAGTATAGGCGGGGCTAATACCACCACAGGCAGTGTAGAGTGACAGCTTACCAATGGCGATACCCATGCCGCCAACCCCCTGGTCACCCAAACCCAAAACCCTTTCCCCATCAGTCACCACTATCACTTTCACCCGATCTTTGGTGACGCTGCGCAGAATGTCATCCATGAGATCGCGCTCTTCATAGGACACAAAAATTCCACGTGCACTGCGATAAATATCCGAAAAATGCTCGCAGGCATCGCCAACGGTTGGCGTATAGATAATCGGCAGCATCTCTACCAAATGCTCGCTTAGCAGCCTATAAAAAAGCGTTTCGTTGGTGTCTTGCACAACCCGCAAATAAATATGCTTGTTAATTGGCTCATCAAAGCTCTTAAATTGATGGTATGCACGCTCTAACTGCTCTTCAATCGACTCATAGCGAGGAGGCAATAATCCAATTAAGTTAAAGGCTCGGCGCTCAGCCTTGGTAAAAGCAGAACCTTTATTGAGAAGGGGGGTTTCCAATAGGGAAGGTCCGGCATAGGAGATGTATAGAGGTTTTGGAGTAGTCATAAATTCTGCAGTAAGTGGGAGTAAGTGAAGCCATTAATGGGTCGATTTGCCCGAATTGCTAAACCTGTATCAGACAATAGAAGCATAGATGTTAGCACTAACGATGTCCAAAAAAGGTTTGCCTAGGGCTGGGGGTTCAAAAAAGCCCTGTTTACCCCCATAACCGAGACTGAACTCCAAGCCTTGCTAACCATTGGAGCGGAATTTAAGCTGTCACCAGCCAATCACTGAACGTGGCAATCATCGGTGGCTGGTTGTGGAGCACAGATAGACAAGGCCAAGGCTTGCACTCGGCTTGCACTAAGCCGCAGTACAGGGCAACTAGGCGTATTGAGCCTGGCTAGCTCCTAAGCCGACCTTAGCTAAGCTTAGAGGGCCGTGTCAGTTTTGACTTTCGAGGCCCCATGATCCACTCTAGATTCCGTCACTTTATAGGAAGTAAGCACGATGTCGTTATTTGAATTTCTCATGGCTATCGCTTCGGTAGTAATCGCGATCGCATTGACGGAGATTTTTGGCGGCTGGGGGCACTTACTACGCACCCGCATTGTTCCCAAGATTGATTGGCTACACCTAAGCTGGTCGGTCGTTGTGGTGCTGTACGCGATTCAGTATTGGGTTGGTATATGGCCCTATCGAGACATTCAGTTCATTGCAATTTATCAAGTCTGGTTCTTAATCATACCAACGCTCTTCATTGTTTTAGTCTCTTTTGCCATAACCCCCGACGTGGGCCCGGACGACAACCAAGACCTGCGAGAGTATTACCTAGCTCGCAGGGGACCAATTTTCTTAGGGCTCGCCGTGTTTATTTTTATGGCCCAACTCGCTGACCTAGTGATCCTAGGCACCGCCTTCAGTCCCATCGGCTTAAGTCTCTTTGCAGTGTCAATCGTACCTGCAGTAACAACCAATATGTGGTCACACTTTTTAGTGATGCTGTATCACCTGTATTTCCTAGTTGTCACCGCCTTCAACACCAGTCAGATTAGTGGCTGATCGCTAAAGCGATACCGATGTGTCGGTATGTTCAGCACTGCCTTCAGCGCCAGCGGCTTAGGTTTTTGTCGTGTCAGCTGTGCTTACAGTAACAAGCAATATGTAGTCGCACTTTTTAGTGATGCTGTATCACCTGTATTTCATTCTTGTCACCGCCTTCAACCCCAATCAGATTACTGGCTAATCCCTAGGGCGATACCGACGTGCCGGTAAGTTTTGCGATAGCCGATAGAGTTGTTTGAGCCGCATTCAGACCAAGCCTGAAGTCGTCGTCTGAAAAAGTCGTCCACACGTCCAGCACCGTGTGCCACGTGGGATTCCAGCCCGCACCGGTGTGAGCACCTCTCTCATTCTCCCTAAGACTAATAGACGGCACTG
>CAYGSO010000003.1:40919-60705 GCA_964352445.1 uncultured Pseudohongiella sp. | reverse complement strand
CCGGAGCCCGGTGGATTTTCAATGCCCTGAAGCCCTTGCCGCTGCTCAACATAAGCTGTGGAGCCATTGAGCCCAGTTTCCTCATTATTCCACAGGGCAAAGCGAATAGAGCGCTCGGTAGTCACATCTGGGGAATTGAATAGGCGGGCTAATTCTATGACTAAGGCGGTACCAGATGCATCGTCGTTAACCGCTTCATTAACGCCGTGGCCGTCCATGTGGGCGCTGACGATGTACATTTCGTTGGGGTGGAGTGAACCCACTTTTGTGCAGTAGATTTCTTGGCGTGGCCCATTGACCGGCACTTGCGTGTTGAGCAGCCGAATCCGCTCGTCGGGCTGGGCATCAAGGTCTGTGTTAACGGCAGTTGGAATCCGATAGCCGAACACTGACGAGCCTCCGGGTCCACTGCCGTTGCGGCCAACCTTACCCCCGCTTGGGGTGGTCAAATCTGGCGTCTGAGTTGGTGCCGAGCGGGCTGCTCGGGGCGGCCTAGGTGCTGGGTCAAACAGATAGTCCAAGCGCTCAATATTATCGCAGCCCGCGGCCTGCAGCTGCTGCTCAATCCAATCCAGTGCATCTGCATTGCGCTGGGTGCCTTGGCGCCGGTCGCCAAATTGAGCCAGTCCCTGAATAGTCTGCTTATAGCTATCAAGATCAAGCCTAGCTACCAGTTCCCGAATCGGGTCATCTGCACCGGTTTGTGCAATGCCAGCTTGACCAAGGCACGAGAAAACAATAAACCCTACAACCGCTACCCGACGCCCATGATAAATACTCATACAATCACCCTATCCTTAAGCTCATTAAATTGAATCGACACAAAACGCTATTGAAGCAGACAAACACTTGGGTGTAGAGTGTAACGATCGTGAGAGCCCATGGCTATTGTATCGACACTAGCCTGATAGAGTGAGTTTACTGATTCTAAGGAACAACAAGATTCCAGAATGTTAATTCAAACACCCCTAACTATTGTCTTACGCCAACTTTCCCTACTGGTTTGTTTTAGCGCCTTTTCGACCTTTGCTCACAGTCAAGACATCCTCCTAAAAAATGGCAGGCTAATCATTGGTGACGGAGCTGTGATTGAGCGTGGTTCCGTACTAATTCGAGACGGACTCATCGCTGCTGTTAGCACCGACGAAATCAGCGTTGACCTCAACGCCCAGATTATTGAGCTCAGCGGCAAAACCATAATGCCGGCTTTAATCGATGCCCATGCTCATCTTGGTTTTCAAAGCGCCACAAGCTGGGGGGCGGACAATTACAGCCTTGAAAATATTATTGCCAACTTGGAACAATATGCCTACTACGGCTTTGCCGCGGTATTGTCGGCCGGCACCGACCCCATTGACCTCGCGCTATCGATCCAAAACATGCAGTCTCGAAATCAGCTTGGCGGGGCCAGACTATTGTTTGCCGCCGGCATGGGGCCCCCGGGCCAAGGCCCCAATGATCAATTTCTCACTCAAATCGCCGCCGTAGAACAGCGCCTGAATACCCAAGTGCTTAGGGGGCTCAATGACACAGTTGGCGCAATTAATGCCGCCCGTGATATAGAAAAACTCGGCGTGCCATTCATAAAAGTGTGGATAGATGATCGGGGTGGCAGCCAGACTAAATTACACCCAGACATCTACCGGCCCCTTATCGCCGAAGCCCAAAGGCTTCGCCTAAAAACCCTCGTCCACCAACAGTCTGCCCAGGACATGCTTGCACAAATAGATGCAGGCGCGGCTGGCTTTTTGCACGGCAGACTCGAGCAAGGCTTTAATCGAGAAATCGCCGCTGCCGCTGGATTAAACCAAGTATTCATCGTCCCCAACCTTGGTCTAGCCCAGCTGCGAAGACAAAACATAGGACAGGATAGGTTCCTGCAGCCGGTTATTAGTGCAGCCCTGCAGCAGCAGCTGAGTCAGCGCCCTGCTCTGTCTCAACCCCAACAGCAGGAATTAGCTCGACTAGAACAAAGGCTGCAAGCAGCGTTTACACTTCTAAGCGAAGAGCAGGTAGACGTGATACTTGGCACCGATGCGGGGGCAATACCTAATCATCCCTTTGGCTACACTGGCCACAGAGAGTTAGAAATCTATACCCAACTTGGGTTTACCCCGATGCAGGCTCTAATTGCAGGCACTTCCCGCGCAGCAAAGCACTTGAATCTAACGGACCTTGGCTTGATCGCTGCGGGCTATAGCGCCGATCTGCTTGTTCTCCATGCCAATCCGCTGGAGTCGATTTCGAATACTCAGCTCATTGAGCGAGTGTTCCTGAAAGGTAAGCAGGTGGATCGAGAGGCTATCGCGGTTAAACTGCAAACCCAATAAGCCTTCAAAATTTCCAGTATAGGGGCGATTAATCATGTGCAAAGATCAGATCTCAAGAACCGGTAGTTTCGCTAAACTTTTCGGTTGGGCTTTGCTGCCCGTTCTTATACCGCTTATTTTATCGCCGCTCACCGCGTCTGCCCAACAACCCAAACCGCAGTTCGATGTGACTAAGATAAAGGCACTAAGCTTTGACGTGTTTGGCACAGTAGTGGACTGGCGTGGATCGATCATCCGCGAAGGCCAGCTTTTGAGTGCTGACAAGGGCTATGGCCTAGACTGGGGTGAGTTTGCCGACCAGTGGCGAGCTGGCTATGGCCCGGCCATGAACAGAGTCAGAACAGGGGAAATGCCGTGGACCAAATTAGATGATCTGCACCGAATGATTTTGGATGAACTAGTCATAAAGTATGAGCTAGAAGACCTTTCCGCAGACGATTTAACCCGGTTCAATAATGCCTGGCACCGACTTTCACCTTGGCCGGATACACTGCAGGGCTTGGTCCGCTTAAAAACCAAATACATCATTACCACGCTGTCCAATGGCAATGTCTCCCTCCTGACCAACATGGCTAAGAATGCTGGCCTGCCTTGGGATGCCATCCTGTCTGCCGAGTTAGCGGGCCACTATAAACCCGACCCCAGAGCCTATCTGAAGGCTGCCGAATTGCTGAGTCTCGAGCCGAATGAGATTCTTATGGTAGCCACCCACCCTAGTGACCTTCGCGCCGCGGCAAAAGCCGGTCTTAGAACCGCCTACGTTATTCGCCCGTTGGAAAGAGGCCCTAATCGAGAAGTAAACACAAACCCCGAGGGTGATTTCGATATCATCGCCACAGACTTCCTCGATTTAGCACGACAACTGGGTGTCGAAGACTTGTCGGGCTTATTGGCAAAGCATAAGCAATTTAGATAGGATGCCACAGCTTATGTGAGTTGCTAGCGCCCTCCGTACCCCCTATCGGCCCTGTCGATAATTCCGCAACATTGTCTAGAAACTCAAGATAGCGCTAGCTGTTTGAGTGAGTTAGTCTCTCCCAAGAAGATTAAGCCAGTTAATTTACGCGGCACAACGTACTGCGCCCCTTGGCTAAAAGGAAAAAATAGGCATGAAGATTGGTGTACCCAAAGAAATTCACGACAACGAACACCGCGTCGCTATGACCCCAGAAACTTCTCTCAGGCTGCAGAAACTTGGTTATGAATGCCTGATTGAAGCCGGCGCTGGCGCCAATGCCAATTTCACTGACGAGGCTTACACCGCCGCAGGGGTGAAGGTTGTCGCTGATACGCGAACCCTATGGGCTGAGGCAGACATTATTTTAAAGGTACGCGCCCCCCAGCAGCATTCCGGTCTTAAGCTGCACGAATCCGAACTTTTACAGGAGGGTTCAACTCTTATTAGTTTCATTTGGCCTGCCCAAAACGAGAGTCTGCTGCAGCAGCTAGCGGCAAAAAATGTCACTGTGCTAGCCATGGATTCAGTACCAAGAATATCCAGAGCGCAAAAGTTTGATGCCCTTTCTTCAATGGCTAACATCGCCGGCTACCGCGCCGTGATAGAAGCTGCCAATCACTTTGGCCGATTTTTTACTGGCCAGATTACGGCTGCAGGCAAAGTACCTCCGGCTAAGGTAATGGTTATCGGCGCAGGTGTAGCTGGTCTAGCCGCCGTTGGCACTGCCAACAGCTTGGGCGCGATTGTTAGAGCATTCGATACGCGGCCAGAGGTGAAAGAGCAGGTCCAAAGCATGGGCGCTCAATTTTTAGAATTGGAATTTGAATCCGATGAAGGCGGCGGCACGGCAGGCGGCTATGCCAAGGTCATGAGCAAAGAGTTTATTGATGCCGAAATGGCGCTCTTTAGAGAGCAGGCAAAAGAAGTAGACATCATCATCACGACAGCGTTAATTCCCGGGAAGCCCGCACCCAAGCTTATCTTGGCCGACATGGTTGAGATGATGAAGCAAGGCAGCGTGATTGTAGATTTGGCTGCAGAACAGGGAGGCAACTGCGAACTCACAGTGCCAGGTGAAGTTACTATCGCCCATGGTGTTTCAATCATTGGCTATACCGATCTACCGAGCAGGCTGCCAACCCAGTCAAGCCAGCTCTATGGCTCAAACCTTTGCCATATGATGACGGACTTAACCCCCCAGAAGGATGGTGTCATCAATGTCAACATGGAAGATGTTGTGATACGTGGCACCACAGTAATTAAGCAAGGTAAAATTACTTGGCCACCCCCCGCACTGGCCGTTTCCGCAGCGCCAACCAAACCACAGCCGGCGCAAACTGCGGCGCCCGCACCAAACAAAAGCTCGGGCATGGGGTTTGTCGGCGCGCTGCTCGCTGCTGGGCTTGCTCTATGGTGGATGGGTAGCGCGGCACCCCCGGAGTTTATGCAATTGTTTACGGTATTTGTGCTCTCATGCTTTATCGGCTACTGGGTAGTGTGGAACGTCTCAGCAGCGCTGCACACTCCGCTTATGAGCGTAACCAATGCGATTAGCAGCGTCATCATCATCGGCGCCCTGCTACAAATAGGCAGTGCAAGCTCGACCATCGTGATACTAGCGACAATATCTGTGTTTATAGCGTCGCTAAATATTGGCGGTGGATTTTTTGTAACCTGGCGGATGCTGAAAATGTTCCGCAGAGAAGACTAAGGAGGACGCTGATAATGAATGAACAAATGTTAAGTGCGGCCTACCTGGCCTCAGGCGCGCTCTTTATTCTGAGCCTCAACGGTTTAAGCAATCAAGAATCGGCAAGACGCGGCAGCATTATGGGTATGCTAGGAATGGCCATTGCCATCATAGCCACTATCCTGAGTGGGGCCGTCAGTAACTACCAAGTATTGTTTCCCGCTATGCTTGCTGGCGGCGCCATCGGCGCAGTTATCGCGGCCCGGGTAGAAATGACATCCATGCCCGAATTGGTAGCCATCTTGCACAGCTTCGTCGGCCTCGCCGCTGTGCTGGTCGGCCTGTCAAGCTACCTAGACCCTGCTGCCAGTTTCGAGGGATCCGAGCAGCTAATTCATGATGTAGAGGTGTATTTAGGCGTGTTCATTGGCGCCATCACATTTACCGGATCAATAATCGCGTTTGGTAAATTAAAGGGGCTAATTGGTGGCAAGCCATTGATGCTTCCGGGCAGGCACCTACTGAACCTTGCAATGTTGTCTGTGAGTCTGGTGTTAGGGTATTTCTTCCTCAATGCTGGAGGCCATGGTGCCGGCTTGATTCCCCTATTGATCATGACGGCAATCGCCTGTGTGATAGGCATCCATTTGGTAATGGCGATCGGCGGTGCGGATATGCCGGTGGTTGTCTCGATGCTCAATAGCTATTCTGGCTGGGCCGCAGCGGCCACGGGTTTTATGCTTTCCAACACAGCCTTAATCATCGTCGGTGCACTGGTAGGTTCAAGTGGCGCGATATTAAGCTACATTATGTGTAAAGCCATGAACCGAAAGTTTTTGAACGTAATACTCGGCGGCTTTGGCACTGGTGGCGGCGCTACAGCCGCAGTAGGCGAAGAAGAAGGCGAAGTGACCTCGGTTAGCGCCGAAGAAGTGGCCACCTTGTTAAAAGACGCGACCGACATCATCATCGTCCCCGGCTACGGCATGGCAGTGGCACAAGCGCAAGTGACGGTTAGCGAAATCACTAAAAAGCTACGCAGCAAAGGCAAGAACGTGAGGTTTGGAATACACCCTGTGGCCGGGCGATTGCCAGGGCATATGAATGTCCTGTTGGCCGAGGCCAAGGTCCCTTACGACATCGTGCTAGAGATGGACGAGCTCAACGAGGATTTTCCAAGCACCGATGTGGCCTTAGTCATTGGCGCCAATGACATTGTTAACCCAAGCGCGCAAACAGACCCCAATAGCCCTATTGCCGGGATGCCGGTGCTTGAAGTGTGGAAAGCAAGATCCTGTATAGTACTTAAGCGCAGCATGGCTTCGGGCTATGCAGGGGTAGATAATCCTCTGTTCTTAAAAGACAACACCGACATGCTGTTTGGCGACGCTAAAACAAGCATGGACGCTGTGCTCCAGCATTTAGGCTAGTCGATGCCTAAACTCGGCACTAATTAGAGGCCTATGCGTCTAATTAGTGCCTTTACTACTGCTCTAATCTACCCCCCTCCAATCAGGCTATGAATTTACTTTTACTCCGTTGGTTTTTGTTGATATTGTCATCCAGACCCTAAAGTAGAGTTAACCTTCTAGTCTGCGGAGAAAAATAATGCGCGTCACCACCCCTTTGGCGTTAATCTTAAGCCTTGCCATACCAGTCGCTGCCGCGCAAATCATTCCTGAAGAAATCACTATCGAAACCATGCCAGACCCTGGCGAGAATTGGTTTATTTCGAAAACCAGTAATGGCGGTTATATTTTCGATGCCAACACAGGCCAGATGCAGGGCTTACTTTCTCTGTCGAGAAATACCCCCGCGGTCACTAGCTGGGGGCCACGCAAAGAGTTTTACGCCGCAGAGTCTTACGTTGCTCGCAATGTGCGCGGCGAGCGAACAGATTTAGTCGCGGTTTATGACTATGACAATTTAAGCCCGGTAGCAGAGATTATTATTCCAAACCATATGGCGCGGCTTTCGGTCCGCAATCATCTGGGCCTTATGAATAACGGCAGGCACCTTGCCGTGCTGAATATGAATCCGGGTCATTCGGTGTCAATTGTTGACGTTGAAGACCGGGTGTTCATTTATGAAATATCGACGCCCGGCTGCGCCGTGATTATGCCGGTGGCCGAAAGCGATTTTTTGCAGGTCTGTGGCGACGGCACACTGCAGCTAGTGCAGCTGGACGTTAGCGGGTTTGAACAGAACCGCGTGCGCAGCGATATTTTCTTTGACGTGATGGCAGATGCAGTGTTTGACCGCACCGCTCGAGCAGCAGACGGCTGGTTTCTAATCACCCATGCTGGCCGTATTTTTGAAGTCAGCACCGATGACGATGAAATTGAAATCAGCGATGCTTGGAGCATTATCCCCGAAGGTATGGAAGCTTGGCGTCCCGGGGGGACTGAGTTTTTTAGCGCCCATCAAGCCACTGGCCTGCTCTATATCGCCATGCATGAAGGCGAGGTTGATACTCATCACGAATCGGGCACTCAGATTTGGGTGGTAGACAGCAAGACCCAGCGCCTGCTGCATAAGCTTGAACTTGAGTCCCCTGCCTATAGCCTCACAGTGACCCAAGAAGCCAATCCTAAACTAATTGTTGGCGACGATGAGGGCGGCACCCACGTGTATAACGCCCTAACCTTTGCCCATGAGCGCAGTATAGAAACCCCCTCTGCCGCTATGTTCGAGGATTTCTGACTTTGCTAGATCCTCTGTTTATTCGCATTGTTGCCCTCGGATTTGCTGTGCTGTTTGTGCTGGCCGCGGCGCATAAACTGAGCAACAGAAATGAGTTCTTCCTGATACTTCGTGCCTATAAGGTTTTGCCTGCAATGCTGTTGCGGCCCACTACACTGTTAATCCCCAATCTGGAAATCATCTTAGCCTTTGGATGGTTTCTGATCGCAGTGCTCGGTTTTCAGCTGAGAGCCGTACCGGTTCTCAGTGCAGGATTACTTTTGGTTTACGCCGCAGCAATTGCAATTAATCTACTTAGGGGTCGCCGAGATATTGACTGTGGCTGTAGCCTTGCGTCATCAAAAACTGACAAAAGTAGTCCTTCGGCGCAAATCTCTGAAGCTCAAGTATATCGCAACACTGTTCTTGCTCTATTGGCATCGGTCGCTGCAGCGCCTGCTACCACCCGAGCCATTAACGCCGTCGATTATCTGGCGTTGGTTGGGGCGAGTGTCGTGTGTATCTTTATCTATGCAGCCATTAACCAGCTGATCGCCAATAGCCTGCGCATGAAGCCTTGGCTCAGCAAGACAAGGAACATCACCAATGGTTGAAGCCTTAGTCATCTCTAATATCGTGTTGTGGATTGCGGTTATTATTCTTTCTACTCTGCTATTTGCCTTAACTCGGCAAGTGGGAATTCTCTATGAGCGGGTTGCCCCAGCTGGCGCGTTAATGCCCACATCTGGCCCGAAGGTAGGAGAGAAGACAAGCCCCTTGGACTTAACTGATTTGGCAGGAAACCAAGTGACTGTTGGCGGTATAAATGACGCGGCTGTCGCTAGCTTTATTTTATTTGTCTCACCCACCTGCCCGGTGTGCAAGTCATTGGTCCCTACAGCCAAAGCCTTAGTTAAGTCAGAGTCAAAACGTATGCGATTGATCCTAGCAAGCGATGGCGATGAACTGACATCCCATCAGACTTACGCAAACGAGATGGATCTGAACAATGTCCCCTATGTAATCTCCGAGCAGTTAGGCCGAAGCTTTGAGGTCAGCAAGCTGCCTTTTGCGGTGCTGATTGCCGCCGACGGCACCCTAAAAAGCAAAGGCCTGGTTAATACTCGAGAACATATGGAGAGCCTCATTGAATCAATGGATTCTGGCATCACCTCAGTACAGGAATATATCGGTCACCTTGAAGACAGCGCGAGCAAATTAGAACAAACCCCTACCCCGGTGGAACACACATCATGAACATTGAAAGAATAATTGATCGCAGTTATTACTGGATAGATGAAAATGCCAAGCGAACAGGCTTAATGCTTGCTCGCAAGCTGTCTAGGCGAAACTTTCTGTCCCGCATAGGTATGATGCTGGCAGGCGCCGCGGCTTTTCCATTGCTCCCGGTTTCGCGCTCTTTCGCGCAAAGCTCGATTCAAGAAATCGGTGATCCGCAAAGCTGTGAATACTGGCGCTATTGCGCTATGAGCGGAACTTTATGTACTTGCTGCGGCGGCTCTTATACCTCCTGTCCGCCAGGGTCCGAAGCCTCTCCCATCACTTGGGTTGGCACTTGTCGCAATCCAGTTGACGGCCGAGATTACCTAATGTCCTACAACGACTGCTGTGGCAAGGCGGTCTGTGCGCGCTGCAGCTGCCATAATACCGAGGGCGACAAGCCGGTTTACTTCAATAGCAATAGCAACACCGTGCTGTGGTGTTTTGGCACAGAAAACACCAGCTATCACTGCACCGTGTCGTTAGTGCTTGGAACCACAGACGAAGCAAATTAATGACCACTTCACTAAAACTAGCGCTGGGTTTTTTCTTGGTTGGCCTTTTCGCGTTGCTTTCTGCGCTGACTCAGGCAGCCACACCCCGTATTAATTATTTACTGTATTGTACTGGCTGCCATGGCGTGACAGGCGAGGGCAGCCACCCCAATGTACCAACCTTGGTCAGCGAACTGGGGCGGATGATGCAAGTACCGCAAATGCGGGACTATTTAGTCCAAATTCCTGGCGCCTCCTCTGCGCCTATCGATGATGCCGAGCTCACTCAAGTAATCAATTGGATCCTGCAGAGGTTCAATGCCGATACCCTGCCGGCAGATTTCCAGCCCTTGACTGAAGCTGAAGTGAGCGCGGCGAGGAAGAACGTATTAGCCGATCCGCTAAAATACCGGATAACCTATTGGAAGCCGTACCCAGAACCTTAGAAACCTTCTGAGTGTGACACCCATAGGAAATATCGAAGACATATCAGCTCTAAATATAAAGCGGAGTCTGTTAGACCCCCTCGTATCACCGCCTAGGATATCAAGTTACTCTGACCCTTTTGATCCGGATGTCACTGGGCTCGGATTATCAACGTGCCATTGTGATAGTCGCTTACCCTGACGTTTTCCAATCGCTCTATATTGCCACCTGAAACTGACATCGTACGAATTTCTACATCGACAGTTTCATGGCTGCCCGTTGCAATATGCACTGGCATCGCGTTCTGCGAATTGTAGCCGCTGCCAGTATCTAACATTCGCAGGCCTAGGAGCTCGTCGCGGCCAGAAGCGTAGACACGCACTTCTGTACCTGCCATCACATAAGCCCCTTGCGAGTCCAGCACCTGAATTTTTAGCGAGGCCTGTGGGTTGAGCAGCTCATTGCGAAACACATAATGAGACCCGGCAGGGTCATTGGCCGCCAACGCCAAATCAAGGTCACCGTCGTTATCTATGTCGGCAAATTGAACCCCGTGATCGGTATCGTATGCCATCACGTTAGCGGGAATCTGATTTTCAAAACGATCCCCTTTGTTTATGAACAGGTAGTCAGCAGTGCCCGGTTTGCCGTTAACGTAGCCGACAATGTACAGGTCTTGCAGGCCGTCATTGTTCACATCGCCCCACACCCCAGTGACGATATGATCATGCACCGCGACTCCCATGGCGCCAGCGACATCAGTGAAACTGCCGTCGCCGTTATTACGGAACAAAGAGTCATCACCGTATTCGGCCACGTACAGGTCAAGATCACCATCGTTGTCGTAATCGGCCACGGCGCAGCCGACACCGCCATCTATGAGCGGTCGCCGCGCTTGATCCATATTCAAGGCCATCGCAACATCTTCGAAGCGGCCATCTTCATAGCGGTAAAGGCCGTCTCTGTCGCCGCTTTGGTTAGCGGTGAATGCATCTAAATCACCGTCACCGTCCATATCAAACCAGCAGGCTCCAACCGTGCGCCGCGGCTCATAAAACCCGACCTGGCCGGCAACGTTGGTAAACGACCCTTCGGTGTTTTTAAACAGGTAGTTGTTGGCGTTGCGGATTGCTACATGCAGATCCAAATCTCCATCGCTATCAAAATCGATGAAATTGATCTGCCGGGTTAAGCCTATAAGCCCTACGCCTTTATCTGCCCCAACTTCGACAAATGACAGCGAGCCCTGCTGCAGCTGATTTTCCAGCAGCTGATTGGGATTTACCCGATCGGCATAACCAATGTACAAATCTAAATCGCCATCGCCGTCATAATCTGCCCATGCCACCGAGCGGGCGTTGCCATTTGGCGCAATCAGATTGCGGCTAGCGGCAACCTCGGCGAATTGACCGCGGCCATCGTTTTCATATAAACGTACCGGTCGATCCAGAAATAGCACGGCTAAGTCTAAATCACCATCATTGTCATAATCACCCCAAGCGTTAGATTGTCCATAGGCATCGCTAAACAGCCCTTCTTGAATTGGGGTGAACACCACATCTTGACCAAAGCTAGTTAGGGAAACCGAAACTAGCGCTGCGCAATAACTAAACTTTGCCAATAGATTAGTTTTACCAAGCCTTATTTTTCGCACTTCATCGCCCATAGTGTTGACCCTAAAAATTTACTACTTAAAAATTAATGACTGCAATTAATAAACTTCAACCGCTATTTAGTGGGTGTTAATAAAACTCTCTCTACGGTGTTGTCTTCAATCTGCGAGCGCTGCAGATACAGCTCTCTAAATTCATCAGCCGCAAGGTGCTCTAGCTGATCATTGTAGTGGGACGTCCCGTTTTGCCTTGAGTTGCCATAACTCATAAGGCCATAGGCTTTTACCGGATTAGCAAATTCCACCATGGCGACCCAAGTTTCTCCGTGCACCGGTGTTCGCTGCCGATTCTCATTTAAGGCGCCCCAAGTAATGACTCGAAACACGCCTAAATTACCAAAGCCGCCGTGGCCGGCAATGTTTTTCCCATCAAGGTCGAAACGTGAAACATCACCAAAGCGCACATCGATCGCGCCGTATTTAGCTACCGTGTTTGTTACAGCCTGCTTCAGCATTGCAACGGCTGCAGCGGGGTCTTTAAGACCTCTAGGGGTGGTGATTGGTTCTTCCAAAGACCAGGTCTGGGCATAGTTATCAAGCCCAGCATAGCTGCGGCCTGCAAACAGCGCCGCCCACTCTTCAAACAGCAAACCGGCTTGGTTATCTGTCGTGTAATGCCTGTCCCAGCTGCTTAGCAGCGCGTGGGCCGCCTGCACATCTGCGTCTGAGCTGTTGGCGGCGGCGCTGAGCAAATCGTCAAGCACCCGTTCGGTCATCAGGGCATAGTTAGACAGCTTAAGCTCAATAAACTTGTCGAAACTCAGCTTGGGTGTTTCCGCCATCATCTTTACCGAGTTCTGCGCCCGCAGCGACATAGGTCCAACTGGCGCCACATAGTCTGGAAACTGCGAAGGATGATAAGTGGGAGGGTAGGTCGCAACCCAGGGTGGATCATTGGAGTTTTGCACAAAGCCCGAGCCGGGGTCGGTGACCTTTGGCAGGTCTTCATAATCGTGTAGCTCGGTCCACAGGTAGTCTGAAGAATCCCCCGGCACATGCTGTGCCCAAAAATCTCTGGAGGCATTTTTACGTTTTGGCAAAATGCCGTTGTCAATGTATTGAATGTGCCCGTCTTTGTCGGCGTAGGTAATATTGAATGTAGGCACCTGGTTGCGCGACATTACCGCTTCGAACTGCTCAAAGTTTTCAGTTTTGAGCATGTCGAAATACTGCTCCAGCATGAATGGTCTGTCTAACCCTGCAACCCTTAACGCGACCCAGCTGCCGTTGGGTGTTTCAAATACCGGTCCATGTACGGTGGAATTTAAAGTGAAAGTCACTTCGTCGAGTTCACCGTTGGGCTGCTTCACCTGGTAAGACACCTGCTGGGTAGCAAAATCAAGCACATCGCCATCGAACTCATAGCCCTCGCCGCTGCGGTTAATAAGATACGTGGTAGCGCCCAACATGCCATTCACGGTATTGGAAATTCCCATGTGCTGATTGAATGCAAAGCGTATTACCGGCAAACCAACTTGGGTGGCCCCATACATCTCAAACCCCGGCCCCTGCATGTGGGCTTCATAGTAGGTAAAAAAACCGCTGGCCCAAGGCAGATGAGGATTCTGCAGTAGCAGGGTGTTTCCCGACTCAGACTTTGCCGGTGCCACGGCCCAGGTATTAGAACCAGCCACCCCCTGCTGCAGAGAAGGGTTTGGCGCATTGCCATCAATAATGCGGTTAGGCGACGCCACGTATATGTAGTTCATCAATCGGTGGGCATGGGTCACAACGTCTTCACCCGTTACAGGAAGAACGACCAGCACCTCAGGGTCTATGCCCTCGGCATGCTCTTGGGCATAGGCGTTGATCCCTGCCGCGAAGGCATCGAGATTTTCCTTGAATGACGCAGACTGCTGCCCATACCAGCGCTTGCCCCGAGCCGGCACATTGTTGCTTAGCAGCCAAATATCGGTCTCAGCATAATCGGCCCCCCAGTACTGGGCACCTTTGCCGCGGGCTTGGCCGAACAGCCGAAGCAATAGATCACCGTGGCTCTGGGCCTGGGCCCAGCCAAAACCGTAAAAGGTAGAAGGCTCATCGGCGCCAAAAATATGGGCGACGCCGTAGTTATCCCAAAGTATCTCGGTCTGCCCACTGCTCTGCCCGTAGCTGCTGACTTGAAACCCAGTGAGCGCGGCGAAGCACAGGCTCAGCAGGGAAATTTTTAGTGTGAAGGAACTAGTTTCTTTCATTGCCTGGCTCTCGTTATTAAGATTATTTTCTTCGGTTTATAGCCCGTATTGACCGAACATAAACCGGTTGCTCACAACAATCAATGAACATTATTCAACGCACAGATTGAGGGCGCAACAGCCAGCTACGCCGCTCCAAATAGAGTCGTTTTGCGTTTTAAGCACACTAATTTGGCGCTACTGTGCGCATAAACAGCCCGCCCCTTCGCTGGGGATTTAAGCAGTGCTGTAGTAGTCTTAACAAACAATAGCTGAGCAACTCTATTGCTCATGAAACCTTCAATAAACTATCAATCAGGCAGACCGACCATGCTGTATCAACTAGGTGACATTGCAGTTCAAGTAAGCGGTGAAGATTATTTCGTTGCAGACAACGCAACCGTCATTGGCAATGTAGTGTTAGAAAAAAACGCCAGCGTTTGGTTCAACGCTGTCATCCGCGGCGACAACGCCTTAATCACCGTTGGCGAAAACTCCAACATTCAAGATGGCTCTGTCTTGCACAGTGACGAAGGCGTTCCACTAAACATTGGAAAAAACGTGACGGTTGGCCATAAAGTCATGCTTCACGGCTGTACCATCGGCAATAACTCACTCATCGGCATCAACGCTGTGGTCCTGAACAATGCCAAAATAGGTAAGAATTGTTTGATCGGCGCAAACACATTGATCCCGGAAGGCAAGGTGATTCCCGATGGTTCATTGGTTATGGGGTCGCCCGGCAAGGTGGTGCGCGAGCTAAGCGCTGAGCAGCAAGCTATGCTGTTGTTAAGCGCCGATGTTTACGTAAAGAACTTCAAACGCTACAAGCGGGAGTTGAAAGTGGACCCGCGCAGTTAACCCAGGCCCACCGGTGACTAGTCTATTGCTTTTATCACTTCACGGGTCAAATCCCAGCGATCAAAGCCTTGGCGACCGTAGTCTAGACCTCTGCGTACAATCACCAAATCATGGCTGGGCACAACGATAGTAAATTGCCCGCGATTACCTGCAGTAGAGTAAGCATCGGCAGGAACATCGTCGCGCCCTTCGGGTACCAGCCACCATTGGCCACCGTACATACCGCCGCGGCCTACGGTTGCAGGCGCTGGGGTTGTTACAAAGTCTATCCACTGTTGAGAAATCAAGCGCTCACCATCCCACAAGCCATTTTGCAGGTAGAGCAAACCAAAACGTGCCAGGTCTCGGGCATTGGTGTACACCTGACTGCTAAGAATGAAGTCGCCAAAGCGGTCAGTACTGACCAAGGTATTGCGCATTCCAATTTTGTCTAGCAGCGCCTTACGGGGAAATTCAGCGTAGGTTTTTTCGCCGCCAAGAGCCTGCTTCATAGCGTAAACGGCCAGCAAGGTATCGTAGTTTTCATAGTCAAAGTGAGACCCTGGTTCTCTGATCAGGGCGCGGCTGCGGGCACCGGTCACCGAACTAGCACCGGCCCAATAGGAAAGCCCTGAACCGGTGGCATACTCCATCCGACTGTTATCGATGGTCTCCAGCCCGCTGCTCATATTCAGCACATGGCGCAGAGTAATTGCGTTCCGGGGGTCAGTCTCGGCATCTGCTGTGTCTGGATACCAGCTAAAGCCAAGGGGCGCGTCAAGCTCCATCCTGCCTTGGTCTACCAACATACCAATCAAGGTTGTCGCCATGCTCTTGGCAGTTGACCAGGTTCTAGTGCGCGTACGCATATCAACCCCGGGGGCATAGCGTTCATGGATTATCTCACCTTTGTATAAAACCAAAAGACTGAGGGTATTCTGTTCCGGGCTTGGCCGATCAAATGACCAATCCGAAGCTGCCTGCAGCGCGGCTCCGTCAATATTTGCCGGCAATGGCTTTGCTTCTACTAGGTCACCGTTTGGCCAAGGGATTCGCGAGGCATCACCAGCAGGCAGTGGCAAAGTTAATTCGGGTAGCCGATCAATATCCGCAAGAGTTTGATCAGGCGGCAACACGATACAGCCAATACCTTCTCTGAACACCGCTCGCATGACAGGCACTGCGCCAGCGGCGCCCACCTCTACCGCTTTTAGATTCCAAACAACGGTATAATCGCCGCCATCTGCCGTGCCAATCGGGTCAGGCAAAAACGCCAGTTCGTCCTTGAATACTTGTTCTAAGCTTCGGTTGGAGGTGAACAAGCCATTGCACATAAACACCGCCTGCTGACCGCGCGCGATCATTTCTCGCTGATGCTGCCAATAATCATATTCTTCTTGCTGCTGGGCGGATGCCGATGCGACAAGCAGCAAGCTCCCCAAAACAGCGAACAGTGAAAGGCTCTTCATGGTTAGGCTCTCCAAAAGTGAAGTCAAGTTAGTTAAGCGGTCACTATAAATGGTTTGTAGTGAAAAGGGGAACTGTCCTAACGCGGTTTTAGGCTTAGCTGCCAGCTTGATTGGCTATCAAGCATGCGCGAGAAAATAGCCAAAGAGTAACCCCAACGCTCTGCCAACAGCACAGCGCGTTGGGATTTAGTTAGGCTTATTGGACGCTATATTTTGTAAACGCCCCGCCCGCCCATCTCAGAGAGTTAGGGCCTTCGGCGGCATAGACATTGCCGTCTGCGTCTACCGCCACGCCTTCCCCGGCAGTGCCCTGATAAACCCGATCATCGCGCTCAAACGGCGGAATGAAAGCAGTGATCTCATCGCTGTCTATGTGGCCAATTCTAACCCCATTGCGCCACCCCACATGATTGGTTGGCGCTGACTCAGAATCAATCGCATACAGCATATCGTCCTTGGTGATGAATAAGCCGCTAATACGCCCATACATATAGCGTGATTCTAAGTAATTTCCTTCCTGATCAAAGAGCTCGATTCTGTGATTGCCTCGATCCGCCACCCAGAGCCGCCCTTTGGAATCGAATGCCATGGCATGGGGTGTTCGAAACTCACCGTGCTCAACGCCGATCTGGCCCCATTGTTTAAGCCGAGTGCCATCTGGCGAGAACTTAATAATGCGCGCGGTGGCACCAGCGGCAAGGCCTTCGGCCATAGCCTCATTGCTTGTCATGCCCTGGCCGTTGTGACCGTCGGACACAAAGATACTGCCATCGGGCGCGGTAATCACATCATTGGGTTGATTAAACTGATTCGGGCCACTGCCCGCTTTACCCGCAGTGCCCAGACTCATTAGCAGTTCACCGTCAGGGCTAAACTTATGCACCTGCTGGCCTTTGGTTTGCGCTTCGTTGTTGGCAAAGTCGGTAACCCAGACGTTGCCATCGGCATCTACGTGAATGCCGTGAGGGGTCATCATTAGGCCGCCGCCGAAATTGGCCAGCACCTCCCCAGTATTGCGGTCAAACTTAAAAATTGGATCGACTGGATTAGAATCACAGTTGATTGGCACACCTCCGCCAAAATTACCGGCGCCGCAGCGCTCATAGGCCCAGATATGACCATCAATCGGGTCGATATCTATGCCAGCGGTTGAGCCCCATTCGCGGCCAGCTGGCAATGTGCCCCAGTTGGTAGTGACTACTGGGGCGGGGTTGGGTAACCCGACACCCGAAATGGGGTTGCCATCGGCTGCCGACATTGCGCTGGAGGCTGAGGATGGGGCTTGAGAACAGGCGGCAAACAGCATTGATACAGCGGGTATCAGTGACAATAATAAAAAACGAGATTTACGCATAAGAACTCCTTGTTAACATTATTATTTTTAAGTGAGTGTGATCAGGATAAGAGCATTGTCGGGGCAAGTCCACCTATTGGTCTTCTCTACATTGCCCCTTGTCTAGCCGCCACTTGGTTAAGCCTTGCCTAAAAAGCGCTATTGACGATGCCGCAACAAGTGCAACTCCTAAAAGGGAATGGCAGAATAAGGCCATGGCAAAACTCTACTTTTACTACTCCTCCATGAACGCGGGCAAATCCACCGCGCTGCTGCAGTCTAGCTATAACTACCGCGAGCGGGGCATGAACACCCTGATCATGGCACCCCTGATCGATGATCGCTACGGTGTCGGCAAGGTCGGTTCTAGGATCGGACTGGAAGCCGACGCTACGCCTTTTTCCGCTGAACATAATCTGTTGGAGATCGTAATTAGTGCGCACCAAGTCCAGCCCTTGCACTGCGTGCTGATAGACGAAGCCCAGTTTTTAACGCGTCAGCAGGTCTATGAGCTGGGCGAGGTAACCGATACGCTAAACATACCCGTGCTGGCGTATGGTCTGCGCACCGACTTTCTGGGTGAACCATTTGAAGGCAGCAAATACCTTCTTGCATGGTCGGATAACCTCAGTGAAATCAAAGCAATCTGTCACTGCGGCAGTAAGGCCACGATGGTGGTGCGGCTGGACAGCAGCGGCAAAGCCATTACCGAAGGCTCACAGGTAGAGATCGGGGGCAATGACCGCTATGTGTCTATGTGCCGAAAACACTTTAACGAAAGACTGCGAGCAAGCTAAATTATTTGGAGGCACAATGAAAAACTCTAAGACCAATCAGCAATCTGGCTTCACCAGAAGAGAAGTATTAACTGGTGCGGGCGCGCTTTTAGGCGCAAGCCTAATTCCTCAAACCCAGGCCCAGAGCTCCAGTTCCGCTGCTGCACCAGCTAGCGCCGCCTTGGTGTTTACCAACACCACCATCGTAAGCAATAACAGCAACCGGCAAACCCTACTTAACACGGCGCTCGCGATACAAGATGGCCTTATCGCCGCCATTGGCCCGACTGCCGAAATAGTGGCTCAATTTCCAGCAGCCGAGATTATCGACGGCAGCCGCAAGGCCCTGCTTCCAGGTTTGGTGAACTGTCATGCTCACCTGGATGCATCTTTGGCCCGCGGTTTTAACGAAGACTTTGGTTTTCCCAACAGCCTGCAGCTGGAAGTCAGTCCTAACAGTTTAATTTCCAGCGAAGAAGCGACCATTATGTCGGTGGTAGCGGCCCTTGAGGGCCTGCGATCTGGCACCACCACCATGGTAGAAAATACCGGCGGCATCGCTAGAGACGCCAGCGCCTTGGCAGCAACCGGCCAACGCTGGGTGTTTGCCGAATCGGTTCGCGACATTGAAACCGTCGATGGCCCAATGTCGCCGCCGCGCCTGGCCAATAGTGTTCCACCAACTTTTTCCGACCGCCTAAGAATTGAAGGCATGCAGCGCATTGCTGATCTGCATAGCCAATGGCATGGTGCCGACAATGGCCGCATTAGCGTATTCCCAGCGGCCGCATTAACTGAGCTGTCATCACCGCAGCTGCTTAGGGATGTCCATGACTTCGCCGAGCAGCACGACCTTGGATACACTATCCACATGACCCAGTCTATTGCTGAAGTGGAGTTTATGCTGCGCTATCACGGCGCACGACCCGCTCTGTTTCTTGATCGCCATGGGTTTTTGGGGCCCCGACTATTTGCCGCCCACGCCCGTTACTGCGACAACACTGAAATAAGCGCACTGGCCAGAACCAACACCATTATCACCCATCAGGCCGCAATGGCTGCCAACCGTGGTGTAAACCCACCTATCACCGCGCTGCGCGCCGCGGGCTGCCGAATCGCCCAAGGCACTGATAATAACAATAACGACATGCTCCATGTGATGAAAACCGCCATTTCAATGGAGCGTATTCAGCGCAATGATGAGATACCCGGCACCTTACCCCAACCGGAAGATATGCTCCACGACGCCGCCATGGGCGGGGCCGAGGCGGTAAAGCAAGCGGCAAGCATTGGCTCACTGGAAGTTGGCAAAAAGGCCGACATCCTAGTGCTAGACAGAATGAAGCCCCACCTAACGCCCTCAGGCAGAATCCTCTCCGCTTGGATACACAATGGCCAGCCATCGGATATTGAGTCAGTGCTAGTAGAAGGCAAATTCATCATGCGCGACCACAAAGTCCTCACCGTCGACGAGGCCGCCATTATGGAACAAGCCTTCGCTATCAGCGAGCGGGTCTGGGGCCGGATGCTACAAAACGGCGCCCTACCCCTACCCAGACTCTAAAACCAATCAAAGGGGTCAGAGTAACTTGCTATCCCAAAACCAAGAGAATCAAGAGGGTCAGAGTAACTTGAGAATCAAGGGGGTCAGAGTAACTTGA
>CAYGSO010000003.1:0-40819 GCA_964352445.1 uncultured Pseudohongiella sp. | reverse complement strand
GGGTCAGAGTAACTTGAGAATCAAGGGGGTCAGAGTAACTTGAAGTCTTGCGACACTGCTATAAACAGCAGGGTGTCGCTGCAGTTTTCGAATTTTAGGGCACCAATTAAGTGCTCCCCGGTCATTGCAGTGCTCCTTTTCGCTTGAGGTAAACAGTTTATCGACACAACCTAGACTAGCGAAACGGCAAATCGATCAAAGGGGTCAGAGCAACTTGAACTAATGAAATGGTGATAAAACAGTAGGTTGACGCCACAGCCTCCGAATTGTATGGCGCCAGTTCGATTGCCCCTTGACCATTACAGAGCTCCCTCTCGCTTGAGGTAAAACAGTTTATCGACACAGCTTGGACTAGCGAAACGTCAGAGAATTCGATACTTTACTCTTCTATCAGCGAACTTGTTATTGCCATGAATATCAAACCACTCAGTCTAGCTTTTGTAATCGCCTGCCTGCCCTACCCCGCCGATGGGCAGGTGGGGCAAGCTGATCTGTACGACAGTGCAGGTGAGTTTGCGTTTGTTCGTATTCAATATGACAGTTACTACGGCGATGGCTTTTATGGTGGCCCGTGGGCGACCGATTTTCCGGCGGCCGATGAGAATTTTCTGCGTGGTGTGGCACGATTGTCCAATGTTCGGGTGCTGGATAAACCTCTGGTTCTGCGCTTTGATGATGACGAGATATTTAACTACCCGTTTCTGTATGCCCTTGAGATGGGCCGCAATGGCGGTGTTTCACTGTCGCCACGAGAGGTGGAAAATCTGCGTGAATACTTATTGCGAGGTGGCTTTCTGCTGATTGATGATTTTTGGGGGCAGCGGCAATGGGATGCTTTCTATCAGGATTTTTCCCAGCTGTTTCCAGATCGCGAAATTATTCAGCTCGATTCCAGCCACGAGATTTATCATACCTTCTATGATATTGACGGAGCTCAAATGATTCCGGGACGCGGCGGCGGCCAGAACGACCCCAATAATGCCAGCAATCACGCCATCCTTGATGATGAGGGCCGGGTGATGGTGCTGATAAACTGGAATTCCGACATGGGAGACGGTTGGGAGCACACCTACGATCAGTGGTATCCCACCCAGTACGCCAATTCAGCGTATCAGTTGGGCATTAACTATCTGATCTATTCGTTGACTCACTAAAACAACAAACACCCGCATTAGCGCATGTAAGCGACGCTTTTGAACTATATTCAGAATATATCGTGCTATTAACTCAGAAAGCTGTTAGATTCGCGTCCAGCTATAAGACGGTACCAAAAACCCTTTATAGCGAGTGCACATTCTTTAGTTAAAAGGTCCAATAAGACTCTTGTCTTAACCTACTCTTCTGCTTTTGCTGCCCGTCAAACCAAGGGCCAAACTCCGAACATTACCTATCGATTGCACACTAGTGCAACCAGATGTGGTCATCTGGACGCTTATTCTTACAAATTTTTAGGGCTACTGATTATTCATCCAATGAATAGGTCACAGTCCTAACTGTATTTTATTGAGAAACAACATGACATTTTCTACACTCGGTTTATCCGAATCACTATTGGCTGCCGTCGAAAAAGAAGGCTACACCACCCCAACTCCTATTCAGCAAAAGGCTATTCCTGCAATTCTAGACGGCAAAGACGTCATGGCTGCAGCACAAACTGGTACTGGCAAGACGGCGGGCTTTGTTTTACCTATGCTGCAAAACCTTGGCAGCCAGTCACAGGCCAAACCTTGCCGCACCCGCGCTCTAATTTTAACGCCTACCCGTGAGTTAGCGGCCCAAGTATACGAGAGCATCACGCTTTACGGAGCCAACGAAAAGCTTCGAAGCACGGTTGTCTTTGGTGGCGTCAACATAAACCCTCAACAAAAAATACTTGCGCGAGGTGTTGATATCCTAGTTGCCACCCCTGGTCGCCTGTTAGATTTGTATCAGCAGAACTGCATCAGATTCGATGAGCTAGAAGTGCTGGTGCTCGACGAAGCAGACCGCATGTTAGACATGGGTTTTATTCGCGACATTAAAAAAATTCTAAAACTATTGCCAACGCGGCGTCAGAACCTAATGTTCTCCGCCACTTTCTCCAATGACATACGGCAATTGGCTAGCGGAATTTGCTTTAAACCGGTAGAAATAGATGTCGCTCCGCGCAACTCAACCGTCGAGAAGATCGCACAGAAACTCTACCTAGTTGACCAAGACCGCAAGGCAGGCTTGCTCTGTGACCTAGTGCTAAGCACCACCGAACAAATTTTAGTGTTCTCACGCACTAAGCATGGCGCTAACAAACTGGTTAAAACCTTGGACAAAAGAGGCATAAGCGCCACCGCAATTCATGGCAACAAAAGCCAGTCTCAGCGCACCAAGGCATTACAGGAATTCAAAGACAACAAGGTTCAAGTACTAGTCGCAACGGACATCGCTGCGCGGGGTATAGATATCGAATTGCTAACCTTAGTCATCAATTTCGATTTGCCTCATGTGCCTGAAGACTACGTTCATCGCATTGGCCGAACCGGCCGCGCGGGCGCCAGTGGCCAGGCGATCTCACTGGTGAGCCGAGATGAATCAAAACAGCTAAAGGCGATTGAACGCTTAATAAAACGAAGTATCGAACGCGTCGATACTAATACGATGGTAAGTCTCGCGGCTTAGTCATCAAGGAAACACATGACCGATGTTCGGTTTCGCTATCAAAGCAACGACTTTGGCGACTACGATATTCACTATCGTTCGTTAAAAAACCGAAATCAGTTTGAAGATATAGACGGCATTGCCCAGGCTCTGGGCATTTCCTCTGCCAGTTGGCCGCTATTTGGCATGGTTTGGCAATCGGGCGAAGTTCTCGCCCAACTGATGTCCAGCTATGCGCTGGAAAATCGGCGTATCTTAGAAATAGGCTGTGGTGTTGGTCTTGCAAGCTTAGTGCTTAATAAACGCATGGCCAATATCTCAGCCACCGACACCCACCCATTGGCCCACGAATACCTCAACCACAATACCTTGCTCAATGCTGACAGAGAGATTCCCTTCTTTCGGACAGATTGGATAGATTCCCAAGACGGCAGCCAGGGAGAGTTCGACTTAGTCATTGGCAGCGACATCCTCTATGAAAGACCCCACAACAAACAGCTGTCGGTGTTTATCGAATACTATGCGCGGGCAACAAGCGAGGTGATTATTGTTGATGGTGGCAGAGGCTATAGCAACAAGTTCTCCAAACTAATGCAGGCTAATGGATTTGGTGTTGAAATACTCGATGCTATTGTGCCGTTCACGAACCCAGATCTATTCAAAGGTAAGATTCTTCGCTATCGCCGGCGCGATTAACCTATGCTGTTACAGCCGCGGATTTTTCTTGCAGATAGAGCAAACGCGCCAACATCGCTGTAAAGCCGATACACCCGCTAGATACAACTAGCACCATCCAAAACAGCACATTCATTTGTACAGCCTTAGCCTGAGGAACAATAAAGTACCAGCCGATGCTGGCGGCAAGCAGTAAATCAAACCAGATTTGATTACCCCAATTATTCCTTATATGCTCGGTCCAAAATCCCAACGGTCCTTCCGTGACTACAGCAAAAACAGAAAAAACCAAGAATAAGCCGCAGACAGCAGCCGGAAAAACCCACCCTGACTTCAACCGTTTGCCTTCACCCAGCGCAATAAAACACGCGAATATAATCATTCCCAATCCAGCGCAAATTGCAATCAAAGAATTAAACGCCATCAAAAGTCCTCCTGGGTAGGTTAAGTTTTTAGCACACTAAGGCTTAGGCACCGCATCACCAATGGTGGCCAAATCGAAGTAGTCTCGCCAATAGACGATGAGCCCATCCTTAACTTCATAGACACCGGTGACTGGCAATTCTATCCAACCTGCTTCAAGCCTATGCCGGTCTAAACGCTCCATAAATACCAGGTTTCCAACCTGCGCTTCGCGAAGAATGACAAACTCGTTCTCAAGAATGGGCCTAAAAAATGGCTCCAATACTGATCGCACGCCTTCAGGACCCACGTATAAACCTTGAGGCCCATTTGTGTATTGGCAATCCGCAGCGATATACCGAAGCCCCTCGTCAAAATCCATGGCTATCATAGCCTCATTGAATGCCCGAACTACTTCGATAGGTTTTTTTTCCAGAGTGTTCATCACCACCTCCTGAGCCAAAGTAGTAGTAGCTACACATGCCAAGCAAATCGCGAACGCGACGCACTGACAGCTTTGATGTCTTAACGCGTAACCTAGGCCGAAAAACTTACGGGCTGCAGTCATAAAGCAATCCTTTTTTCTTAAGATCTGTGCAGAGGAAAGTGTATCTACCGCGAGAATTGATTCAATTACCTTGGAGGTAAGCAACGGCTAGAAGTTGGAACAGAGCCATTAGCTCGGCATTGCAGCAGAAGGCAATCGGAGTAAGGGCGACCTTGAAAACCTGAGGGCAGAATGCCCCTAGCCTTCTTCGGCGATACGCTCAAGCAAAGTATTCGCTATTTGTGCAGCGTGGGTGTTTTGCAAAAAATGGCCGGCATCCTCAATAGAATCAAAGGTAGCCTGGGAATACTTCGACGCCCACAGCCGTCCCCACTGCTCATCAAACACGTCGTCTTGGCAGCCCCAAATAAAGTGCACCGGCTTTTGCCATTGCAGTAAAAGTTTATAGTGCAGGGTCTGGGCTGGGCCATTGCCAAGGCAGTAGCCGCTTGGAGTCATTGGGATAGATAAAGGGAAACGCCGCAAGCCATTATAAGCATCATCATCGAGACCACTAAACGGTGCATTATAGGCGGTCACCATGGTTTCGCATGGGTGGCTTGGATACTCAGAAAGACTGCCAGATATTAAGCCTTTCATAGCCAACTCTCGGCTAATCAACTTGGCGCTTAGGGCAACCAACACCCCCACGTTGGGTTTTTCGCCGGCAAATAAACCGCCTTCCTGCCAGTTATTGCGCCAGCGCTCAATGGCTGGCGAATACTTAAACTCAGGGTGATGTAACCAGGTATTCATAATGGTTAAACGCTCAAAGCGTTCAGGCATGGTCGCCGCTTGCGCCAGTCCAATTGGGCCGCCCCAATCCTGACATAGCAGCGTGATACGCTGCAGGTCGAGGCTGACGATCAAACTCACAAGCACTTCACAGTGCCTTGCTATGGAATACCAATGAATGTCGCTGGGCTTATCAGACTTACCAAAACCTAAATGATCAGGCGCGATACATCGATACCCCGCCGCCACTAAAAGCGGAATAACATCGCGATACAGGTAGCTCCATGCGGGCATCCCATGCATAAGCAGCATAACCGGCCCATCCTTCGGCCCTTCGTCTAGGTAATGCATTCTCAGATCATGCCATTGGTGGTAATTGGGGCTGAACTGATACTCTGCTAGGCCCGCAAAATTAGCGTCTGGCGTTCTATAATATTCTGTCATAGTGACTCACTTTTCAATTGCTCCGCCCCATGTAAATCTTTAATCTTGGGCGCTTGAGCCCCTGACCAAAAACAAAAACTAACCAGAGTCAAAAGCGGTTGCACTTACATGTAAAGTAAATGGCATAAAATAGAACGATCAATCTAACTAATGATAAGCCATAATTCAGCTTAGCGACTGATTCAGAGTGGTTTCAACCTTGCTGACTTAGTCGCTAAGATCTGTGCTGTGCGCTTACAGACCTAGCCGGCCGGCGCTATTAATCTAGCTTATCGACACTTTCTCGCTGCGCCACCAGTTCATGCCAGCGCCATAGATTTTTCAAGCTTTCATCAGGCTTGAGTCCAACTAAGGTTCTTGCGAAATCAATACCAGTTAACAAAGTAATATCGGCGACAGTAAAGCGAGAACCGGCCACATAGTCAGCTTCGGCAAATTCTCTATCGAGGCGCTCATAATAGTTGTTCACATTTACATCGCTAATTGCCTTGGCTTCAGGAATGCTTTTATAGATACCCATTTTAGCAACGATAGGCCCATTGACCCAGGATACTCCAATCTGTGACCACAGCTCCGTTTCCATTTGCCGGTTACGCATCTCAATATGCCCCAGCTCAAATGGGTCCGTGCCGAACAGATTGGGCTCGGGGTGTATACCTTCGAGATACCTGCATATAGCAATAGATTCAGAAAGATGCCGACCGTCGTCAAGCTCGAGTACCGGCAGTTTACCGCTGGGATTTTTGGCCAAGAAGTCAGGGGTTTTATGTTCACCCTTCATCATGTCTAGTTCTACTAGTTCATATTGCAGGCCTTTTTCCGCAAGAAATATTTTTACTTTGCGAGGATTGGGGGCCGTTCCATAGCTGTAGAGTTTCATTTCTTTATCCTAGTGGTTGATGTGCAAATTAACGGTTAGGGCAATCGGTAAGCAACCAACGAGCCAGGAAAGTCAGTTCTTGAACTGCCAATCTGCACCACGATATATTGCTTGCCCTCGTGCATGTAAGTCATCATGCCATACTGCGCCGGAGCGGGCAGAGGCACCGCCCCAAGCAGCTCGCCGGTAAATTTATCTCTGGCATTCAGGGTAAGAGTTTCATCAGGAATAAACTGCACGCCACCTTCGCTCATGGCGCGGGCCTGTACTAGCACATCGCCAGTAACCATTTGGATGGACCAGCCCTGGCCTCCGGTTTCTGGCACATCAATTCCAACCAGCGCAGGGTGATTTTTTATAGAGTCAGGCATTGGGCCAATGGGTATCGACCAAGCTTTATTGCCGGTGTTCATTTGATAGGCCGTGAGCTGACTATCCATCGGTTTATAAAGCCTTAGACCATCCAGCGTGGGCAAGCCGCCCCCACCTCGGGGCAACCAGGCGGCAACAGTCTTGCCTGTGGTAGGAGTGCTGTTAGGCGTCACCCCGCCGTCACCCGGCTTGGGGTAATTCGGATTATCCCTATCGACGCCGTTGGTGGCCTCCATAAAGCCCGGTGCGAAACAGCTGCGGCTATGGGAGTTATACATCATGCCAGTGCTTGGATCAGCCACCGGCGGATGGGGGATAACATTACCAGCCCCCAGACAGCCTATGTTATTCACATAGTCATTAGCGTGATTTCTAGGCAGGGCAGGCACATATAAGCCGCCAATATTGTAGCTATCGAGAATGGTCATGGCCTGCTCTTTCAACTCGGGCGTATAGTCGATGACAAATTCCTCTGTCAGACCATTAACCACGATTAGGTCCACCGGCTCTGGCCACGTCGGGTAAGGTTGAGTTGCTGCGGTCCAGTTTCCCGGTACCTGTGTCTGCATAACCTCTCGGTCTTCAATCGGCCAGATTGGCTCGCCGGTTGCCCGATTAAACGCAAACACCAGACCCTGCTTAGTATTTTGAATCAGGGCCGGGATCTTCTGCCCGTCTACAGTTAAATCCATCAGCATAGGAGGCGTAGGCAAGTCATAGTTCCATTGGTCGCTGCGGTGGATCTGATAGTGCCAGCGACGTTCGCCGGTTTTTACATCCAGCGCCAAAACACTGCCACCAAACAAATTGTTGCCCGGCCGATGGCCAGCATAGGCCTGCACGGTAGATGCATTGGTTACTAAATACACAAGGCCAAGTTCAGGGTCTGCGGACGCCGGTGCCCAAGTAGAGATATCGCCTGAAAAACGCCATGCATCGTTCTCCCAAGTCTCATGGCCTATCTCACCAGGGCGAGGAATAGAGTGAAATTTCCACAAAAATTCTCCGCTAGCGGCGTCGAAGCCCATAATATCCCCCGGCACATTCTCTATCCGGGTTTGACCGTAGCTTGGCTGATGCCCTACTAGAACCACCACCACGCCGTTGACGACAATCGGCGGAGCTGATGCAGTAACCATGCCCAGCTCACGAGGAATCCCGTAGTCGGCATCATAGCTGCCGCCAGCCACGACATAGTCCTGCCACGGTCCCCAGTCTTCTACTAATTTCGGTATGAGGTCGATTACACCGCTGTTCGGGTAGCCGCCCACTGGAAACTGCGATCCCCAGTTTTCCAGCGGCAGCCCGGTTTTAGCGTCCAATGCCCATAGAAAAAAACCGGGAGTAGTAATGTAGATCACGCCCCTGCCATCAACTTCAGCGTAAGCAACGCCTTTGCCATAGGCTTGGCGCGGCGAGCGCTGATGACGAATGGTCTCAGGCTCACGAAAGGTCCATAGGTTTTCACCGGTTTCCGGGTCTATGGCCACGACCTGCCGCCGCGGGGTAGCAACGGTATAAAGAGTGCCATCCACATAAATTGGGGTAGCGCGGGAGAAATAGTCTAAGTTTGGGCCGAAGTTATCGCCCCGCCAGAGCCAGGCTTGCTCTAGCTCGCTAAAATTACTGCGGTTGATTTGTGTCAAGGGAGAGTAGCGAGTGTGCCCTGCATCGCCGCCTAGGTAACGCCACTCACCGTTTTCCGTGCCCGGCAAGCCTTGGCCTGCTGCTATTAGTTGATAACCTAAGCATAAACATAAACCAACAGTACGGGAAAACCGACGCAAGAATGGCACAAAGTATTGGGTACTCATGGCAGAAACTCTCTTTTATTTATTATTAATATGCCTAAAGAGTAAGAGGTAACGGGGCTTAAGTCTAGCAAACGCGACCATCGCTTTTGCGGCAATAGCGGTGCATAAAGCTGGATCAATTAGGCCGCAAACCTTTCTGCACATGGACTGCGCTGCCGCAGCGAATTTAAGCTGTATTACAAGCTCTTTAGCTCTGCGACTGCAATAACGGGATATCTTTCATTATTAATTGCCAGTCTTTCATGGCTTTGCGGCCTGCCCTGCTGAACACAGATTCAAGCTGCTGCATTTGAATGCGGGTCAGCTGTCGCTCAAGTTTTTTGCCCGCGGCACTTAACGAGAGCTGTTTAATCCGCAAATCTTGGGGATGCTGTTCGTTTACAACAAGGCCTTGTTCTACCAAGCTGCGCAGGGGACCATTGAGCGCCTGCTTGCTAACCCCAAGCAATGACAGCAAAGCATTCACACTCAGCTTTGGATTCCTGCCCACAAAGTACAGCACCCGATGGTGCACGCGCCCAAGGCGGCGCTCCTGCAACACTCGATCAGGCCCGGCCGTGAATGATCGATAGGCAAAGAAAAACTGTTCGATACTTTCCAACAGTTCTTCCTGTTTAATTATGTCAACCATATTGACTTATTTCTCCCTGTGTATACACTTCGATTAGCTAGGTAAACAATATTGTCCTTTTACAGGATTAAATACCAGCACAAATCAGCCCTTAGATCGGCTAGAGAAATGTCATGACAAAACTTTCACAGCGTTGCCAAAACTTAAATCCCTCTCCAATACGGGAAATACTCTCTATCATCGACAGACCAAATATGGTCTCGTTTGCAGGGGGGCTGCCGGCGCCTGAGACTTTCCCCAACCCTAGCCTTAGTGGCCTGCCAGCTAATTTTCTGCAGTACGGCGCCTCCGAAGGCGAGCTGGAACTACGCCAATTAATCTGCGCCGAGTTGGCTGAAGCCGGCTTAGCCTGCTCCCATGAGCAAATTTTGATTTTGTCGGGCTCTCAACAGGGCATCGACTTAGTGGCGAAACTGTTTGTAGATCCGGGGACCTTGCTTGCACTGGAGTCGCCGACCTATTTAGCCGCCCTGCAGGTATTTAATTTTTTCGGCGCACGGTTTACATCTTTGGAGACAACGCTTAACAATACGACAAACCAATCTGATCAGCTGCCAAATTTAATCTACGCCTTGCCCACATTTCAAAACCCAACCGGCTACTGCTATTCGCAGCAAGAAAGAATGGCGTTAGCCGATTACTGCAACCGGCACAACGTGCCGCTGTTTGAAGATGACCCCTACCGAGATTTAGTTTTTGAAGACTGTGAGCGACAACCGATTTGCTCTCATCTAAATGCTGGATCTTGGATTTACCAAAGCTCCTTTTCAAAAACCTTTGCGCCGGGTCTACGCCTAGGCTATCTCGCCTGCTCTACCGACCTAATCGCCCCTCTCACTCGGCTCAAACAAGCCGCCGATTTGCACAGCAACCGCATCAGCCAGTGGCTAGTGATGCAGCAGCTCAAGAATCCCCAGCGCAAGACTCACATGCTAACCTTGGCGCAAAGCTATAAAATCAAGCGCGATAATTTTGCAGCGTTGTTAGACACACATTTTTCTGACTTGGCAACTTGGCAGGTGCCAAAAGGCGGGCTGTTCTTTTGGTTGACGCTTAATCGCAAAACCAACACACAGGCGTTGCTGACCAAGGCGATACAGGCCAATGTGGCATTCATGCCCGGCGAAAGCTTTTTCCCTAATACAGCTAGCGATGATTCATCAAGCTATATGCGGCTGAATTTTAGTCATGCATCTTTAGAGTCAGCAGAGTATGGTTTAGAAATCTTGGCCGCGCTTATTCGAGCTCGTTAGAGCTCTTTCGACACTGGTGATTTGCTATCCAAACCTGCGGCCAATTGTCGCAGACGACCAAGCGGAAAACTCTCGTCGCCAATTAAACGCCTAGCAACTAACAAAAAAATTTACGTAGCCAACTGATAATAATAGTAATTCTCACCCGCTACCGCGTAAACGCATTTCTCTGCACTACCGACACGCGCAAAAACCGTTCTCGTCACTCGCACTGCGGCACTTTGCCACATTGGCGAAATTTACATACCCCGTACACTAGCCGAAATATTAACAAAAGGTAATTTCGCGTGTACCAACTTCACTACTTAACTAAACAAACCGCACTATCAATAGCTATTGGATTAGCCAGCAGCGTTGGTCTAGCTGCCGAGAAAACTATCGATCAAATAGTTGTATGGGGCAGCGAATCGGATCAGCGTTTCGCGAACCCTAGCCCAACCAGCGTGCTAACCCCTGAAGACTTTAAAAGCATCAATGTGGCGACAACAGAAGATGTAGTGAAGTTCGAACCCAGTATAGTCATTCGCCGACGCTTTATCGGCGACGCCAATGGGGTGGTAGGAATGCGCGGCTCAAACATGTTCCAGACATCCCGCTCCATGGTTTTTGCAGACGGCGTGCCTTTACATTACCTGCTGCAGTCACGCTGGAACGGAGCACCTCGCTGGACCATGGTATCTGCCTCAGAAATTGCACAAGTCAATATCATGTATGGCCCTTTCTCGGCGGAATACAGCGGCAACTCTATGGGCGGCGTGATCGAAATCGAAACAGCCATACCGCAGGAGCGCGAGTTTCATTTTGACAGTTCTTTTTTCGTTCAAGACTTTGATGCCTACGGCTTTAGCAATACCGTCAATGGCTACAAGTCTTTCGTCTCATTTGGCGACAAGATCGGCGACACCAGCGTCTATTTCTCGTTCAATCGATTAGAAAATGAGGCCCAGCCTCAAGTTTTTCGATTTGGCGGCGGCAGTAGCGCAGCCAATCCCATCCAAGTCACCGGCGCGATTGTAGGCAATGATGAGCTAGGTGCCCAGCGCCGCTTCTTCATGGATTCGGGCGTGGTAGACAATGAAACTAACAACTATAAATTTAAAATTGGTCACGACTTTGGAAATTGGAGCGCACTTCTCAACGTTGCCTACGAAGACAGGATGGGGGCTAACAACTCGCCAAATTCCTATCTGCAAGACAACGGGGGAAACCCAATCTATCGTGGCAATGTGGTACAAGACGGAGTTCAGTTTTCTGTTCCAGCTTCACGTTTTGCAGTCAGTGATTTAGAGCGCCGCAGCCTCTCTAGTAGCCTTCGGCTGCGTGGCGACATTACCAATAGCATTGAAGTTGAAGCCAACATTAACTCCTTCGCTGTGCTTCGAGATGAAACTCGCACCTCCAGCTCACATCCCGACGATCCACTTCATACGGCAGATGGACAGGTGAGTGATTTCGGCGACACGGGCTGGAATGCAGCTGAGGTTAAAGTTAATTTTAACGATCTCGGTATCGATGGCTTGGCCCTAGTCTCTGGGCTACGCTATGAATCCTATGAACTTAACCTGGATATCTTTGATTCGGATAACTACATTGCCGGCAGTAAAGACAGGTTTACCTCAAGAAGCGGCGGCGAGACTGAACTATTAGCAGCATTCGCCCAGCTAAACTGGCAATTCAGCCAAAATTGGGATGCAAGCCTTGGGGTGCGGGCTGAGGAATTTGAAAGCAAGAGCGGCTATTTTAATGACGATGACCCTAGCACACCGCAATTCGATCTCACTCAGCTGCCAACTCGCACAGCAAACGGTACTTCGCCTAAATTCTCAATTGGCTACACTCCGTCAGACCTTTGGTCCTTGCGCTACTCTGCGGCCCACGCTTATCGCTTCCCAATTGTGGAGGAACTTTTCAGTCAATTTGAAGCGTTTAACTCCATAAGCATAGCCAATCCAGGTTTTGAACCAGAAGACGGCATTCACCAAAACTTGATGATAGAAAGAGCGATTTCTGGCGGCTATGTTCGGGTTAATTACTTTACCGAATCGATCCGCGACGTGATTGAATCACAAACAGGGCAGCTAGAGAACGGCGTGTCCATTCGCACTTTTTTGCCAGTGGGTGAAATTCAAACCAATGGCGTTGAGCTTATAGTTAATGCCAATGATGTGTTAATGCCAAATTTATCGCTAAGATTTAATGCAACCTACACCGACTCAGAGATTATCGAGAACGAGCTAGACCCAAGTATCGAAGGCAATGCCTATCCGAGAATGCCACAGTGGCGCGGCAATCTGCTAGCCAACTATCAAATCAACTCTGAATGGGATGCTGGTATCAACTATCAGTATGCCTCAGATAGTTTCGGTAGGACTGATAACCGGGATTTTGAAAACAATGTCTACGGCGCTCAAGACGGCATTTCACGGCTAGGTTTCAAATCCACTTATCGAATGGGCAACGGCATTGCTCTGGGCTTTGGAGTAGATAATATTACTGATGAGGTGGCTTTCGTAGCCCACCCTTGGCCAGGCCGCTCTTACTATTTTAATTTATCTTATGATCTCTAGTTTTATACAATGCAAGTAACTGCAAGAACTGCCCCTCTCAGTTAATTTTTTTCTCAGCAACGACCGGATTACTATTAATGACAGCCAGTACAGTTTTCTCTACTTATACTAGGGTTGCTTTAACCCAACTACTAGGCCCAATGCTGATTGCCCTGAGCCTGCTGCCGACATCACTAACAGCCCTGCCCTGTGTCGATGACAGAAGTATATCTATTCATTGTGGTGAGGCACCCAGCGCAGTCTTCGATAAACAAGGCAACCTTTGGGTTGCCTTCGTGCAAGATCAATTTGTCTATGTCAGCAAATCGTCAGATCAAGGTACTAGTTATTCTCGGCCTGTAAAGGTCAATAGCGTCGCCGAGGACGCCGAACATAATGGCGAGAACCGACCAAAAATTCTGGTTGATACACAGTCGAATATTCTAGTTTCTTGGACCAAAAAAACATCACCACGATTTACTGGAGAGATACGTTTCAGTCGTTCTACCGATGGAGGCAGAACTTTTCAAGATCCCCAAACGATAAACGACGATGAGTTATTCACAGGCCACCGATTTGACTCTTTGTTTTTAACTGAGGGTGGCCAGCTTTACATTACCTGGATAGATAAGCGCGAGTTAGTTGCCAGTCAAATGCAGGATAAAACTTATGCTGGTGCTGCAATATACTATGCTGTATCGACCGATAGTGGTGTTAGCTTTTCACCCAACTACCGAGTCTCGAGCAACAGCTGCGAGTGCTGTCGCATTGCGATTGCGCCAAATGGCCGAGACAATATTACAATTCTATGGCGCCAAATATTCGAGACAGACATAAGAGACCATGGGATCGCTATTCTCACGCCGGAGGGACAAGTTATTGCTAATCATCGCGCCAGCTATGATGATTGGCATATCAATGCCTGCCCTCACCATGGTCCAACTATGATCGCAGCAGACGATTCATCTGATTATCATATGAGCTGGTTCAGTGCCGGTGCCTTGCAGCGAGGGATCTACTATGGGCGATTTTCCTTCAATACCAAGGCACCAAATTCAGTAGCCTTAGTCGACGACCAAGCAGGAGCAGGACATCCCTACCTTGCTAGACATGCTGGTACCGTATATCTAGTTTGGAAAGGCTTCGACGGTGCAAATACACAGCTAAATTTAATTCAAAGTGTTGATAATGGCAGCACTTGGTCCGAGCCTGAGAAACTTTTAACTACGTCTGAAGGCTCTGACCACCCATTGTTGGTAACCCATGAGTCAGGTATATTCTTAAGCTGGCATAGTAGCGAGCATGGCTATGTTTTCGAGCCCATTGCTAGCTTGGTCAAACGCAGTCTAGGTAGCGAGGATTAGAGCAATGAAATTAATCCCTAAATATTTCAAGTTTGTTGTGCTCAGCGCACTGCTGTTTGGCGCCAGCGCGTCATCAGCTGACAACATTTCAGCATTTACATCCAACAGTTTTGAGGCAATCAAACAAGAATATCAAGGCAAGGAGTTTCTGGTTGGGCTGTGGTCGATAGATTGTCCGCCCTGTCTTGTAGAGCTAGGCTTAATGTCCGGATTGCTAGAGCATAATCCAGACCTTCCATTTGTACTAATTTCAACTGACCCTATTGAGCATAAAGCCCAAGCGATAGAATTTCTCACTGATTTCAATTTAAGTCAGCGTAAAACATGGATGTTTGCGGACAACTTTGTAGAAAAGCTGCGCTACAGCATAGACCCCCAATGGTTTGGAGAGTTGCCACGTAGCTACTTTTTCGACGCCCAGCACAATATGAGCTCTCATAGCGGAATCTTAACCCAAACTATTTTGCAGCGCTGGTTTTCCAATGGAATCAACTACTAACCGATAGACCAGCTAATTGAGCCCCCCGCTACAATTAAACCGACCGAGGTCGGCATTCTGATCTTATCCGGCAAACTATGAAGTATCGCCAGTTTCAAACACGAAACACTTAAAATTCCCACTATTTTGTCGATACACTAATACAATAAGATCTGTTTGCATCAGACACGCAGTAGACTTAAGGTTATTGCCGCACACAAAGCCAAAGAGAAAAACCATGTTGTATAGCTTGGAAAACGACCCAGAGTTCCTCGACCTTCAGGTGGAGATGGTGCGCCTACAAAACAGCATTAGAAAAGAGCGTGGCCGCCTGCTGATTATATTTGAAGGCCGCGATGCCGCGGGCAAAGGCAGCACCATCATGCGTTTGGTGCGCTTTCTTAATCCTCGCCACTACCGCATTGTGGCCTTAAGCAAGCCTACTGATTTAGAGAGAGGCCAATGGTATTTTCAGCGCTATATTAAAGAGCTGCCCAACCCTGGTGAAATAGTGTTTTTCGACCGTAGTTGGTACAACCGAGCGGTGGTTGAACCGGTGATGGGGTTTTGCAGCCAAGCCGAATATGACTTTTTTATGAATCAAGTTATTCCTCTCGAGCGCATGCTGATAGAGGACAATTTGAACATTGTTAAGTTTTGGTTCTCGATCAACGAAGACGAGCAGGCTAAACGAATTGCAGAGCGGGAAACCAATCCTCTCAAGCAGTGGAAATTGAGTACAGTAGATGCCCAAGCTCAAACTAAATGGGATCAATACACTGAGTTTAAAAATGCGATGTTTGAGAAAACGTCGAAGAAAGTGAGCCCTTGGGTGATCGTTCAAGGAAACGACCGAGAGAAGGCCTGTCTGGAATCCATGCGCTATATTTTAAACAAAATGGACTATGAGTTTAAGGGTGAGACCGGCTGCCGCTTAGAACCAGACCCAAAAATCGTCATGATAGGCAAAGAAGAGTAACCAACAAGCTAACAGTGGATTTACGCTATCGTGTAAATCCACTGATCGAGCACTAGCTAAGGCATACGGTACAACGCGCAAATTTTATTGCCGGCGGGATCTCGCAGATAGGCTAAATAAATTGAGCCTGTGGTTCCTGTGCGTGGTCCGGGCGGGTCTTCACAGGCAACGCCACCGTTAGCAAGACCAGCCGCATGCCAAGCATCGGCCATGTCTGTGCTATCAACCGCAAAGCCAATAGTGCTGCCGTTGCCGTTACAGGCGGGCTCTCCATTGATGGGCTTACTAATGGAAAAAATACCTTTCTTATCCATCCAAAAACAACGGCCTTTATCGTCTATCACCCCAGGGCGGTAACCGAGGGCTCCCAAAGTAGCATCATAGAACGCTTTAGACTGAGCAACATCGTTAGCGCCTACCATAATATGACTAAACATCTGAACCATCCTTACTGACTAAAAAAGAGACACGAGAGTAACAGGCAGTGGGGAATATCGGCAACCGCTAAAGCGCTGTTAATGCGGGTCATTGAATTTATTCCTTCACTAAAACTTCACATCGAAAACTTGCGGTGTCTGGCGCCATTGCTTGAGCCAATTTAGGCAGCAATGCCGCCATTTTTGCAAACAGCTGCCAAGGCGGGTTGACGACGATCATGCCCGCGGCCGTCATGCCAGAGCCAATGCTATCAGCCTTAACAGCCAGCTCGAATAGCTGAATATTTTTGATGCCGCTGGCCGTAAATTTTTTCTCTAGGCGGACATTAGTTTCCCTGTCCACGACAGGATACCAAAGGGCATAGGTCCCGGTTGAAAATTTGCTGTGGGCTTTAACAATTGCTGTCACTACCTTTTCATATTCGGTTTTCACCTCAAAAGAAGGATCAATTAGCGCCAAGCCCCTGCGGCTAGCTGGCGGTACTCGTGCTAACAAGCCTTCAAGGCCGTCTTCTTGATAGACCCTAAAATTTCTTTGTCTAGCCATTATGTCAGTTAGCAATTCATAGTCTTTGGGATGCAATTCATAGGCCCAACCCTTGTCATGACCGCGCATCAAATAGCTAGCGATAGCAGGAGACCCCGGATAAGACTGCAGTTTTGGGCTGGTATTAAAAGCCGAAATGACCTCGAAATAAGTCGCGAGCTCGGGAAAATCTGCAGGCTGTAGCTTGCCAATACCTTCTCGAAACTCGCCTAATTTCTGCGCGTGACTTGAGTGCAAATTGAAAACCCCCGCGCCGCCGTGGGTATCAATGTAATCAAACGCGGAATCCTTCCGCGTTAAATGCTGCAACCCCTCGACCAATACGATATGTTTGAGAACGTCGGCAAAGTTTCCTGCGTGAAACGAATGTCTATAGCTGAGCACTCTAAATCCTTTGTTGTGGGATGGGTAATAATCTTCAAGCTCTACAGAGTCTAGGAATTACCCGGCGAAGTCCATTACTTATGGCCAGCGGCCTGTCAGCCGCTTTCGATGTGACTGCCTAGTGGCTGCAAATCAAGGTCGTCCAATGCCCTGCTAAAAAACAGCCAAGATCAACTAGAATGCTTGGCTTGAATAGCCGTGGTTTTCAGTCTAACTCGAACGTAAAGCCAACCACCTGATCAATAAAATTCGGCTGCAACGATTCATAAAGTTTTCTTGCCGGCATATTATCGCTCTCAGTCCCCAGCCATACTTCCTCTAAGTCATTCTCATCGGCGTACGCCAACAGACATTTCATTAAACTACTGCCAACACCACGCTGGCGAAAATTAGCCGCTGTGTCCACCTCATCGATATAGAGCCACTTCATCTTGTCATAGGGTTTATGCTGTACCCGGGCTGAGGCAATGCCCCCCAGCACCGACGCTGATTCTTGAGTGAGATAGCAAACCAAGAATAGGGTATCCACTTGTTGCAAGTAGTAGCGCAGCGACTCCACCTGATAGGTAGTCATCTCGTTGGCGGCATCCCATTGGGCATTGTTAATATCTGCCACAATGGCGTCGAGGTCATCGGATTCGGTTACCCATTTAGTTGCTAATGCCATACTAGCTCCTCATGCACGGCTGTGTCATGGCAAGCCATAACCCTCGGTGCCTAATTAGGCGCCAAGCTAATGCTGTCCAAAATTATCGCGCCTTTTGCGGAACGATCAAACACAAAACGAATTTTGGCAATCCAATTTTGGTTAAAGTCAGGCGCGGAAGACCTAAAGCTTGCCAACGGCAATTCGAATCGGCGAAACAATATCTCGGTCGGCTCCGTATCATCGAGAAATTTAGCTCGACCGGGAACAGCATTCACCAGCGGATAGAGCGCAGAGTCGGCACTCAGAGGCGCCGTCGCTACATTTCCCGCCGCATCGGTTAACTCAACTGTCCAATCAAGAAGCTCACTATCATCGTCTCCAGTTGAGCTAGCAGCCAGCTCGCTTTCCTGAGAGTTACCGTCTGACTCCCAACCTGAAGGCTTGGTAGAGACATCAATTGAAGAAAGTGAAAAAATTAGACTCTGCTGGCCTACGCCGGTAAACGTATTGGGCAATGAGAAAGTCGCGGTCGCTGGCGCTGCTTGACCTGTCACTGCCGAGTCCCACGCGAGGACTACCGAGTGAGTATCTAGCTCGTCATACTTCAGTCGGTTGGCTACCTCATACCAGCGAGTCATGTTTTCGGTTGCCACAGTACCTTTGCCAGCATCTAGAGTAGTTAAATCAAGATCTTCTTCGAAGTCTACGATCACCCGCTCGGTTGAATCAGAGAACTGGTTTATGTAAAAAGTATTGGGCAACCACTGTGCCCCAAAGCGGGCATCTTTGAAAAGCGGCAGGTAGCCCTTGTTGTCATTAAAGACAGTTTCTAGAAATGCACTGAAATAGACCTTAGCAACTGTTCTTTGTGCTGTGGCGGGCATTATCTTTTCCAAGTTCAGAGACCATGCGTAAAAACGCCCGGTGTCTAAGTTCTCCCAGGTTGTATTAAATTGCCCATGGTTGGCGCCCACCACATACAGGCTTGAACGAAAGCGGTAGTCATCACCACTAAAACTGACTCTCGAGTATTGCGCGGCCCCCTCGAAGCTTTGAACATCACCATCCATGTCACCGTGAATCGTAAAGTAGTTAACGTCACGCACTGGGGTTGGCCGAGAGCGCGGCTCATATTGACCATAGACCGGTGCGATAGCGATAACACCTCGAAGATTGAAATCAAAATCAAATTCTTGGCTTGCGTCGTCGGGGTAGTAGCTTAATTCATTAAACGCCGCTGCAATGCCTACAGCCTCGCCGCCTCTGGAATGGCCTATCAGCGCTAACCGGTCCATATCAACTTTGCTGTAGAAAAAATGGCCTGCTTCACTGTTCCAATCTCTAAACAGGGCAAGATGTTCAAGCAGCAGCCAGCCTCGCGCATCGTTCTCTTGTTTCAACCCCGGCCTATCGGCAAATACGTTCACTCGGGCTGAGTAAGAGCTATTGATAAAGTTTTCGTCCACCGACGCTAAAATAATCCCGCGGCTGGCGAGCAGCTCGCCGATATAGTCATAGCCAGGGTCTGAAAAATCTTCCATGCCATGGTTGCCATGCACAACTAATACCAAAGGGAAAGGACCGTCTCCTTCGGGCATCCATACCCTGGCCTGTAACGGCAGCTGGGTTACATCAAACCCCCAATAGCTTGTGCGCAGCCAGCCCGTTAGGCCCTCCCAGTTATCAATCAATTTCGAACCATCGACTGCGCGAGAAACTAAAGTCACGTCTTCACCGAACTCAGTGCGGCGCAAATCTTGGCCGCTACCATAGGTTAAAGTTTTGACTACAAAATTGCCGGGCAACCCAGGGTTAGGCAGGCTCAAGGTTTTGTCGTCTAGATTGTAATAGGCTAGCGCTGGGTTGGACGCTGCCTTCTCACTAAAGACTGCATACAGCGCAAAAGACAGCCCTATGACACCTAAGGACAAATGAGCAAAAGCCGCCGTGCTGCCTTTGCCGCGAAAACCTGCCTGCAGTAGCACCCCACTGCCCGCCCCAATCAGGCCAAAACAAATCACCATTAGGCCCCCAGCGATTAAGCCGGTTTGATCCCCGCCGGGAAAAACTGCCAGCATCATCAGCGGCGTAACGGTTGCAAGCACCAGCCTTAGCCGCCTCGGCAAAGCCATTAGCCAACTCGCCAATAGCAGCAGGCCCAGGCCAGTTGCCAGTGGCAGTAACAGCCAGACAAACAGCGCCGGCACTTTCTGCAGAGCAAAATCGGCAGCGCCAACAAAATAAAAATACACCAGCACAACAACCCCACCTAAAGCGGTGATGCCATCGGCTGCCCCGCTAAAGGCAAGCTGAGTTGGTTTCAAAACGTCACTAACGCGTTTTATTGACTGGCGAAGTTTTGCGAAAGAACTCATAGCGACCCTTTTTTGTTTATTGATTTGCTGCGGATTTTTGAAATGACTGTTCAGTTTCAGAACTTAGCGGCGGGCTTAACTCTCTCTGACTTTCCTCAATCATCCCAGGACCCGGTTCAAACGGCATTAAAACTAAGTATGAAGCAAGCGCCAGCACTAATGAATAGAGATAGGCGTAATCACTTTCGAAACCATAATAAAGCCCTCCGTAACTAATCATGCCAACCACCATTGACGTTGCAGCGGTGAGTTTTCCACCGCGCTTCTGACTCAGCCCTAGCAAGCAACAGGTGAATATGCCCGCAGAGCCAAACGCTGAAGCCTCTGCCACCAAGCCCAACACACTGTCGGCACTTGCTGCCAGCCCGTAAGCGATAAGACCAAAAAAAGCCACCACGAGTCGGGATACTTTTACTTTTGCTTTGTCCCCTTTGGTTCCCAGCAGCGGCAAAATTATATTGTGGGAAGCTAACGATCCCGCCGCTAGCAGCGCGCTATCCACTGTCGAGAGAATAGCGGACATCAAGGCTCCGGCAAAAATAATGAAAAGTGCGGTGGGCAAATAAGTTTCGGCCAGAAGCGGCAGTAGTTGTTCCCCATCATCCAATCCCGGAATCAGCTGCGGGCCGATCATGCCTAAAAACACCGGAATAAGGCCGACAACAACATACAGCGATGCCCCCAGCAGTACCGACTGCCGAGCTGATTCTGCCGAACGACTCGCCAACACCCGAGTAATAAGCTCCGCCGTAAACAGCGACCCGATAATAGGAATCGACCAGTCATTGATGACAGCAAACCAAGTCTCGCCGGATTCTCTAAGTTGAATGCGCTCGAGACTAAACCCTGCGCTAATGACGTCGGCTGCGGGCAGATTGGTGCAGACAATTACGAGGAGAACTAACAGCCCGAAAATTAACACAATCCCCTGAATGAAATCAGAAATCACATCGGCTAGAAAGCCACCGAGGGCTGTATACGCGATCACCATCACTGCAGCGAAGGCAATGGAAATTTCAAGCGCTAAGGTTGAGGTTGCTGAAAGCACGTGACCAAAGGCTAATATTTGTGCCGAAGCCCAAATAACTGAGGCTGGAATCATTAGGGTCACTCCCAATTTTTCCACCGCCTTGCCGTAGCGGCGGGCGAAGAAATCCCCCAAGGTTGTTAATTTGAGTGACCACAGTTTGCGCGCAAAGAAGAACCCCATAACAAACATACACGCCGCATAGCCGAAGGGATCAATGCGAGCGCCAGAGAGGCCATGCTCATAAATCGCGCCTGCTGCACCAATACAGGTTTCTGCACCGAACCAAGTCGCAAAAACCGACATGGCACCTAACGGCACCCCTAGCTTTCTGCCTGCGAGCAAATAGTCAGTTTCGTTTTTTAACCGACTCATCACAATGAAGCTGATCACCAGCTGCATCGCTACGTAAAGAAGAATGCAAACCAATACCCAGTTAAAAGAGGTTTCCTGCAATGTGGGAAGTCCTTACTGTTGTCCAAGAGTTGACGCAAAGCGGCGTGAACTTTAGCAAGGGAATATAGTGCAAGAGTTCTGCCCATGCCAGTCAAAAAAACGGTCTTAGGGCCACTTCTCAGCCATTTGTCGAGCCCATGCAAAATAGATTTATATTTCAGCAGGTTACGACACAAAACCGACTGAGAAATCCCAGCGCTTTTGAAGCAAGTTGAAAAAAATGGTTTAATAGCAAAAAAACTCTTGATGCAATCAGAGAACGGCAGTATAAAGCGCGCGTTGATTACATCGGTCTCGCTGCCAGGGAGCCAAAATCATCAATCTTTTGTGCTGTTTAACCGCTCTCTCAAGATTATGGAGATTATTGGCGATGCTTTACCCTAAAAAATTTGGAGACAACCCTCTTTACCCACAGGCTTCTGACTTTAGAGTTATAACGAAAGACGAATCTAATGGCCATGGCGTACTTGCACTTCGCAGCTTTGCAGCAGGCGAACTGGTTGCTGTGATAAACGGAGATGTTATTCCTGAGATTTTGCAGCACACTCTGCAAATTAGTGAAGGCAAGCACCTGCTTGACCTGTACTTCACTGGCTACCTGCTACATTCCTGTTCACCGAATATTTCGGTAGACATGGAAAACATGACAGTTACGGCGCTGCAGGATATCCCTGCTAACTCATTCCTGTACATGGATTACGCCCAGACCGAAGAAGTTCTCTACAAACAATTTCCTTGCTGCTGCGGCAGCGACAACTGTCGCGGCTGGATTACCGGCAGCCTAGAAATGCCAGCGGGAGCAACTTCCCACAGCAAAAGCGACTCAGCTGCCGAAGCCCTTGAGCTTAACTAGGCAGTGACTCACTCTCCTAACTATTTATCTTGGTGGCAAAGACCCGATCTTGGCTACCAAGACGGGCAATTGCAGTTCGCTGGCAATTTGGTCAAAGACCTTATTGCGGAGCATGGCACCCCGACGTTTGTTTATTCCAGCCAGCGAATCGCGAACAATATTCAGCGCCTGAAAACGGCGCTGGATTCCACTGCGCTACAGAACCGCTACACTATTTTGTACGCGATGAAAGCCAACCGATTTCGTCCACTGCTGCAGTTCCTGCAGCAACAGGGGTCAGTCGGCATCGATGCCTGCTCGCCAAATGAAGTCGCTCACGCTGTAAAATGCGGGTTTAAGCCATCACAAGTGTCGTTCACTGCCGGCAGCCTTTCCAACAATGACGTGGCGAGGCTCAGTGAATTCGACGGCCTGTTCATGGACTGTGATTCCATTCACGCAATCAAAACTTGGGGGGAATTAAAACCCGGTTCTGAGATTGGCATTCGAGTGAATCCTGGCCTTGGGGTCAACCGGGCAGACAATGACAGGCTCCAATACGCTGGCAATATCACGACTAAATTCGGTGTCTATCAAGAGCAATTCCTTGAGGCGCTAGCAGTTGCAGAACAGTACAAGCTAAGAGTGACTAAGATTCACTTTCACACCGGCTGCGGCTTTTTGACAGAACAGCTTAATCAGCTAGACAGTGTGATCGAAGCTTGCCTGTGGTTTGTTGATAAGTGCGCCAGTGTTAAGCGGGTGAATGTTGGCGGTGGCCTAGGGGTGCCCCACGTAGGCAGCGACAATCCACTGGATCTAAATAAATGGGCAGCTGTATTGGCGAAGCACTTCGCCCATCGGGACATCCATTTAGAAATGGAGCCTGGGGAATACATCGTTAAAGACTCGGGCATATTATTACTCAGCAAGACTTACCTTGAGAAGAAACGGCAAACCTTGTTTCTTGGGGTGGACGCTGGATTTAACATAGCGCCCGAGCCGGCCTATTACAAACTGCCTTTCCAACCCGTGCCCTTGATAGACTGTTCAACTGTTGCAGTGGAGTCACTCGAGAAAGTCATGGTGGTGGGCAACATCAATGAGGCCTTGGATGTGTGGTATGAAGACGCGCTACTACCTGATATGAGCGAGCAAGATCACTTGGTGCTCATCAATGGCGGGGGCTACTCTTCTTCCATGGCATCAAATCACTGCATGCGCGGTGAATTTAAAGAAATTCTTCTAGACTAAAAAACTACGCTTGGAGGCTGTTATGCTGCAGCGTTTATTCGTCTATGGCACCTTGCGACCGGGCGAGAGCAACCAGCACTTTTTAGCGGCAATAGCGGGAAAATGGATGAGCGCCTCGATCAGAGGCGTTCATTTTCCCAATGGTTATGGCGCCACCGAAGGTTATCCAGTAATCGCGCCAACTCAACTTGGTCAGCCCATTGCTGGCATGATCCTTGAAGCCCAGTTCACCCAAAAGCAGTGGCAAACCCTCGATGAATTTGAGTCAACAGCCTATGAGCGTGTGCTTAGCCGCGTCGTCGCAGACAATGGCGAGGAGCTAAGCGCGTTCGTTTACGTGCTCAACCGAGCAGATCTTGAGCAGCTGGCTTTGGAGTTACCCAGCTTGGGCTTAGGCCAAAAAGCCTAGTCCATGCCTGCCTGCTGTCTGACATACCTTGCGGTTTCTTCATGGGTTGCGAACCAAACTCCCGGTTTGGTCTTAATGTGTGCAATCAACCCTTCCAAAGCCACAATGCGGGACCGATGACCGCTAACATGAGGGTGCATTGTCAATGAAAACATGGTGCCCTCTTCCCAAGCTTTATCAAATTCGTCTATCCAAACCTGCATCACATCTCTGGGATTCATATAGCTGTTGCCCCGGGGATTGAACAATGGCGCATCATCTAAAATCCACTCAACCGGCAATTCAACCAGACCCGTAGCCTCGCCCTCTTGCATCAATTCATAAGGCCTGTCGTCATGCATTAGGGAGCTTTCATAAAGAAAACCCATGTCGCGGACAATACTGAGAGTATTGGGGCTGTGATTCCATGAGGGAGCACGATAACCCACTGGCCGCTTTCCTGTAATGGCCTGAATTTCATCCGTTGCCTGCCGAAGCAGCCGCTCTTCTGTTTCAGCATCCAAAGCCGTGTTTAATTCGTGGATCCAGCCATGCACCGCTATTTCGTGCTGGCCGGAAGCATTTATCACAGCGGCCTGTTCTGGGGCTATTTTTAAACTCCACGCGGGGAAGAAAAATGTAGCGGGAATATTTTCGTCATCCATTAACCTGACGATGCGCGGCAGCGCGACGCGGTGGCCATACTGGCCTTGGGAGAGTGGCCCGACGCTTATCTCGCCGTTTCTCAAACCCATAACCGTTTCATTATCAACATCATAGGAAAGCAGCACGGCGACTCGTGCCCCGCCAGGCCAAGACTGCGGGTTTAAATCTCGTCCTGCTCTGACCTTATTCACCTGAGAAAACACGTACTCATCAGACCAGTCCCATGGCGTGTCGGGGTTTTCACTGTCTAAACTCAACTCCGCCGAGACCTGACAGCCAACAAGCCAAGCCAGGCTGAAAACCGTCAATACATAGCGAATACTGCGTTGGTGACGGACGGTGCGTTGAACCATTGATACGGGTGATCTCATGCTACTGCTCCTGTGCTAGGGTTGACCCAAGACTAAAAGGGATTCATGCCACTGTCTATGGAGCAATCTGCTTAATGGGCAATAATTACTTAAAAGCCAATTTAGCTATCCGCCTAAATGTGAATCTATCGCTACATTGAACGGGCAAATAAGCATAAAATAGCGACCTTGTTAATCAATGAATTTCTCCCACAGGATCGCAATGACTGCAGCTTCACTCTCAATTAAAATCACCCAAAAAATTGCCACTGAACTCTCAATAACAGCCCATCAAGTCAATGCATCAATTGAGCTTTTGGATGATGGCGCTACGGTGCCATTCATCTCTCGCTATCGAAAAGAAGCAACCGGTGGCCTGGATGATTTGCAGCTTCGCGATTTAGAGCTACGGCTGCGCTATTTACGCGAAATGGAAGAACGAGTTGAAGTCATTATTTCCAGCATTACCGAGCAAGATAAACTGACCCCTTTGTTGGAAAAGCAAATCCGCAGCGCTGAAACTAAAACCGAATTAGAAGATATCTACCTGCCCTATAAGCCAAAGCGCCGCACGAAAGCCATGATTGCGATCGAAGCTGGCCTTGAACCACTGGCCGACAGCCTCTACGGGGATCCATCGCTAGACCCCGAAGCTACCGCGCTTGGCTATATTGATGGAGAATCCCGCAATAATGGCATTGACACCAGCAAGGCGGCGCTAGAGGGCGCGCGTTATATTCTAATGGATCGGTTTAGCGAAGATGCCGCCCTCACTGGCAAACTGCGCTCCCATCTTTGGGGTCAAGGCGAATTAAGATCCCGCGTGGTGGAGGACAAAAAGACCGCAGCCGAAAAATTTAGTGACTATTTTGACTACAGCGAACGCTTGAACAAAGTGCCTTCCCACCGCGCTCTAGCAGTATTCCGCGGCCGCAAAGAAGGATTTCTAGCCGTTGAAATAGGCAGCGCTGGGGTAGAGTCTGGGGCAACTGACCCCTGCGAGCTCATGATAGCCGGGCATTTCGGCGTTGAAAACCGAGGCCGCCCCGGTGACAAATGGCTATTGGAAGTGGTGAATTGGACTTGGCGGGTTAAGCTGGTTTACCGCCTAGAGACCGATTTATTGGGTCAGCTTCGAGAGCAATCCGACGACGAAGCTATTCGGGTGTTCACTGAAAATATGAAAGCCATTTTGCTGGCACCTCCTGCTGGCAACAAAGTAACCTTGGGCTTGGACCCCGGTCTTCGCACCGGCGTCAAGGTGTGTGTTGTCGATCGCACCGGCAAGTTTTTAGAAGACACCGCCATCTACCCCCATGCGCCCAGAAACCAATGGGATGAATCAATCTCAGTGCTGGCCAAACTGGCCAAGAAGCACGCCGTTGAACTGATCGCCATTGGCAACGGCACAGCGTCGAGAGAGACTGACAAACTCGCCGGCGATCTTATTAAACTACACAAAGATCTCAAACTAGAAAGAGCCATGGTTAATGAAGCCGGCGCCTCAGTGTACTCGGCCTCAGACATTGCCCGGGAAGAATTCCCTGACCTCGACGTAACAGTTCGAGGGGCGATATCTATTGCTCGACGCCTGCAGGACCCCCTCGCTGAACTGGTTAAGCTCGATCCTAAGTCCATAGGGGTGGGTCAGTACCAACATGATGTGAGTCAAATTAAGCTTGGCCAAAGCCTGGGCGCCGTGGTGGAAGACTGTGTCAATGCGGTTGGAGTTAATGTCAACATGGCATCTGCCGCCCTATTGAAGCAGGTGTCGGGACTGTCAGCATCCATCGCCTTGAATATAGTCGAGTATCGCAATCAGCACGGCGAGTTTAAAAACCGCCAAGCGTTAAAAGCGGTGCCCAGATTTGGCGAGAAGAGTTTTGAGCAGGCCGCGGGGTTCTTGCGCATAGTCGGTGGCGACAACCCACTCGATGCCTCTGCGGTGCACCCTGAGTCTTACAGTGTGGTGGAGAAAATACTCAGCAAAAATAACAGGCAGGTGAGTGAGATCATTGGCGATCATAGTTTTTTGTCGAAGCTCAACCCCGCAGAATTCACTGATGATAAGTTCGGCCTGCCAACAGTCACCGATATCTTAGCTGAATTAGAAAAGCCCGGCCGAGACCCTCGCCCCGAGTTTAAATCGGCAGCATTCAAAGACGGCATTGAATCAATCAAAGATTTAGAACCGGCCATGACACTCGAGGGCGTAGTTACCAATGTCACAAACTTTGGTGCGTTTGTTGATATTGGAGTGCATCAAGATGGTCTAGTGCACATCTCAGCCCTTTCCCATACGTTCGTGAAAGACCCCCACGGGGTAGTGAAAACCGGTGACGTGGTCAAGGTTAAAGTGATGGAGGTCGATGTGCAGCGCAAGCGCATTGCGCTATCTATGCGCTTAGATGATGAAATTCAAACTCAAGCTGTGGGCGACAAACCAGACACTAACCATAGAGGTAAATCTGATAAAGGCCGCCGTCAGTCCAATGCACCCCACACGCCAAAAGCACAAGAAAAACCGGCCATTGGCTCCTTTGGCGCGCTGCTGCAAAGTGCGGCTAAGAACAAAAAATAAGTACAGACAAGCTAGCTAGAGTCGGGGCTCTGGCTCGTCAGGGCTAGAGCCTAGTCCACCACTTCAGCGCGAATATCACGCATGGTTTGCAGGTTGTCCAAAAACAACTGAAACAGGTCAGGGTCATACTTGCTGCCCACCTGCTCGGCCATTATCGCCAAGGCTTCAGGCTCTGGAAAAGCAGGCTTGTAGACCCGCGCATGAACCAAGGCGTCGTAGACATCAACGATAGAAACGATGCGGGCTGCAACAGGAATCTCTTCGCCTTTTAAGCCTTTCGGGTAGCCGCTACCATCGAAACATTCATGATGGCATTCGGCGATATCGGCGGCCATTTTTATCATGTCTGAATCGCTGCCCCCAAGAATTTGACCACCAATCGCTGGATGAGTCTTCATCACCGTGAACTCTTCTGGGGTCAAGCGGCCCGCTTTTTTGAGAATAGTATCTGGAATACCAATTTTACCAATGTCGTGCATTGGCGCCGCGCTGAGAATGTCATCTACGGCAAACTGCGACCAACCCAATGCTTTTGCCATCGCTGCAGAATAGAGACCAATACGGCGAATATGGGCGCCGGTTTCCTCGTCTCTAAAACCAGAGGCATAAATCAAACGGCCAGATATTTCGAACTCCCGCTCCCGTATTGTGGCCGTTCGCTTACTGACTTCGATCTCCAGCTGTTCTTGGGTCAACAGGTTCTGCCGAGCCGCCTGCAGCAATTTAAGCCTCTGGGTATAAGACTCGCCAAGACTGGTGAGAATCAATACGGCTTGGCCTTCGACATTTATTGCCTGCGCTTCCAGTGGCAAGCTAGCATTGGCGCTTAAAGATTCAATAAACGGCCCAGAAGTTATCGCAGTGTCGGCGCCAAGCCGCCAATGTGCAATCGCATCAATTAGAAAGTTATCTAAATAGTCGGAACACCCGACCAGGTCTTGGGCAAATTGCTTGCCCCAAATTTCTTCAAACCACGGCTGAGAATTACTCACTAGCCGAAATCCGTCTGTCTCAGAATACGCCAAGGCGACTTGATCGAGTTGCGCGAGGATAGCTGCCGCAAGATCTTTCATAACATACTCAATGCCAGTTGCGTAAACAAAGACTCTACATTATCGCCGTTTTTCGCACTGGTAAACACCACAGTACCCAATGCGTTTAAGCCATCGATATCACGCTCATTCAACATCCATTGATCCTGTATATCGGCTTTGTTAAGGGCAATTATAAACGCGGCATCTCCCAAGGCTTCCTGTGCGCGTTTTTGAATTTCAATAGCTACTTCGAAAGATTTAGGCCGAGTACCGTCCACTACTAAGATATAGCCCGAAGCGCCCCGAAGGTGACTCAGCTTTAAAGAGTTGTAGTCGTCCTCACCGGCCAAATCCCAAATCATCAGCATCATTTCTGAATCAGCTAACTCAACGACCTTTTTATCGATTTTGACCCCAACCGTAGTCAGATACTTATCATCGAATAGGCTGCTGACATAGCGCTGTATCAAGCTAGTTTTGCCTACCGAAAATGCGCCAAGCAAACATATTTTCTTTTGCAACATGATTCAGTCCAAGGCTTCGACGGTGACAATCAGGCGCACAATTCGCTCCGCCAAGCCATCATAGGAAGGGTGATTAAATGCACTATAAGGAGTTAGCAGGGTGTTGGCTACGCCGGCTGCGATTAGTGCCGTTTGCAAAGACTGAGCGCGTTCGCGCCCAACCCGCTGATTTAACGCATCAGAGCCAGTTTCGTCGGTGTACCCCACCACATCGATTTTGATCGGCCGCTTGGTTTCTTCTAGGGCTATAGAATTAAGCTGCATTATTTGCCCGGCAAGGTCTGCAATAAACGCCTCGTCATAGGTGGCTGCGGTATCACCCTTTTCGAAACCTATCTGAATCGATTCAAGCCTGTCCACTGCAGCGGCAATAGCTTCCCGCCGAGGATAAAATATCTCTAACTCGCTAATATCTATGGCGTTTACGCCGGTTATCGCCGGCCAGCGGCTATTAAACCCCGCTAGCCAATCGCCATCAACTCTGCCGTTCAGAAAAAGCGTGCCAGATCTCACATCTGTCTGTACTTGAGCTGAAGGACTCAGCACGGCGCTAACGCGCCTATTGATAATTTCATCTAACGCAGACAGGTGTGAATACACTGAAAATGACACAGTGAAACCATCCTGTGTCGGATCCACAATCTCAGCCGGGTTTTTGGCCATTGGGTCGGCCAGCAGGGTGATACTGAGAATGCCGTCATCAAACTTCGAAGAAAGCACCACCAGCCCCGGCTCCTCGCCAAGGGTTGCTACCAAACTCGCTCTAAACTGCGTGGCCTGATTTTCGACATAGTACCAATACCCGGTTAGCGATAACGTCACCGTAATTGCAGCTATGGCTAGCCAAGGCTTGCGCTTTTGTTGTTGCGTTTCTTTACGCTTCACCTGCAATAATTTTTTCAGGTCGTCGGCGATATCGGCAAATTCATCGGGATCACCTGAGTAGTTTGCCAATTCGGATTTTTTCAGGCGATGCAATGACTCCAAGGTGGATGATAAATTATTGCGCAGCCCTTCAGGTATTCGCCCGCGCACCACCACTGCCAGCACAGCACTGGGGCCTGAGGTAAGCAAAATGTTAAGCTCACCCAAGCGCAGGCTATCCAGTAAATCTCCCTCTTGGGTCGAAAACGAATCTTCGATAAAATCTTGAATCGCCGAAAACATACTCGACACCATATCCGGATCACGGGTGTCGGCAAACTCGGAAAACTGATGGTGGATAAGCAGGCTTGTCTCTCGATGAATAAGAAACACCTGCTCCACACTGGATTCCAGCGTGTTAAGCATTACTATTTCAGAATAGGGTTTGCCAGTGCGCCAAGCGTCAAACCGCCAGCGCAGAGACTGTGACGATACGCTGTCTTCCAGCAGCTGGTTTAAGTTATCCAGCATCTGCTGCATAGTTTCAGAGATGGATTTTCGAATAGCTGGACCCATAATTGGGTAGAGGGATTGGGCAAGTTTTTTGGGGTCTTGATTAATTGAGCTAGATATTGCTTGGTCAATGGTCGCGGAAAGCGCTTCGGAGATACTGTCATCTTTTGCAGCACGAGCTTTCAGCGCTTCAGCGATAATATTTGAAACTAGTTTTGCAAACTTACCGTCGTCATTAATCTCATCCCGTAGCTTGAGTAATTCATCATACTCATCGCCCAGAATAATTTGTTTGACTCGATTAAGATCGGTTTCCACGTCAGGGGTCTACTTTGCCGCTGTTGAAAGTATTTACTTCTTTTTCGAACTAGCGGGTTGGGTTTCTGGGGCAAGTGACTCCGCCATTCCAAGAAACATGGTCGCTAAAGAGACTCTATCTGTTTTCGTATGCTGCAGCTCTTGATGAACGATCTCAAGCTGCTTCGCCAAATCTTCATTCCAGCCGGCAGTAAGAGTTTGTAAAGCTTGAGTTTCGGCACTGAGCTCTTCATACAGATCATTGCGCGCCGAAGTGCTCTTATCATCTAAAGCCGCCAAAGCATCGTCAGCATCTTTAAATTTTCGAGAAATTTCTAAGGAAGTTTCTTTGGCCTGCTTAGCCAGTGTCTCTTTGAGCCTGGCTATATTGGCTTCTACTTTTTCTATTTGCTTTGAGAAATCTTTACTCAGCCTATCCGCCGTTGACTCGATAAGATTTTCAAGTGCTTGTGATTTTTGCTTGGTTTCTCGCACTTGAGCGCCAAACAAAATATCTCTAACTGTATCTAATTTGTCCGTAAGCTCGTTGGGCTCTTGTGACTGCGCGACCGCAGCTGGCTTGTCTTTAGTCTTCATGCTAATCCCGCTTCTTAATTTAAACCAATCCTATGAATTTGAAAGTTATCGTTGGCCTAAACAGCTCACAATAAATCGTGAGCGCAGTCTAACACGGAAAATCCATGGCAGTAATAGAACTGACGATACGAAAACTCCTGAGTTTCCGGCAAATTTCGTTATTTGGCAATAAAGTGCAAGAATAAGCCAATCAATCATGGCGCAAACCAACATGGTCGCCACTCCACACTAGTCCAGGAAAGTCTTTAATTATGTTCACTATTGCCGAGTTAACTCAGCATTTTCATCAGCCCGGCACCGTAACTTGGATAGGCACACGCCCCGCAAGAGGTGCTGCCATCGATATTGTTGATGCCATTGAAGTGACTCCCTTCGGCGCAATTACCGGTGATCGCTATAAAAGCCCACGCGGCAAGCGCCAAGTGACTCTGATTCAAGCTGAGCATCTATCAGCGATAGCTTCGATGCTAGGGCTAACCGCTATGGATCCAGCCTTGCTACGGCGCAACATTGTAGTCAAGGGAATCAATCTGTTGGCACTGAAAGGAAAGCAATTTTCGATAGGTAGCGCGGTCTTAGAGTTTACCGGTCTTTGCCATCCCTGTTCTCGGATGGAGGCAACCTTTGGTGAGGGCGGCTACAACGCGGTTCGCGGCCATGGTGGGATTACAGCCAGTGTCGTAAGCCAAGGCATTATTGCGGTAGGCGATTTCGTCGCAGCCTGCGAGTTTGAGAAAAGCCCATGAGCCTCACAATCAAGTCCAAATCGACAAGTCTGAAATCCCCAAAAGTGGCCACCGTGAGCGCATTGCCTTATTGGGGTCTATGATAGCCAATAAGCCAGCTCAATAGGTACCGGGCTTTCGACGCAAGGCTAATCAAGGCTCGGTTTGACTGACCTTACGCTAACCTATGGCTCATGAATTTTTACTAAACCTCAAAACTTAATTATAGTGGTCACTTCTTCTAGCGGCGGTAGCACCTCATGACTGATACAACAAGCAATCTAGGCAAGCAAAGTACGGCTTCAACGATGCCGCGGCTTGAGCTAACGTTAAGAGTGGTTGTGTTGGGGATTGTGCTGTCGGTTGTGATGGGCGCAGCCAACGTCTACGTGGGTTTAAAAGCGGGGATGACCGTCTCTGCGTCTATACCTGCAGCCGTTATGGCGATGTTGTTGTTCAAACTGCTGTTTAAAAACTCAAGCATTCTTGAAGCTAACCAGGTCCAAACCTGTGCTTCGGCGGGGGAGTCTCTCGCCGCCGGCATTATTTTTACTATGCCAGCGATGCTGCTCATTGGGTTTTGGGACTCATTCGATTTTTGGTCCGTGACCATTATCGCCCTCACCGGCGGCCTGTTAGGGATTTTATTCATGATCCCCATGCGCAAGGTGTTTATATTAAACAATAAAGACTTAGCCTATCCCGAAGGTGTCGCCTGCGCGGCGGTGCTGCGCGCTGGGGAAGAGACCGGCCAGGGCGGCGAAGGTAAAAGCTTATTTCTTGGCGGTTTAATGGGCGCCATAGTCGCCCTTGCCGCTAAGCTGTTCGGCGTTATCAGCGGCACACTTGAAGCGGCGACATTGGTTGGCTCTCGGGTCTTTTATTTCGGTGGCGATATGTCCCCACTGCTATTGGCAATTGGGTTTATCGTGCGTCTCAATGTCGCCGTGTTGGTCTTCATTGGCGGCGCCCTGTCGTGGCTAATCGCGATTCCATTACTGGGCGACGCAGCTGGGTATCCCAGCCCCATCGATGCCGCGTACGGAATCTGGAGTTCGCAAATTCGCTACGTTGGCGTCGGCGCTATGGTGCTCGGCGGCTTCGCCTCACTGGTTGCCGTACGGCATGGTTTAGTCGCGGCCGTTAAAGAGCTCTATAACAATCTCACTAGCGGCAAGCTACTGCTCAGCGATCTAGAGCGGGACATACCAACGTGGGCCATAATTTCTCTAGGCCTAGGATGTATTATTGTACTGGCCTTCGTTAACTACCGCTTTACCGGCGGCGTTGGCATTACTGTTTTAGCCACTGCAGTAATGTTGGTAATGGGATTTTTCTTCACCGCAGTTTCGAGCTATATAGTAGGCTTAGTGGGCAATTCAAATAGCCCGGTTTCTGGCATGACTATTACCGCCGTGTTAGTCGCGGGTGGCATGCTTTACTTGTTTAACTATTCTGGCACCGAGGCCATGGTAGCTACCTTGGGTATTGCTGCCATAGTTTGCTGCGTTGCGGCAACGTCCGGTGATGTCTGCAACGACCTTAAAACCGGCTCCATGCTAGGCGCTGCCCCTTTTCGCCAGCAAATTATGCAAATTGTTGGCGTGTTTGTGGCGGCGTTTGTTATGGCGCCAGTTTTAAACCTATTGAACAACAATGTTGCTGGCGGCATAGGCGGCCGAGAGTTATCAGCACCTCAAGCAAGCCTATTCGCTTCGCTTGCTAAGGGGTTTTCCGGCGAAACCGAACTGCCTTGGGACATGATTGCAATCGGTGTATTTATAGGTTTAGCTATTCTGATTATTGATCAAATTTTAGTCTCTAGGGGCGCCAAATTTCGAGCCCATCTAATGCCTATCGCGGTGGGCATGTATCTACCTTTTGGGCTGGCGACACCGATGGTTATTGGAGGTTTAATCGCCTACCTGCATTCCCGCGGCACCACCGGCGCCGCTGCCGAGCGCGCACTGCACAAGGGCGTGCTGTTTTCATCTGGAGTGATTGCTGGGGAGGCGTTGATGTCGGTTGGTTTAGCGTGTCTTACGGCCTTAGGGGTGCAGTCGTTAGATCTAGGGCTCTCACCCGGTGTTGTGTTGATTCTTTCTAGTATTACCGCCATCGTCCTAGTCGCAGGTTTCACCAAGCTCACCAAACCAAGTTTAGGGTAATTGTTGAGTATCCAAGACATTTAATAACTGGAGTGACAAGCTCGGCAGTGTTTGCTGAACTCAGCCTCGTTTGGCCATCAACTTCCGTAGCGCTGATTCAAGCTCAGCTAGTTGAATCGGTTTTGCTAACACCATGTCGCACTTTTCTTTGTCTTTATTTTTGTCAAAAAGATCTTCACCGTAGCCGGTGATAATGGCAATAGGTATATTGTGACCCAAGCTTCGTATAGCGCCTGCAAATTCGAAGCCGTTCATTTGGGGCATGGAAAAATCTGAAATAATTATATCAATCTTACTTTCACCATTGCGAACGGCCTCAACCGCGGCCAAAGGAGAGTTGAACTCAAGTGTTGTCATGCCGAAAAACTGCACGAGCTCAGCTAACACGCTGCAGCTCTCTAAATTGTCATCAAGTATGAGGGCGCAGCCACTCAGTTTTTCTGAGATTGGTTCAGGCTCCCGGTGGACTGCAGCCTCGCTAACAAGCTGGCTGTCAGCAAAAGCCAGTGTGAAGCATGTACCTTCACCTTCAGTGCTTTTACAGTCGATATTGCCACCGTATGCCTTTACAACATTGTGGGCAACGCTTAGACCTAGGCCGGTGCCTTTGCCAGGATCGCTGGTGGTAAAAAACGGCTCGTAAATTCGGTCTAATAAAGATTCGGCAATACCTACTCCAGTATCTTCGATACTCACTTTTATGGGTAAGTGTAAAGCGTCAGGATCTCGCCAAGCTTTAACTTTTATCGTTTTAACCTCGCTATCTTTCACTGCTTTAATGGCATTCGTCATCAAGTTCATAAATAGTTGTGCTAGCTGATTGCCATCGCCATCTACGAATAATTGGTCTTCCAATTCAAAACTTTTGGCAATGCTATCATCTGCAAATTCATCAACCATGCCTGAAACCGACTGCACAACTTCACTCAAATTAACCCTAACCATCAAATCTGGTTTCTTGCGACTAAAGGTTAAAATTTGATTAATTAAATCTCGCGCTGAAAGGGCATTGGACTCAATTACTGAGAGCTGTTGGTGTAAATCTCCACTGCCAAGGCCAAACTTTAGCTTTTGCGCCAAGCCCAAAATAGGTGTTAACAAGTTATTGAAGTCGTGGGCTATGCCGCCAGCCAGCGTTCCAAGGGCTTCCATTTTTTGGGATTGCAGCAGCTGATCGCGGATTTCGTCTCTTTCTTTGCGCGCCTGCACAACGCCGGTGATTTCTCGAAATGACACTATCACCCCCATCGCCTTATCACTTTTCGATGCAAATAAAGGCTGGGTGTTTATAGTGACTTGACGCATGTCACCGGAAGCCTGTTGGATCGACATGAAAACGTCCGACATCGGTTCCCCGGTGCGAAGAGTAATAGCAGAGGGGTGTTCCCCGGGCATAAACGGAGTGCCATCTTCTTTTAGTGCAGCCCAGCGTGGATCGTAAGATGTTTTTCCCATCAGCTGATCTCGGCTCAAACCAAGAAACTCACAGGCCGCATCATTGGCATATAGCACCTCGTCGCTTGGCCCCTGATACACAACACCTTCAGCCAAGCTACCTAAAATTGAGCCATAGTCGGACTGCATAAGCTCATCAACAGAAATGCTCTGCCGAATTTGTTCCACCTTATGCTGCCTGCGTTTTTGAGCGTTTAAGGCAAACCAAAATCTCATCAAGATTTGTTGTGGGCTGCTGTTGGCAAAAACATAGTCTTCAATGAAATCCATTGATTGGATATTTGCGTCAAATAGATCTGCTGACTGAAATACAGCAATCAAAATATGGGAGGGATTAGCCAGGCACCACTGGCGCGCCCGAATGATCTCAACTGCATCAATTTGTTCTGGGAACTCCACAAAAATGAGATGGCAACTGCCCTGAATACTATCAAATTCCTCTGTAAGCGTTTTTATAAAGGGCTCAACCGTAGCGCCGTGCTTATCGGCGGTCTGCACAAGCAAACGCTCCAAAGTTTCACTTAGCCTATAGCATGCAGAGATAGTGTTCATAGTGAGAGAAGCAACCCAGTAGTTATTAACCGGACAGAAAAGGATCCAAAAACGATACAGAACTTGGCACAGAAGCACAATTCGATTGCGCGAAAAAAATATTGCGAAAATTCTTATGTCTAACTAAATAGTTAAATCCCTAGCGCCTAACTAATTGCTTGAAGACGCGGGCAGGCTCATCATGAGAAATCCAGAAAAAGCGGCGTTGTTTGGCGACAAAGAGGCGTCTACCAATGCTTTCATTTGGTGGATTTGAGCCCGATATTCTGCATAAAAACCCCAATCAGGTTGCGGCCGATAAACCAAATTCTCAAGTTCAAAATGAGCGATAACACCTTTGGTTGTAGTAGGCTTTACAAATACTTCATCTGTGGGATTGTAATAAAACAACCCGGTTGTAATGAGAGACCACTTGGCCAGCTTCGCCATCTGCATTAGCTTAACAACTCGGTCAAAACCCTTTGCCTGGTCACCATGCAGCATTGCCTTGAGCCCTGCCACCAACTGATTCTTTTCCTTCGGCTCAAGACTGGCAACAAAATCTTTAAATTTTGGTTTTTCGAACACCGATACCATCGACGAGCGACTAACTAGCTTCACCCAGTTTTCAAGCACGTCATGGGTGTCGGGAAACTTTTTTTTGCTGAAACTCGTGTGCGAAAATTCTGTGGCTTTTTCAATATTATGCTTCTTAGCGATAACCAGCATTTCTGGATGGGCAAAGCCGCCAGGGTAGCGCTCCAGAAACAACATCTGAGCCAACGCAAGTTTTTCTCTATTCATGGCTGTTCTATCTGCCCTAAAAAATACCTCGACAGCAACAACAAGGCTGTTAAGCTCCCCAGCCACGCCGCACACTACGTAACTTGTCAGTAAGGGGTGTAGTCCAACCGACTGCAGATTGACTAAAACCCAGCCAGCGAGTAATCAAACATTGACTCCACCCAAGCTATCACATTTACTACAACAACTAACGGTAATAAATGGTTATCCCTAAATTATTATGTCAGACCTTATAGAAATTAGAGACCAAGTTCGTCAATTTGCAGCAGAGCGAGACTGGGATCAATTCCACTCGCCAAAGAACTTGGCCATGGCACTCAGCGTCGAAGCGGCAGAACTACTCGAACACTTTCAATGGTTAAGCCCGGAGCAGTCCACTGAACTGCCTGCCGCTAAACGCAAACAGGTAGCTCAAGAAATGAGCGATGTGTTGGTTTATCTAGTTCGCTTGGCGGACAAATTGGATATTGACCTACTGCAAGAAACGAAACAAAAATTGGTCCTCAATGCAGAGAAATACCCCGCCGAGCTGGTTCGCGGCAGTGCTAAAAAATACACCGAATACTAAAACTCAGGGCTAACCTCAACCTGCGGTCATCGGCTGCTTGTAGCTTACTACACACCCTTTTCAGGTTTTTCCCTGAAGAACATCGCTATGACTGACCAAAACTTTGACCAGCTGGCCGAGCGCTTTACGCGCCGCCTCTACGGCAAACCAAAAGGCCAAATACGCCTGCAGCTGGTGAGCGAAGGCCTATTGGAAGACTGCGCGGCTATTGCAACAACTACCCCCCTGCGCGTATTAGATATGGGCTGCGGCCTAGGACAAATGACCGAGCTACTAAGCAGTTACGGCCATACTGTGGTCGCCTGCGACACCTCTGCGGTGATGCTTGAATCAGCCAAACAGAGAATCGCGGCAACTAACCCAGCCTGTCTTGACCGAATTCATTTTATCCACAGTCCTCTGCAGCAGCTTTCTCAGCAGCTTCAAGGCCAGTTTGATCTTATTATTTTTCATGCAGTGCTGGAGTGGTTGGAACAGCCTCAGCAAGGTTTGAACGAAATCAAAACCTGGCTTACACCTAGGGGTGAGCTGTCTCTGCTGTTTTACAACCTGCACGGACTGTTGTTTAGAAATTTGCTTAGGGGCGACTTTCGGCACATGGAGGCGCTTCAGGTTACCGGCGAAGCCGGCGGTCTTACCCCAAAGAATCCGTTGAAACCAGAGGAGGTTGCCGGCTGGCTTGCCACACTAGGCCTAGAAATAACCAGCCGCCGTGGGATTCGCTGTTTTTATGATTTTATGGCCCAAGGCAACACCCAGCAGCGCTTGGATAAAATCAGCTTAATCGACGTGCATGCCATGGAAAAACGCTTCTCTACACAGGACCCCTACCGAGGGCTGGCAAGGTATCAGCTTTGGCACTGTAGAAATGCTAGGGGGGATTGAGCCTTAAGTGCCGTCTTCATGTTACTCGCTTTTGGGCTTAGGTTTTTTGTTCAGCGTATATCGCAGCAGAATAAACCCAATAACCCCCGATACAAGTGAACCGGCCACAATACCGATGCGTTCGTCGAACAGACGATTACTTAAAGGTTCTGAAAATGCCAATGAGCCAATGAAGAGACTCATGGTAAACCCTATGCCGCACAGTGCCGCTGTTGCATATAAGCTCGTGTAGTTCATGCCCTTTGGCAGCTTGGTGATGCCGGTTTTGATCGCCAGCGCACACAGCCCAAAAACCCCAATTTGCTTGCCAAAAAACAAGCCAAAGGCAATACCTAAAGTCACGCCATGCAAAGATTGCCCAGCCCCCATGTTGCCGAAACTTATTCCGGCATTGGCAAAGGCGAACACCGGCAACACAAAAAATGCGACGATAGAATGCAGATCGTCTTCTAAATCTCTGAGGGGTGAGAAGTCGGGTTTCTTGGCCGACGTCAGGGGTACAAACATAGCGAGAATTACACCCGCGAGGGTCGCATGCACACCCGACTTTAAGGTGGCAACCCACATAATGATGCCGACCAGCATGTAGGGGCTTTTCTCTATCACATCATAGCGATTAAGCAGATAAGCAACAGGCAAACAGGCACCGGCAATTAACAGTGCCGTGAAGGAAATATTCGCGGTATAAAATACCGCGATGATGATAATCGCGCCGACGTCATCGAAAATCGCCAGCGAGGTTAAAAACACTTTTATGGACGTCGGAACGCGAGACCCAAGCAGACTTAAAACACCCAGCGCAAATGCAATGTCGGTTGCTGCAGGAATCGCCCATCCTTGTAATGCCTGCGGGTCGTCGTAGTTAAAATAGGCATAGATTAACGCTGGAACTAACATACCACCTAGCGCACCCACACCCGGCAAAATTATATTGCGCGGGTCTGACAATTCGCCCTCTACCAACTCCCGTTTGAGCTCTAGGCCAATCAGGAAAAAGAACACCGCCATCAGGCCATCGTTAATCCATAGCAGCAAGGGCTTAGCGACTTGCAGCTCGCCGATTCGCACCTCCACCGGCGTATCCAGCAGACTGTAGTAGGCTGAATCCAAAGGTGAGTTTGCCAGCAGCATGGCCAATGCCGCAGCGGCCATTAACAGAATGCCGCCAAAAGACTCTTTGCTAATAAACGGTGGAAGTATTTCTTCTAAATCTGGTATTGACATGATCTATCCTAAACATTGCTCTTTGCGTACCGGATGCGCACCGTGATATTAGCATGTAAGCGCACAGTTGCACCTGAATCCGTCCCCCGACAATAATGCGGTTTACCTATGAACAGTCGAAGGAGATAACCCAGTCCCGACGCTGCTTGCCAACAAAGCGCTGATTCTTTCCCGACTTCTCCCGACACTAACCCGGCTCGGCCGATGTCCGTCTAGCCATGGATTTGAGCTGACTGTATGCTGTTAAAAAGAAAGATGAAGCTGTTGGTGCAATTCCAGAATCTTAACAAGTAGTAGACCTAGTACTTCCATGCTTAACCCCCTGAAAACTGGAGCAGTGATTTCTCCCGCGCTGTCACGAACCACGACTGCAATACCGTTCAGCGCTGGCTTTACCACTATCGAATTAGTTGTAGTCGTTCTCATTATCGGCATCATGGCGAGCGTCGCTTTGCCGAGGTTTCTAGTGGCGGACACCCAGGCGCGCACCAATGCGGTGCTTTACGCTCGGGCAGAGCTAGATGCCGCGGTTAAACAGGTTCGCATCAAGGCCATGATGCCAGGCACACAAATTCCGGTGGGTTCGCAAACCGCGCTTGATCTGAATGCTAACGGTACATTCGATGCAACTGACATTCTGTTGATTAATCAGAACGTCGACAACAGTGATGTCCATAAAATCATCTCGCTAACGGGCAGTCTGATCCTGCAGGAAGGCCCATCCAACAACCAAGTCCACATCGGCTATGACCTGCTTGGCAACGGTGACATTCGAGGTGGAAACTGCCGTGTTTACTTTCGGCAAGCCAATTCCACTGAGCAGTTTGCGTTTGTGTCCTCACGGGTTGATGGCTGCTAGGCAGCGGCTTTAGTGTTAGCCTATTTATCGACGCTATTCATTCTCTAACTCTCAGCGGTGAGTTAACTTTTCTC
>CAYGSO010000002.1:95898-183460 GCA_964352445.1 uncultured Pseudohongiella sp. | reverse complement strand
ACATAACATTTGTATAACTTGCCCGCGCGGTATTTTGCGCCTCTTAACTTGAAGTTTACCTGCTAAGGCTTTCTTTTCAACCAAATAGTTTAGATCGCGATTTTTGGGGAATTTGAAATACCGAGGGTCCCGTGAATCCTCAATATGGAGCCCCTTATATTTCCAATATGGAGTTTCCCTGTATTGAGGTTGCCTTAAATTATATCCTGCTGATATATATCGACTTTAGTCCGTGTAACTGATGAAAGCGCGTCCAATCGTTAGTCCGGCTGACGGGAATGCGATCGCGCTCGGTATTTATATCCTCTTAGTTTCGCCATGAAGTGATGTTGGCAATGTGGTCTACGAAGGCGGTGTTTAAATGCTATATGGGGGGGAAGGGGGCGGCGGGATATCGATATCTGGCTATGGTCAGCGGCCTGTGTTCAGACCAACTTACTGCGAACATTTGAAGTCAGTTTCTCCCAGTGCAACATGATGATATTAAGGGAAAAATGGTGAACGAAAAAGGACTCGAATCTCGGACAAACGAATTATGGGGTATTGGCACCGGTAAAACAGTTTGCACCGTAGGCCGAAGACTCATAGCGAATTTTCCTGTTCCCGCTTCCTAGATCGAACTTAAACCGAACTGAAACCGTACCAAAGCTGGACCTTGTATGAGGGTAGTATTGGGCTGAACTGAGACAGTGGGCTTCAAAGCTGGGGCTGTGTGCTCTTCAAACTATCAAAGACCGCCTGTCAGATTAAATGCCCACTGCCACGGGTTATTTTAGTCTGTCGATAGCGGCAGCGGCTCTGACTAGGTAGTCTGCGCGGGAGTTGGGGTCGACTGGGCCTATACAGCGCAGTTTCAGCTCCATTGCTTTGGCAAACTTGGCGTTGTCTGCACGCTCTGGTTTCGCTTTACCAAAACTGTTTTTTAGTTGTGCTAGCTGTATTGTCATGCGTGATGCTTGGTCAAGAGCCGGCGACTCTACATTCGCGCGAATCTCTAGGTCAATGCAGAGGTCTCTCAACTCGCTGCTGCCGTTAGCAACCAATTTCTTAAATTCCGCGCTGGTTTTGACTTTGCCCAAGGCCTGCCAGCGCTGGTTTAGCAAGGTGTCCAGCTCTTCCCGCCCGATAGGGGCGAGAGTTTGCCACTGCGCTTTCTCCTCATCATTGGGCCGTTGGGCTATGGCATCATCGGTGGTGGCGCTTGCTAGGGTGTTTTCTAGGGCTTCGAGTAGCGCTGTCTTTTGGGCTAGCTGGGCTAAAAGCTGCAGTAGTTTTTTGTCTGGTAGGCTTTTAAAGCGCATGTCTATTTTGCGCTTAATGCCGTTGAACTGGTCTAACAGCTGCTTGCGCTGTGACTTCAGCCGCGGATCTAGCTCGCTGGAAAACTTTTGCATTGATTCTTGGTATTCTGCGCGGCAGTCTCTAAATGCCTCATCCTCTAAGTCAAGAAACGCACTTAAGGTCTTTAGAATATCTTTAAGGTTGATCTCAATTTTAGCGAGTTCTTCTTTTAGCAGCTCGCTTTCATTATTTCTTTGTTCAAATATCTTATCGCAGGCGGCGCGAAACTCTTCCCAATATTTTTTGTCTTCCTTAAAGGAAGTGGGGCCGATTTTTTTCCACTGTTGCTGCAGCGACTTGGCCTGGGACATGGCACTGTTGTTATCTTCCAGCGCGCCCAGTGCTAGTGCCGCGTCTATGCACTCTTGCTTGGCTTTGGCATTGCCTTTAACTGAGTTACGCCGCAGCTTGCGTAGCTGATTGATCAGAGCATAAAACTGCTTTTGCAGGGTGTTGATTTTAGACTGCTCCACCGGCGCGTACTTTTTCCACTGCGCCTCTGCGCTGCTGAGTAATTTATTAACCGTAGAGATGTTGAGATCATCCTCGCTTAACCCGGCAACGTCTTTTTCCAGTTGGGCGCAAATTTCTCGGCGACTCTTTAGGTTTTCTACCATAAGCTGCTTGCGCTGTTTAAAATATTCCTTGCATGGTTCGTAGGCTTTGTCAGACAAGGCTTTGAACTCGCTCCATAGCTCCTCGTTTTGATTAGAACGACCTAAACCTTTCCATTCCTTGTGCATGGTAGCGATATGCTTAGAGCGGTCTGAAGCATGCATCTTGGACTCGCCTAGATGTTTGACTTGCTCAATCAGCTGCTTCTTTTTCTCAGTCGAGGCAAATACTTTCCATTCTCTTAGTTCATTGATAGCGTCTTTGTATTCATTGGCTAGCTTTTGGAGTTCGCCGCGGCTCTTGCCCAAGGTATTGCTGATATTGCCCTGAATCTTGTCCCAAGCTGATAACGCCTGTGCAGACTGGCCATCGCCAAGAGAATTCTTTAGTGTCTCAAGTAGGGTAAGGGTAGCCTCATGGAGTTTTTCTTGGTGAGCCTTATTCTTTTCCAGCACAGCAGATAGCCGAGTTTCTGTAGTGTTGATTAACTCAATAAACTGCAGTTCGTCCGCTTTGATGCGTTTCTTAAACCTGTTGCAAGTGGTCTTGAAGGCAACCAGCTTGGTGGTATTTTTAAAGCTCAATTTATCCAAACTGGCGACAAAGTCGGCCAGTTCTTGTTCAGTAACCGGCTCCAGCGGCGGTTTAGGTTTGCCTGGCGCTGGTTTTGGCGCTGTTTTTACAGTCGCCTCTGACTTGGTGTCAGCTTTGTCCTGAGCCGCGGCAGGCTGTGCTGTTTCGGTATCTGCTGCTACGTCGCTACCTTCTGCCGTTGGCACTACTGCTGCGCTGGCATCTGTTGGAGTGGTGGTTGGAATAGGAGCAATGGGTTCGACCCCGCGAGACTCAGATTCTTTAGCCAATTCATCGGTGGTTTTAATAGGTGCAGTTGTCATAGGACGTAAATTACCAATTTTAAGGGAATGCTGTAAGTGGACCCCAGTTTAACAGAACTTATTCATAATTCGCCAAACCTGTGGCCGAGCTATGGAACGTGCCCCAATTAAATAGGCCGTCTGGAGAGTTAATCAACGCCTAAATTGAGCCACTGGGTTAGTGAGATGCTATAATTTTGCTCGCGCGGTTGCGCTCACCCCCAATTCGGACCTTTAGATGCTGGCAGACTCGGTAAAAGACAAGATTCAGTCTGCCTATAAACAGATGATCGAAGCGAAGCAATTGACGCCGCGCTACGGTCAGCGATTGATGATCGCAGAAATCGCTAAGTGCTTGGCTACAATCACTACTGCTGATGAACCGCCCATATGTGTGGTTGAAGCTGGCACGGGTACCGGTAAAACCCTTGCTTACGCGTTAGCAGTCCTTCCCCTAGCGCAAGAACTCGGGTTAAAGGTGATAATCGCGACTGCAACTGTTGCGCTACAAGAGCAGGTAGTACTCAAAGATCTGCCAGAGATTCTCAATTCCAGTGATTTGCGCTTCCGCTATGCCTTAGCGAAAGGGCGGGGGCGATATCTTTGTTTGGCCAAACTGGACATGCTTTTGAAAGGCAATGACAGTCTAAATGCCATGATGGATTTGTACGGTGAATCCTTAGACGATCAGATCAGTAATCTGGTTCTATATGAAGAGATGCTGCAGCAGCTGAGCGCCGGCAAGTGGGCCGGTGACAAAGATGACTGGCCAACACCATTGCCAGATACCGTTTGGAAGCCGCTAACGGCTGATACTGGTCAGTGTGTGGGGCCAAAATGCAGCCATTTTAGAAATTGTTGTTTCTATCAAGCAAGAGACTCAATGGACGCTGCAGATTGTATCGTCAGCAATCATGATCTTGTGCTCACTGATCTGGCCTTGGGCGGAGGCGTGATCTTGCCAGAGCCGGAAAAATGCATCTATGTTTTTGACGAGGCTCATCATCTACCGATAAAAAGTAACAACCATTTCGCCACATTCACCAAAATACGCTCGACAATAGCGTGGTTAGAACGCTGCGAGCCTATTCAAACTAGGCTGCTCAGCGATGAGTTCCTAACCTCTAAAGCCGAGGAAAGCTTAAGATTTCTCACGATTCAAATACGCGAGCGCTTAGAGGAGGCTTGGCTGATTCTAGAGCAGACCTTGACCGCTCTCGATCAGATAGACAGCTATGATAATAGAGCCCAGCATGCCTTTCAGTTGGGGGTAGTGCCAGAAGCGCTGAGCGAGTTAGCCGTTGATCTCGGTCATTTGTTCACTCGCTTTGCCAGCAGCTACCAAGGGATTACCGATGACCTAAAGGACGCTATGGAAGAGGGCGCTGAACTCAAGCGCCGTGGGATTGCAGAGCAGTGGTATCCGGTAGTTGGCAGCATAGAGCGGCGGGCTAATTCCAATCTCGAGTTGTGGCTGAGCTACGCTGCAGTTGATCCTAAAGACAAACCGCCCCATGCCCGTTGGTTAAGCTTCAATGAGGCCGATGGGGTCTCGGATATCTCCTTAGCGTCCAGCCCTGTGTTGGCGGCGGAAACTCTGCAAGAGCGATTGTGGCAGACCTGTGCCGGGGCAGTACTCACCTCGGCAACCCTGTCGGCGCTAGGGGAGTTTGGTGTGCTAAAGATGCGAGCCGGTCTCCCTGAACGAACAAAATATTTCTCTATTCCAAGTCCATTCGACTTCGAGGGTGCAGCAAAACTGGTTATACCTCGGATGAACTGCGCGCCATCTGATACCGTGCGGCATACTGAACTAATTATCAAAGCAATCCCTGAGTTAGTTGACGTCGGCGGCGCCTCTCTCATGCTTTTCACCTCGCGCCGGCAAATGAATGACGTTATCCAAGGCCTGCCGGCAAAATGGCGAGAGTTAATTCTATGCCAAGATGATTTTCAAAAGTCCGAGCTGATCAAATACCACCGCAAACTCATAGACGAGGGGAAGGGTAGCTTCATCTTTGGACTGTCGAGCTTTGCTGAAGGAGTGGATTTGCCTGGTAAGTATTGCACCCACGTGCTAATTGCGAAAATACCGTTTGCGGTGCCCAATGATCCTATTGAAATGACGTTGTCGTCGTGGGTGGAGCTACAGGGCACCAATGCCTTTGCTACCCTTGCCGTTCCGGATGCGGCTTTTAAGTTAGTGCAGGCCAGCGGCAGGCTGCTGCGCAGTGAAACTGATACCGGCACTATTACAGTGTTTGATGAAAGGTTGGTGAACAAGAGCTATGGCAAACAGATCTTAAATTCTCTGCCGCCCTACAGGCGTGAAATTTTTTCCACTGAGATCGTGCTTTGAACGCACTAGACAAGCAGTCTTCATTTCTGCTTTGAGAACACCCGCAAGTTAATGGCCTCGAAGCTATCGCGGCGGCAAATCGCATTGAATTCGGGGGCGTAAGATCCAGCGCCTACTTGGTAATTTAAGTGGATGTTCGCAGGCTGTTCTCCCCGCTGCCTCACCACTATGTCATCTTGGGCCATAATGATCTCCCTGTCACCGAGCAGCTCCTGAAGCTTAAGTTTGCAGGCCGCAATGAGCTGGGAGTTGTCGCTGAGAAGTTTTAACTGTGCTTCGAATTCACTAAGGGTTTGAGCGGACTCTTCGTCTTGGCTTTTCTCCGGATAACGGTCGCCAGCAAAGCCATTGTCTATGTCGCTGAGCCAATACACGAAATTTGCCGTCCCATTGGATTTGTCGGCGCAGGTTAAAATGAACTTTGGATTTTCCGTGCTAGAGGTTTCACTTAGCTTCGCCTCGAGCAGGCTATCGCAGCCCTCGCGCGTCAATATATAGGCTGCTGCGATCGACAGAGATTCAGAGTAGGGCTCGGCCAAAGTCTTGGGGAGCCATTCAGAATTATCTAGCTCCTGTCCAAACACGCTGGTGAATAGAACCAGGCCTAGCCCTATTGAACCAGCACTGTGCAGCGATCTCGTGGCAGAGCCTAGGGCTGCCGGTTGGAAGCTTAAAGCGGGCATAGGGGCTGGGTTACGCCCCGCGTTCTTCCATAGCTGGTTCGGAATAGTTGAGAACCTGTTTTAACGCTTCCCAACCTTCTGGATTGGTTTGGTGGTAGATCTTTTTAACCTTGGCATTGCGCACGGCCCTTGCTTCTTCCATGCTTCTTGTCATTTCAGCGAGTTTCTTAGCGATTTCCATTTTGCTCATACTGCATCCCTTGCATCTTTAGTACGTTTTAGTCTAAACAGCTAGCTGAACATAGCGCCAGCAGGCTTAATCAAACTATAGTAAAGAGCGTGAAAAATGCACCCCGAAAAAAAAATTAAAGTACTGGAATTATTTGGGATATGTTCTAGCGAGGCCTCGTGCTTGGCCATGCCGCCGCCCTTAGGTTTTCGCTGCCACCGACGCATACCGCTCAGGTTGGGTGGCTACCTTAATGCAGCGGTCGGTCAGGCTTAGCTTTCTTTGTGCTAATGTCGCTTTTCAATGAATGCACTGGCGTGCTCCATTTTATTTTTTCCTGCCGCAATAACTCGCTCACCTCGTCAACACCTATTGGCTTACTGAAGAAATAGCCCTGTAACACTTCGCAGTCATGTCCGCGTAGGAAGTTCACTTGGCTTTGTTCTTCAACACCTTCGGCAACCACCTCTAAATTCAAGCTATGGGCAAGGGCAAGTATGGCTTTCACAATGGCCTCACCGTTTTGGTCTACACCGATATCTTTGACAAAGGAGCGATCTATCTTCAGTTTACTGATGGGTAATTGTTTGAGGTAGTTAAGCGATGAATAGCCTGTGCCAAAGTCATCGACAGCCAGTTTGACGCCGGCTGCGTTTATTTTGCTAAGAGTTGAAATCGCTACCTCTGGGTTTTGCATCACCGCAGTTTCGGTAAGCTCTAAGACTAGGTTTTCTGGTGGTATTTGGGTTTCTGTCAGGACCCAAATCAAAAGATCGACGAAGTCATTGTTAACCAGCTGCTTGGGGGATAAATTGACAGACACGGGGTAATTGAAATTTATTTTCTCGTCTTGTAGCCATTGTACTGACTGTTTGCACGCCGCCATGAGAACCCACTTGCCCAGCGCTGGAAGTAATCCGCACTCTTCAGCGACAGGGATAAAATGGTGGGGGCCAATATTCGGCCAGTCTTCATGTTGCCATCTCACTAACGCCTCTAGACCGACAATTCTGCCGCTAAGGGCATCAATTAGTGGCTGATAGTGCATGAAGAATTCGTCGTTGGCGATAGCCCGCTTCAGCGCTATTTCCAGACTATGCTGCTCCATTACTCGGTTTTGAATTTCCTCGGAGAAGAATCGATAGGTATTACGGCCGTCCGCCTTTGCCTGATGCACCGCGGTATCTGCTGTTTTCGCCAGTGTCTTGAGGTCAGATCCGTTCTCTGGATAGAGGGAAATTCCAATGCTGGCCGAAATATTTATTTCTTTCGATTCGATAAAGAATGGCTTTGCCAACACATGGAGGACGTTTTGCACTATGCGAGTAACCTGACTTGGACTGCCCATTTCCAATAGCGTGATGGAAAATTCATCACCGCCAATTCTAGCGACTAAATCGGTTTCTCTTACGCAAGTTCTCAGCCGTTCGGCAACTGCGATGAGTAAATCATCTCCTGCATCGTGACCCATGCTGTCATTTATATTTTTAAAATGATCAATGTCTATAAATAGCAACGCCAATTTTTTTGAATTATGTGCACAGTAAGCTATCTTGCCCTCTGTAAAATCATGAAACTTGGCGCGGTTTGCAAGACCAGTGAGAACGTCATATTTGGCGAGTTTTATTAGGCGCTGTTCGTTTAATGTTCGAGCGGTGATGTCTTGAAACATCATCAGGTGACCAGAGGCAAAACCATCACCATCTTTAACGCTATTGCAGTTTATTTCAGAAACGATGTTTGACTTTCTTGCAGTCTTTAGCAGCACCCGATTACACATGAAAGCTTGGCTACCGAGCATTCCTGAGGTGAGTTCGGTAATGGCGTTTTCGGTTTCTTCAACTGTCTCTGCATCGCTCATGAGCAGGTCAAATATATTGATTGCCGCTAATTCTGCTTCGGTATACTGGAGCGTCTTTAAGGCCTTAGGGTTGGCGTAGAGAATCTTGCCAACACTGTCGTAATGAATAATGCCTTCCGATGCGCATTCTAAAAGCACCTGATTTCGGTTTCTTAATTCTGACAGCGCTCGGTGCTGGTTAATTGCGAAGCGTTTTAGTTCGAGCAGATATTGCGTCCGGTAGCGCACATAGTCGTGTTCCCCTAAGCTATTACATAACTCAATATTAGTGCAGCTGTCTCTAAGCACTCCTGCCTGCCAACTGTGTTCTTGGCCGACAATGAGTATGGGTTTATTGTGGAAGTCTTTATTTTTCCGCGTCAATTCAACCATTTTCTCTAGCTGAAATGACTCCGAATCTAGATTACAGATAATCAAATCTGGGCTAGAGCCCTGCAGCAGGAAATTGAGCTCTTGCCAATCATCGCTGCGCACGAGCGACGTGTCAGACATGCTCCATGTCTGAGCATGCTGCCAGCAAGCGCCTTTTTCACTGTCAATAAATAGTACTGTTTCCACACATCACCTGAATCGAAAGCAATATAGATCTGTTCTCTATTCAGTATAGGAGAAATATCTAGGGGACCGTGCAATACACAATAAAGGTTTGGTTTTTTTGCAGTGAAATTTATTTGAGGCTATTACTAGTGGTTTGCTAATAATAGTTTCATCTAAAAGGGCAGCTAGGCTAGCTAACAGATGTACTTGAGAGTGTCCTCACTGCTTTTTCTTGGAGGCTTTGCTGGTAAAGTACAGGCCAGCGCCACAACCCGCGGCGGCGCCTATAATGACCGGGACTAGCACGGTGCCCAGCATAGGGCTCAAGCCAAAACCAAGGACTGTGCCCGCGGTTATGCACAGAGCGAGGGTGCCTTGAGCGGTATTCTTATTTTTCTTTGACATCAGTTAACCCCTTTTTAGTGGACTCGACTTGCCGAATATATCACGCTGCTGAGCCTCGATGGACCGGTAGCTAGGATTTCTATACTGCCTATAGCTTCTACGACGTCAAACCCTTCTACCACAGAGCCAATAACAGTGTGTTTGCCGTCCAGCCAAGGCGAGTCAGTTAAATTAATGAAAAATTCTGGGGTGTTGGTATTGGGGCCGCTGTTGGCTAAAGCCACTGTACCCCTGAGATTGCTGTGACTGAAGCGGTTATTCAAGTAACGATAGCCCTGCAGCTCATAGAGCTGCTTGATAGTTAGGCTTTGGAGGCGGCTGAGAATTGCCTCTTGCCTTGCAAGCACAGCTGAAGCATCAGTAATAGCCATGTCTTGGTAGAGTGGGCGCAGGACATTGGTGGCAAATTCTTCTTCACTTACTAGGTTCAGCAAAGGGTTAGTGCTGCCATCGGGCCTTAGGACCGTTTCACTGCCCAAGCCTAGCGCGCCCGCATTTATCTCATCTTCAAGCAGAGTTTTTGGTGCGCCGACCGGGCTGAGGTTGGGGCTACCTGTCTGCACGATAAAGCCTGGCACTACTTTGTGAAAAATCAATCCATTGTAGTAAAAAGGCTTAAATGTGGACTGAGTGTTTTCATCGATGAGTTCTACTTCACCGTTTATCAATGCCACTATTTGAGACACATTTTTTGGCGCTTCTTCAGAAAATAATTCTATATAAATCAATCCTTTGGAGGTTCTAAACTCTATCAGCGGGTTGCTTTGGTCTGCCATTGCGGCAATGGCGGTGGCGGTGTCGGCTAGCACAGCTGACGAGTACAGCAGGGTTAAAGCGCCAACAAGATTCCAGATACTTGTTTTAAGCCGCAAGAAAAACTGATTTTTTAGCAGTAAGACCACGAGGTAAGCCACTATTGCAGGAGTTGGTGATCGGCTGGAAGGTTTTTCGAAATCCAGATAGCGAGTTTGTGCCGCATGTTTGGCAGATTCTCATCTTTACTAGCCAGTGGCTGGATAACTTGGTCTTTGACTAATAACAAATAGATTGCCCGGATTTTCATATCGATATGGTCGGTGGCCTCGAATTGGCCTGCGCCGCGGGCTTCAAAGTATCGCCCACCAACGCGTATAGCTTCTTTTAACAGTTCCGATTCGTTCTTAATTTTTTTCATTAACAGGGGCTCATTGATAATGGATTCTATGTGCTTTTGGCAGCCACTTGCAATCTGATAGGCTATTGAGCCGTAAATCAAGCCTGTAAGTTAGTTAAGTCTGCCGGTGTGTCAATATCTTGGAGCAGGCCTGGGTCTGTTAGTTGCAGTCTGACAAGTGCATCTGGGTGGCGATTAATGACAGAGCGGCCGCCTTTATCGCCTTGCAGCTGCTTGAGTTCATCAAAAAAGCGTTTACCAAAAACACAGGGATTGGCGATGTTGGAATCAACAGTAGGCACAATGATGCGTGTCTCATCAGCTGCATCCAGCAGAGCGCTATAACTAGCGGCGTCTATAAACGGCATGTCTCCAAGGCAGATCATTGCGGCGCCCCAGTTGGGTATCTGGGTCAAGGCAAATGCCAAAGATGCTCCCATGCCTTGATCGGCGTTATCAAAAACGCAAATCGGCAGTTTTAAGTGTTCGAGCGCCGGCCGGATCTCAGCCCGGGTCACCACAAGGATGTTGTCGGTCGCCTTGAGTAGGTTAAGCAGAGTTTGTTCTAGGACAGTTTTGCCATTGCTTAAACGGGCAAATTGCTTGGTGTCGCCAAATCGGCGACCAAAGCCCGCAGCTAGAACAATTGCCCCGGTTTGTTGAGGTGCTTGTGTCATAGGGATAGGGAATCATCGTTGCCGTAAGCTACGGCAACGATGAGGAGGGCGGCTAATTTAGTGTAAAACTTTGCCGTTTTTCCGCGTTGGGTCGCTGTCTTGCTGCCTGATTTCAACAACAAAGCTCTCCTTTTTCGGTGCCGATACTTGCGGTTTCGGCTCTTGCGGCGATACCGCCTCGTTGGAGGCAGGATCTTGTTTTTCGCTTACAGACGCATTCTTTGATTGTGCTTTATCAAGTTTCACGTTCTGTTCTTCCATTTGTGCGTGTAGTTGTTCGCTCAAATGCTGGCGCAATCGATTGACTACACTCGTCATTACTTCAATCGTTTGGCTTAGCTGCTCGAGGGTAATTAACGTACGCTCCGGGTCGTTCTCAAAGTGTTTGTCTTCACTCATACCTAAACTCCTCGTTGCTAGTACTTGCTAGGCTGCTAATGTCCTTTAATCCCAGGATAGAGCGCCTCCGGTTTGGTACTCAGTGACCCTCGTCTCGAAAAAGTTCTTTTCTTTACGTAAATCCATAATCTCAGACATCCAAGGGAATGGATTTTTGACACCAACAAACTGCTCTGGCAAGTCGATCTGAACCAAGCGCCGGTTAGCAATGTATTGCAGGTACTCTTCCATCATCACCGCATTCATTCCCAGCACACCCCTTGGCATGGTGTCCCGGGCGTACTCGATCTCTAACTGAGTAGCCTGAAGAATCATCTGCGTCGCTTCTTCTTTCATGGCCGCAGTCCAAAGGCTTGGGTTTTCGTGTTTGATCTGATTGATCATGTCGATACCAAAGTTCAGATGCATAGACTCATCGCGCAGAATGTATTGAAACTGTTCTGATGTTCCAGTCATTTTATTGCGGCGGCCCATTGAAAGTATTTGGGTGAAGCCGCAGTAGAAGAAAATACCTTCAAGGCAGCAGTAGAACGCGATAAGATTTTTAAGTAGCTCTTGATCTGTTTCGGTGGTGCCAGTATTGAAATTTGGATCGCTTAAGGATTTCGTGTATTTAAGACCCCAAGAGGCTTTTTTCGCAACAGAGGGCACTTCATGATACATGTTGAAAATTTCGCCTTCGTCCATGCCCAAAGACTCGATGCAATATTGATATGCATGAGTGTGAATAGCCTCTTCAAATGCCTGTCGCAGGATATATTGGCGGCATTCTGGGTTGGTAATCAAACGATAAATAGCCAGCACCAAGTTGTTGGCGACCAAAGAGTCAGCAGTGGAGAAGAAGCCTAAATTGCGTTTAATAATCAGTCGCTCGTCGTCGGTTAAACCTTGGGGGTCTTTCCACAAAGCGATGTCTTTCGTCATGTTAACTTCTTGAGGCATCCAATGATTGGCGCATCCGGCTTCATATTTTTTCCAAGCCCAGTCATATTTGAAAGGCACCAACTGGTTAAGGTCGGCACGGCAGTTGATCATCCGTTTTTCATCGACTGTTACCCGTGATGCCGAGCCTTCGAGCTCTTCAATGCCCGCACTCACATCCAATTCTGCAAGGTCGTTAATGGCTTGCTCTAATGCAGATGGCGTTTTGCCTTCTAATTGGGGCTGCAGTTGTGCTTCTGCCTTGGCTTGGGGCTTTACTGGTACCGGCTGAGGTACAGTTCTTGGAGCTACTTTCGGTGCGGCAGCTCTGACCGGAATAGGGCCTTCTTCTTTATTAAATTCATCCCATGACAACATTTTATCGGATCCTCTAACTTTAAATTTTAGTTCGGTTTGAAATCAGTTTGTTCGCTTGTTGGCCAATGTTGCTGGGGCAGTAGCCCCAGCTATTATTGGCAGGCTTCGCAATCTGGATCATCCAGTGAGCAGGCCATTGGCACCGGCGCTGAATCTCTAGACACGGCGTTTAACGTACTGTCAGAGATGGTCGACTTCTCAGTCGATGTCGCCGCCAAAGCGCGTAAATAATAGGTAGTTTTAAGACCGCGCAGCCAAGCCATGCGATAAGTGATATCCAGCTTTTTGCCGCTAGCACCAGCAACATAAAGATTCAGCGATTGAGCCTGGTCGATCCACTTTTGACGTCGACTTGCCGCATCTACGATCCAGCGTGGTTCAACCTCGAAGGCTGTCGCGTAGATATCTTTTATGTGCTGAGGAACGCGGTCTATTTTCTGTACACTGCCTTCGTAGTATTTAAGATCATTAACCATAACTGCGTCCCAAAGATCTAATTCTTTGAGGTCGCGAACCAAGTAAGGATTGATAACCGTAAACTCTCCCGACAGGTTAGATTTCACGTAGAGATTTTGGTAAGTCGGTTCTATTGACTGCGATACTCCGGTGATATTTGCAATTGTTGCCGTCGGCGCTATGGCCAATACATTAGAGTTGCGCATACCGGTTTTCTTCATACGGTCTCTTACACCGTCCCAATCAAGGCGCTGCTCGAAATTTACGTCAACAAACTCTTCGCCGCGTTCTTTCTGCAGCATAGCGAGCGAGTCAATAGGTAAAATACCTTGATCCCACAGGGAACCGTCATAAGACTCATAGCGGCCACGCTCTTGAGCAAGATCCATCGACGCATTAATTGCGTGATAGCTGACTATTTCCATAGACAAATCAGCAAACTCCACCGCTCTATCAGACGCGTAAGGGATACGCTGCTTATACAAAGCGTCTTGAAAGCCCATAATGCCCATGCCAACAGGTCTGTGCTTTAGATTGGAAGTCTTGGCTTGTGGCACCGAGTAGTAATTGATGTCGATGACATTGTCTAACATACGGACCGCAGTTTTGATGCTTTTCTTAAGCTTCTCTTGATTCAAGCCATTTTCGTCGGTGTGGTTCACAAGGTTGATAGAACCAAGGTTGCACACAGCGATTTCGTCTTGATTAGTATTAAGAGTAATTTCAGTACACAAGTTGGACGAGTGAATTGACCCAACATGCTGCTGCGGTGAGCGAATATTACAGGCGTCTTTGAAAGTCATCCAAGGGTGTCCTGTTTCAAACAACATGGAGATCATCTTACGCCATAGATCACTTGCTTTAAGTGTTTTATAAACTTCAATTTTACCTTCCGCAGCGAGACGTTCGTATTCCACGTAGGCGGCTTCAAAGTCTTTGCCATGCTTGTCATGCAGATCTGGCACATTGTTCGGCGAAAAAAGAGTCCACTTTTCATCGGTAAACACACGCTTCATGAACAAATCTGGGATCCAGTTTGCGGTGTTCATATCATGGGCGCGGCGACGGTCGTCGCCCGTGTTTTTGCGCAGCTCTAAAAACTCTTCAATGTCTAGGTGCCAGGTTTCTAAATAAGAACACACGGCGCCTTTGCGCTTGCCGCCTTGATTCACAGCGACAGCAGTATCGTTCACTACCTTAAGGAAGGGAACAACACCTTGAGAGCGGCCATTGGTGCCTTTGATGTGAGCGCCTAATGCGCGCACTGGAGTCCAGTCATTGCCTAAGCCACCCGCCCACTTGGAAAGCATTGCGTTGTCTTTAATGGCAGAGTAAATGCCATGCAGGTCGTCGGGTACTGTGGTTAGAAAGCAAGAAGAAAGCTGTGGTCTGAGTGTGCCGGAATTAAATAGCTGTGGTGTCGAAACCATGTAATCGAAGCTAGAGATTAAGTTGTAAAACTCTATCGCGCGCTCTTCCTTGTTTTCTTCATTGCTGGCCAAGCCCATGGCGACACGCATGTAGAAAACCTGCGGCAATTCGAAACGAATATCATTGCTATGAATGAAGTAGCGGTCATAGAGGGTTTGTAGGCCAAGGTAGGTAAACTGCATGTCTCTATCTGCCTGCAAGGCCTCACCCAGTACAGTTAGATCAAAATCTAACAGGTGGGGGGAGAGCAGTTCCAGTTCTACGCCTTTCTCTATGTAGCACTTTAGCGCTGTGGCATAGCGGTAGTGCATTTCACTTTGCGTTGCCGCATTAGTGATGCCCAAGAAGCTTAAGGCCTCTGCGCGCAGGGTATCCATCAATAAGCGAGCCGTCACGAAGGAGTAGTTAGGATCTTTCTCCACCATGGTGCGCGCCGTCATTACCAGCGACTCTCGGACATTGCTCATTTTTACACCCGGATAGAGGTTTTTCAGGGTGCTTTCGTAGATCTCATTTGCCGATACGCCCTCTAAACCCTCGCAGGCTTCTGTAATCACGGTTTGCAGCCGGGCAGTATCTAGTGGGCCTTCACTGCCATCTTCATGGATAACCAAAATCTCAGGGCGCTGGACAAGGTCTTTCTCAATTTTCAGCTCCCGTTCGCGGGTACGGTCTGCGCGATAGATAACGTAGCTGCGAGCAATTTTGTGCTCGCCTGAGCGCATCAGAGCAAGCTCTACCTGATCCTGTATGTCTTCTATGTGTACTGTGCCACCAGAAGGCATGCGCCGCGAAAAAATATGTGAAATTTGAGTCGCTAGCTGAGAAACAGATTCATGAATACGTGAAGAAGCCGCAGCATTGCCCCCCTCTACAGCTAAAAAAGCCTTAGTTATAGCAACAGAGATCTTGGATGGGTCATAACTGACTACCGAACCGTTGCGCTTAATTACTCGTAATTGTCCTGGGGCAGTTTGGGCGATAGGTGTGTTGCTGTCTTTGCTGGGAGTCGCGGCTACAGGTGCGGTACCTGTGGTTTGTGCGTCAGTCTGCATTGTGTGCTCCGAATGTGGTGTACGTAGAGTCGAGTATTCGGCTCAGTAATTATAGTTTTTTTGTTTATCTAATGTATTTATCGATGTTGATTATCTTGTTGCTGTTTTGCTCAAGCTTCATGCCTGGGTTTAATCAAGCAACTCACCTCAACGGTTTTCATTAGCAAAACATCCTTTATGGTAGATCCACATATGTGCCCATAGTCAGCTCTTAAAAGTTCAAACTAAATTAAAACTTAGAGCGTGGATTTTGCTCTTGAAAGCCTTACGGCTCTAAAGCCATATACTATATATTGTGTTTTTGCGGCTGGACTTTAATAGTTTTTTCAGTTTTTGCGGAGATATTTTCGTTTCCCCTTCTGCTAGCAAAAATCTGAGGGCCCTAAGACCCTGTATATCAAGCGCTTTTCTTATTTTTAGAGGAAAAAGACGTCCCTAATCTTTTTTTCAAAAAACTTTTGCTATCTCTCTAGCCAGTGAGCTAAGCCCTTGATTTAAGCTCGTTAGATACAATATATAGGTAAGCTGTAAATCACCGGCACAAGATAATGCGGTTGACATGTTTTTGCAAGAGTTTTCTCTGTGTGCAGCTTGTGTAAAAAGTGTGAATAGATTGTTGTTGTAAAAGGCAAAACTGGCTTTTGGGGTTTATGGTAACAGTGACAATTGCTGGCTACATATTGGCGCGTTAGATAGCGCGAAATTAGTTCGTTTTTGGACTATTTCAGCAAATTAAGCAAAACACTATATATGGTGTTTTTACTCTTGCGGTGATTTCGTAGTTTTAGGCGCTAAGTAGATGCTCTAGCAACGCTTTTTGTGAATGCATACGGTTGCCTGCTTCATCCCAAACCACGGAATCTTGCTTGTCGATGAGTTCTGCGCTGACTTCTTCGCCGCGGTGTGCCGGCAGGCAGTGCATAAACAGGGCGTCATTTTTGGCGTAGGCCATTAACTCGGAGTCTACCTGGAAGCCGGCGAAGGCTTTTTCTCGTTTGCGCTGTTCTTCCTCTTGCCCCATGGATGCCCAGACATCCGTAACTACCAGGTCAGCGTCAACGACAGCTCGTTGCGGGCTGTGTTCTGTGCGCACGCGATTTTTCATGGCCTCTAAGAGGTCTAGTCTCGGGGCATAGTTGGCTGGCGTGCATACCACCAACTCAAAGTCGAAGGCTTCAGCAGCATTGATGTAGGAGTTGCACATGTTATTGCCGTCGCCAATCCAGACCACTCGTCTTCCGGCAATACTGCCTCGGTTCTCTTGATAGGTTTGCATGTCGGCTAAAAGTTGGCAGGGGTGGAAATCATCACTCAAGGCATTGATAACGGGCACGCAGGAGTAGGCCGCGAACTCCTCTAACTTGCTATGGGCAAAGGTGCGAATCGCCACGCAGTTCACCATTTTTGAAAGCACCCTAGCACTATCAGCAATGGGCTCGCCGCGCCCTAGTTGGGAGTCTGCATTGGTCATAAAGATGCTCGCACCACCAAGCTGGTTCATAGCGACTTCGAACGCAACCCTAGTGCGGGTAGAGGATTTTTCGAAAATCAAAGCCAAGGTAGCCCCGTTGATGGGCTGCGCACAGGATGGGTTTGCCTTCAGCTCTATGGCTCTATTGATAATTGCGGCTAAATCCGCTTTGGGTAAATCGGCTAGGGTAAGAAAGTGTTGAATCGCCATCGCTAATACTCAGGCCACGGGGACCTTCTCCATTCAAGAAACAGTTGATTTCTGCGCTTACAAAATAAAAAAGGTAGCTTGCGCTACCTGTATTTGAGCATTCTAAACTCTCTTGGAAACTGGGGCAATTGTCATGGCGCTAGTCTTTGGGTAGTCTCTAGCGCAATCTTTTTCGATGTAGCGTGCAGCGTATGAAGCTAGATCCCATTGAACTGAGCCTGTTTGCCAGCCGAGTGACTGCCATTTGTGATGAAATGGGAGTCGTGCTGAGGCGATCAGCCTTTTCCCCTAATATTAAGGACAGACTGGACTTTTCCTGTGCCCTGTTTGGGCCCCAGGGGGAACTATTCGCCCAAGCCGCACATATTCCCGTGCATCTAGGTTCCATGGCTTATGCAATGTCAGCCATAGTGGCTGACATCCCGTGGCAGCCCGGTGATGTTTTGGCCGTTAACGACCCCTATTTGGGCGGCACCCACCTGCCTGATGTCACTTTAATTTCACCGGTATTTTTATCGAGCTCTGCGGTTCCAATTGGCTTTGTCGCCAATCGCGCACATCATGCCAATATTGGCTGCGACACTCCCGGTTCCATGCCAGTGTCGAGAACATTAATGGAGGAAGGGGTGATCATCCCCCCTACCATAATTGTCCGTGACGGCAAACTGCAGGCGGCAGCCAAGATACTGCCTGGCATAGACGACTGTTTGGTTGGCGATTTTGCCGCACAGGCAGGGGCCAATCGAGTTGGCGTGGCGCGCCTGCAGGAACTGCTGGCAAAATTGGGACAAGCTCGCTATCAAGCAGGAATGTCACAGCTAAATGATTATGCCGATCGTATTACTGCTGCCGTCATTGGCGGTTTGACCCCAGGCACTTATACATTCGCGGATGTGTTAGACAACGATGGTATTGGCAGTGAGCCAATCAAGCTTTCAGTTGTGCTAGAAATTACTCAAGAGGGAGTTGAGCTTGATTTTACCGGTTGCTCAGACCAAGTGCCAGGTAACCTTAATTGCCCGGAGGCGGTAGTGGCTGCTGCCGCATATTACTGTTTTCGCTGCCTTATGCCAGGCGAGGTGCCTGCCTGTGCTGGGCTATTTCGCCGTATTAGACTGCGAACCCGCAAAGGCAGTGTGGTGAACGCAAACAGGCCAGCAGCCGTCACCGCTGGCAATGTTGAAACATCGACTCGACTAGTTGATTTAGTGTTTGGCGCCCTGGCCAAGGCAGTCCCGGACTTAATCCCAGCTGCCAGTCAAGGTACTATGAATAATGTCGCCATGGGCCAAATTGATGAAGTGACAGGCAGGCGCTGGGACTATTACGAAACTCTCGCTGGCGGTATGGGGGGTGGTCCCAATAAGCCGGGTTTGCACTGCGTGCATAGCCATATGACCAACACCCTCAATACTCCAATTGAGAGTTTAGAGATGAGCTATCCACTGCGGGTGCACCGCTATAGCATCCGCCGCGGCAGCGGAGGGCAAGGGCTTCATCCCGGGGGCGACGGGATCATTCGTGAATACGAATTTCTTGAGACTACTTGTTTAAGCCTGCTCACTGAGCGCAGAGAGTTCCGTCCTTGGGGTCTGGCAGGTGGTAGTCAGGGAGAAGCGGGGGTAAACCGGCTCAATGGACAGCAAATAAAAGGCAAGTGCACTGTCTCAGTGAAGGCCGGCGATCGCTTAAGTATTGAAACACCCGGCGGAGGAGGCTGGGGCGTGGCTATTGATGGCTGACAATCCATAGGCCAAACGTGTAGAATCTCCGCTTAAAGTTTTCAGCGTCCCGCATCAGTTGGCCCTTACTGGCGGGGTTAGTTTTCGGCCAATCATTATCTACGAGGCATTAATACCATGAGCATTGAATCTACAATTCAGGAACAAATCGATAGCAATAGCATCTTGCTTTATATGAAGGGTAGCCCAGAGCAGCCCCAGTGCGGTTTTTCATCCCAAGCAACTCAGCTACTTATGGCCTGCGGCAAGCGGTTTGCCTACGTAGATATCTTGAGCAATCCAGATGTTAGAGCCACATTGCCCAGCATTTCCAATTGGCCCACGTTCCCGCAACTGTTTATTGACGGCGAATTAGTCGGCGGCTGCGATATTATTACTGAGATGTACGAAAGCGGTGAATTACAAACTCTCATCGAGAACTCTGCTGCTGGCAAAGAAGCCGCCTCAGAGTAAGCATTAAGCCCCTAAGCTCATGGCGCTGCGCCGTGAGCTTACTATTTTTTCGCTTAACCTAGCACGCTGAACAGCGCTGCCTTTACTCAGGCAGCGGCCAGCCTCCAAGCCGCTTCCACTTATTCACTATTTCACAGAACAACTCTGCAGTCTTGTGGGCATCATAGCGAGCGGAATGGGCTTCCTTCTCGTCGAACTCAATACCTGCCGCCTGGCAAGAGCGAGCCAACACAGTTTGCCCGTAGGCAAGGCCGCTCAAGGTGGCTGTGTCGAAATTTGAAAACGGGTGAAATGGGCTGCGCTTTAGGCCATGCCTTGCGGTGGCCGCATTGACAAAACCGAGGTCAAAATGAGCATTGTGGCCGACTAATATGGCGCGTTTACAGCCATGGGTTTTCATCGCTTCTCGGATCATGGCAAACATATTTTCCATGACTTCCTTCTCACCTTTCGCGATTCGCAGGGGGTGTTTAGGGTCAATACCGGTAAACTTCAGGGCAGCCTCTTCTAAATTGGCGCCTTCAAAGGGGTGAACTCTGTGGAAAAACGTTTGCTCAATTGTTAGCCAGCCATTTTCGTCGAGTGCCGGAATTACCGCCGCAATCTCTAAAATGGCATCGGTCTTCGCATTAAAACCGCCGGTCTCAACGTCTATCACAACGGGGAGGTAGGTGCGGAAGCGCTCGGACATTAATTCATTACCGAGATTAACCGGTTCTATGACGCTCATAGAATTTCCCTTTGTAGTTGCCAAAAAATAGTTTCGCCGGCTCTGATAGGTATTACCTCACTGCCATCAAAACTAAATTGCGATGCCATTTGCCAGGGTGTTTTAACCAGTGTAATCGAGCCGGGGTTGTGAGGTAGACCGTAAAAATCAGCGCCATGGATACTTGCAAAACCCTCTAATTTATCCAGCGCATTAACTGCTTCAAACACTTCGGCATACAGTTCGATGGCTGCGGGTGAGGAGTAGATTCCGGCACAGCCACAAGCGGTTTCTTTCAAATGCTTTTCATGGGGGGCCGAGTCGGTGCCGAGGAAAAATTTAGCACTGCCGCTGGTTGCGGCCTTTATCAGAGCCTGCTGATGGCTGTTGCGCTTTAGAATGGGTAGGCAATAAAAGTGAGGCCTGACGCCACCAGCCAGCAAGTCGTTACGATTGTAAAGCAGGTGATGTGGCGTAATTGTGGCGGCTACGTTGCCAGCTTGAGAATTGACAAACTCTACCGCATTTTGCGTCGTGATGTGCTCCAGAACTACGCGCAGCTCTGGGTAGCGTTCTGTTAGTGGCTGCAAGAGGGTATCAATAAACCGCTGTTCTCGATCGAAAATATCTATGTCATGGTCAGTCACCTCGCCGTGGAGTAGCAAGGGCATGCCAGCATCAATCATTGCTTCGATGGCTGGATATACTTTAGTAATGTCCGTCACGCCGTTTTCGGAATTGGTGGTCGCACCGGCTGGGTAATATTTTACAGCTATAATTGAATCAGAAGCTGCGGCAAGAGTTATTTCCTCTGGCTTAAGCTCATCGGTGAGATACAGGGTCATCATCGGCTGGAAAGGGTTGCCAGCCGGAACATGGCGCATTATCCGATCGCGGTAGGCTAAGGCGGCGGCAGCGCTTGTCACGGGCGGCTTTAAATTTGGCATTACAATAGCTCTGCCGAATTGAGCCGCCGTATGAGGTACTGTAGTTGCTAGAGCAGTGCCATCGCGCAAATGCAAATGCCAGTCGTCTGGCGTTTTTAGGTTTATACTTTGATTAGTCATAAGTTGAGTTTCTGTTTGCTATGGCTGCATTGTAGCGGAATTAACCCGCTACCTGTATTGGCAATTTTTCACAGGCGGCGAATAAGCGACCGCTAATTAATGTTAGTTAGACATTGGACTATTCATGAAAGTTAACAAGGATTGTTTGCTTGCGCTGGGTTTAAGCCTGTGGCTGCTGTTGGGGGCAACACAGCTCGTGGCTCAGGGTTTAAAACCGGCTGATGTCTATCAAGCTCCATTGCATGATGCGGCGTGGGTAGCAGCCTCATCGGTGTTTGAATGTAAGCTAAATCAAACTATTCCGCTGTTTGGAGAGGCGACTTTTTATCATCGCGCGGGCGAGAAATTACAGCTAAATTTAACGTCACAAGGCGGGACATTGAGCGAATATCAGGTACAGCTTCGGTCTGTGCCGCCGCCTTGGAAACTTAAGGCCAGCGAAACCCATTTCGGCTTCATAGATGTCGGCGATAGCGGATTGATTCGCCTTGAAACCAATGGCGCTAAACAAATGATGTCAGAAATGCTGGCAGGTATGATGCCTACCTTTACCGGCCGTTCAGCCTTTGATCCGGAAAAGGCGGTAGAAGTGATCTTATCGCCCCTGCGATTTCAGCAAGCCTATGCCCAGTACCAGCGCTGTCAAGGCAGCCTATTACCCGTAAATTTTGAGCAAATTCAACGCTCCACTGTGTTTTGGCCAAGCGGGGCTAAAACTCTTAGTCAATCTGCTAAGCAATTACTGGACAATATTGTGCTTTACGCTAACGCCGATCCATCGGTTATTGGGTTTGAAGTGGATAGCTTCACCGATACCGTTGGCGAAAGGCGAGATAATTTGCTGATATCCCAAGAACGGGCTTTTTTGGTGACCAATTACTTAATCGCTAAAGGCATAGACTCAGAGCGGATTGCTACTCGAGCCCATGGCGAAAGAGAGGAGTATCTCATCGTAAAGTCTGAAAAAACGGCCAGCGATCGCGATCGAAATCGCCGTGTGAACGTGGTTGTCCTGCGCAGCAACGTTCAGCTAAGTATGCCGTAAATCTAAAGTAAACTTGGTTTTGTTAATCTTCATCTGAGTTGGTGTTAGACTACCTGATTTCGCGGGGCGTCGTCAGCTCCCGCCACTTTCTAATTGCTAATACCCGCTGCTTCCTCGCTATTTTAAAGTGTATGGTCCCGGCAGTTTGGTAGCAGCCCGATGGAGTAACACATGTCAGAGTTTAATAAGGTTGTTTTGGCGTATTCAGGTGGCTTGGATACGTCCGTAATCGCTAGATGGCTGCAGCAGACCTATGACTGCGAGGTAGTGACATTTACCGCTGACTTGGGGCAGGGCAGTGAAGTTGAGCCGGCTCGAGCCAAAGCCGAGTTAATGGGTATCAAAGAAATCTATATCGAGGATCTGCGTGAAGAATTCGTGCGAGATTTCGTGTTTCCGATGTTTCGGGCCAATGCGCTGTACGAAGGTGAATACCTATTGGGCACGTCCATCGCACGCCCCCTCATCGCAAAGCGATTAGTGGAAATCGCGGCGGAAACCAAAGCCGATGCCATCTCTCATGGCGCCACTGGCAAAGGTAACGATCAGGTAAGATTTGAACTAGGAGCCTATGCACTAAGCCCCGGCATCAAGGTGATCGCGCCTTGGAGAGAATGGGATCTAAACTCGCGCGACAAACTTTTGGCTTATTGCGAACAGCACAAAATTCCAGTGGAGAAAAAATTGGGCGCCAAATCCCCGTACTCCATGGATGCCAATTTGCTGCATATCTCCTATGAAGGAGATATTTTGGAAGACCCCGCTGCGGAACCAAGCGAGGAAATGTGGCTGTGGAGTGTCTCGCCAGAGGATGCGCCAGATTTGCCAACCTATATTGATTTGCGCTATGAGCGCGGTGACATTGTTGCCATTGACTCAATCGAGCTTTCGCCTGCGGAAGTGCTTTTGAAACTCAATACCGTTGGCGGTGCCAATGGTATCGGTCGCGCTGATATCGTCGAGAATAGATATGTTGGGATGAAGTCCAGAGGCTGCTACGAAACCCCTGGAGGTACAATCATGCTGAAAGCCCATCGAGCCATTGAATCAATTACGCTGGATAGAGAGTTGGCGCATTTGAAAGATGAGCTTATGCCCAAGTACGCAACCTTAATCTACAACGGGTATTGGTGGGCACCCGAGCGCTTAGCACTGCAGACCTTGATCGATGAAACGCAAAAATTTGTTAACGGCAATGTGCGTCTAAAACTCTACAAGGGCAATGTGATCGTTGTCGGCCGCGAATCTAAAGACAGTTTGTTCGACGCCACTATCGCAACATTTGAAGACGACGCTGGGGCCTACGATCAGGCTGACGCCGCAGGCTTTATCAAACTTAACGCCTTGCGACTGCGCATTGCTGCCATGAAAGGCCGCAGCAGCTATAAAGGGTAAATTTAAAGGCCCTAGGCGAGATTGCTGACTATACTTTTAGCGATAGTAATCAATTGCCGAAGGCCCTTATATGTCTGCAGAGCAACCTAGAATATTGTTGGTTGACGACAACGAACGTAATCTCGTCTTGCTAATGGACATGCTGCAGCCATTGGCAGTCACCCCAATGATTGCCGAATCCGGCAGCGAAGCACTTGAGTTTGCGACTCGCTATGATTTCGCGCTGATTTTGCTCGATGTAGAAATGCCGGGTATGAACGGCTATCAGGTACTAAATCGGCTTGCCGCAAATCCTGTTACAGCCCAGATACCGGTGCTATTTATGGCACCTAATCTATCGCTGGCAGAGTCTCAATCCCATAGTGCAATGCTAGCGCCGGTTGAATCCCTGCATAAACCTATCAATCGGATGGTATTGATTGAAAAGGTCGAAAAATATTTGCTGCTGCATAGTCGTTATCATTTCCTGAGTACTTACTACAAAGACAAAATTCGAACCGATTCTGCCGCGCCGGAAGGCATGTTGGCGCTTAACCAAGAGGGGCATATTGTCTATGCCAACCCATCGGCAGCGGCGATGCTAAGAACTACGCTGCCGTCTCTGCTCGGGCTTTATTTTGAAAGTCTGCTGGAGCGCCAAACCCACGATGTCGCCTCAACCTGGCAGGACAGCGTGTTGTATCGGGCCTGCCAAGACGATAAGACCACGAAAGTCGAGCACACTCTGTTTTGGTGTGGGGACGGCCATAAGCTTATTGTAACTTTTATTGCTTACCCGCTGGCGCAAGCCGCAAAGTCCATTTCAAAAGTAGACACGCTAATTGTGTTTAGTGAGCTTCAAAATCAAAAGTACAGCGATGAGCGTTTGTCGTCACTGGTACGCTACGACCCACTGACTCGGCTAACCAATCGTGATAGTTTTGAAGAGATGGCACAAGTGGCTTTAGAGTCCAATATACCCGGTGAGTCGGCAGCGGTGCTGCTTTGGAACCTAGATCATTTTGACTACATCAATGAAAGTCTTGGGCAAGAAATTGGTGATCAGCTACTCAAGGCCATTGCCCAAAGATTAAGTAACTGTCTGCCGCCGAAAGCATCACTGGCGAGAATCGGCGGTGACGAATTTGCTATGCTGTTGCCGGCATTGGCGAGTACTCAAATTGCACTTACTACGGCCCACGCGTTGATAACTGTGTTCAAAGGCTCCTTCTTAGTAGGCGGACACGAAATTTTTGTCAGCGCCAGTGCGGGAATCGCAACATTTCCCGAGGCTGGAAATCGTGTAGATGTGCTAATTCGAAATGCAGATAGAGCCTTAAAAACGGCGAAATCCATGGGAAGGGGTCGCGTTGAGATCTATAACAACGGCATGGCTTTAGCCAATGTCGCTAACTTTGAATTAGCCACCCAGCTGCATCAAGTGCTTTCCAAGCAAGAGTTATTTTTAAGCTATAAACCGGTCATTAATCTCAGTTCTACCAGAATGTGTGGAGTCGAGGCACAGCTGTATTGGCGCCACCAAGAGCAGGGAAAAATGGAGTTCAGTGAGTTTCAAACCGTCGCCGAGGAGTCAGGGGTAATGCCGGCTATAGGCGAATGGATGTTGCTACAGGCCTGCGAGAACTGGAAAAGCTGGAATATAGATCGGCCAGATTTTCGCCTGCGTCTAAAACTATCTCTGGTACATTTACTGTACCGTGGTTTTGACGCCGCACTGGAAAAAGTACTGCAACGAACCCAAGTTGATCCAGCCTATTTGGAGTTCGAAGTGTCAGAAGCTAACTTGAATCGTGATAATCTAGCTGCGTTTATTACCGTTTTTAAATCACTCAACGCCCGTGGTATTCATATCATCCTCGATGACTTTGGATCAAATTACCTCACGTTAGCAACCTTGAACGATGTCGTTTTTCATGGAGTTAAACTTGGCGGGAATTTCCTGCGTTCAACGTTGGCTACACCTAGATGTGAGGTGGTGTTGAAAAGTGTAATCGACATTGCACATGAATACGGCGCACAGGTGACCGCTGCGGAAGTAATTAGAGGTGATCAAATTGCGCTGTTGAGAAAATTAGGCTGCGATACTGGCTCTTTATTTGATCACGAATTTTCCAGCGAAGATGTGCCAATGCGTTTGCTTAACGATAGATAGTAAAAGGATGCTTTTTACTAGTCGTCAGTTTTACTTTTATATTCACAAAGGTCTTCAATTAAGCAGGAGCCGCAGCGTGGCTTACGGGCTAGACACACATAGCGGCCATGCAAAATGAGCCAGTGATGCGCGTCCAGTAAAAACTCCGGCGGAACGAGACGGATCAAACGTTTTTCAACGTCGACTACATTTTTTCCCGGAGCGATTCCAGTGCGATTAGAAATTCGGAAGATATGTGTGTCCACTGCCATGGCGATTTGCCGGAAGGCGGTGTTTAGTACGACGTTGGCAGTTTTTCTACCAACACCAGGCAACCCTTCCAAGGCTTCGCGGGTCTGTGGGACCTGGGAATCGTAGTCATCCACCAAAATTTTACACGTCTTGATGACATTAACAGCTTTAGTATTGTATAGACCAATCGTCTTGATGTAGCCCTTGAGTCCTTCAACCCCTAAGCTATAAATAGCCGAAGGGGTGTTAGCAACTTTATACAGCTTATCTGTGGCTTTATTGACACTGACATCAGTCGCCTGAGCTGAAAGGATAACGGAAATCAGTAGCTCAAAGCTGCTGTTATATTTCAGCTCGGTTTTTGGTGCCGGATTTTCATTGCGCCAGCGTCTAAATATTTCAGTGCGTTTAAACTTATTCATAGTTTGCCAGTAACTCGCGCGCGAGTTACTTTTTCGGTGGTTTCAGGCCGGTAAGTGTTGGGCCTAAGGATGTGTTGATCTAACCAGCGTTTGCCTGCAATGACAAAGGCTAGGACGATAAAAGCCCCTGGCTGGAGCAGGCCAAAACTAAAGAACTGACTGTCCCGTGAGTTAAGCGCTGCAGCGCTGGATATCCCTTCTGTGGAGGTCAATAAGTCTAGGTCTGAAAAAATAGAACCAAAAACTAGGATTTCGCGCAGGCCTGCAAAAAACCCAATAGCAAGAATCAGCCCTGCAGCAAATAAACAACTGCGGCTAAGCAGCAGTCGATAGCTGATATCGCTGCCGAGTTGATATTGCTGCTCCAAATGCAGCAGCAAAGCCAAGTTACAGCCTGCTAGCGGTAGATAAATTCCGAGCTCTCTGCTCAAGGGCATCAACGTAAGTTGAAGCAGCAGTTCTAAAATGGTGGTGATGCTGCCAACTAAAAACAAACTCCAGATGAAATGTAAAGACGGTCTTATATTATTGTGCAGCAAGCGGTTTACGAGTACAGCTATGATAGCCACTGCTGAAGTGAAAAAAGCAATCGCCAAGCCTTTGACCGCAGTCTGGCTAACTGCGAGGACTGGACTAAGACTGAGCAACTGCACTAGAACAACATTGTTGCTCCATAAATTTCCTGAAGTGTTTTTTACGCTGGTCATTTGCGCCACTCCGTCAGGTCTTGCTTTAGGCGAGTCAAAAAACTGGGGTGTCCGTAAACTGTCGGTTTAAACAAGATATCGCATAACGGTGCCCAAAAATTTGCAAAGATAACCGCGATTGCGACAGCGTCCAGATAGCTCCCCCCCACACGAATACTATAAATCGCCAAACCAATTATGATGCCATAAGCAATCCGTCCGCCATTGCTGGTGGCGGCGCTTACCGGATCTGTGGCTATGAAGAATACGCCAAGCATGGTGGCTCCGCCAAACAGGTGTAAGTAGGGGGTTCCAACCACCGCCGCACTGCCGCTGGAGTACAGGGCAAATGAGAGGGCGGCGAGAGTGGCTAAAATAGAAAATGGGATATGCCACCGGATAACGCCAAGCTTCAATAGCACGATGCCGCCAAGCAAGTTGGCCATGTTGATAAGCTCCCAACCTGTGGCAGAGCTTCGCTTGAATACTCCTGTTTGATTGCTCAGTGCTTTGCTGATGGCGTTAGGTGCAGCCAGTTTGTATTCGATTAGCGGCGTAGCCATAGCCATGCCATCTATTAAGTCAGCAGCTTGAGCTGTAATCAGAGCGGGCATAGCAAAGGTGGCAGTGAGGCTTTGCACTATGCCATTTAGACTAAGTGGAGAAATAGTCTCTCCGCTTAGTGAATGGGTAAAAGGCACATGCCATGATGTCATCAGCACAGGGTAACTTAACAGCAGGAAGAGATAGCCGGACATCGCTGGGTTGAAGCTGTTCTGGCCTAAGCCTCCAAAGGCATGTTTAGCAATGATGATCGCGAAACCCATGCCCATGAAAATGACCCACCAAGGTGCTCCTATGGGTATGCTCAATGCGAAAAGCAGTGCCGTGACTACTGTAGAAAAATCGGACAAATTAGCTTTGAGACTTTTACCTCGCAGTTTCAGTGCCGCCGCCTCAAACAACAATCCGGCTAAAACAGAAATAATAATGTTGAGCAAGATACCAATGCCAAAAAACCATAGGGCCACCAAAATTCCTGGGCAGAGACATAACAGCACCCGAGACATCAAAGTTGCCGTGTTCACGGGGGAAAAAATAATGGGCATCGTTTTAGCTGTAACAGAAGACATTGATTACTTGGTCTCCTTCGCCGCATTGAATTTATTTTTCTTTTTGCGAACTCGGGCAACTGCAGCGGCTATATCGCTAAGTGCCGCTTCCCGCGACATGGGTGCTATGGCTACCTTGTCCGGTGATTTCTCGGTTCTAAGGCGGCGCTTACTGCCAGCCGCATCTTTTTCAATCCTAAGTCTTATTTGGCGAGCTTGAAATCGAGTCTGCCATTGGGCGCTTTGGGTCTGCTTGCGAGTTTCTTCATTCAGCGCTGCTTTACCGGCTTTAAAATAATCGACCAGGGGTATTTTGCTTGGGCATACATAGGAGCAGGCGCCACACTCGATACAGTCATTCAGCTGATAGGCAGCCAACTGCTCGGCGTTTTGGCTGCGGGAAAAACTGTACAGTTGCTGTGGCAGGAGTTTTACGGGACAGACGTCAGCGCAGTGCCCACAGCGAATGCAGGCTTGCTCAGGTTCTGGCGCAGGGAATGTGCTGGCATCGGCGGCAATTATGCTGTTGGTTGCGCGGCTGACTCCCGCGTTGTCGCTCTCCAATGGGACTCCCATCAATGGGCCGCCGATTACAGTGTGGCTATGGATTGTTGGATCGACACCACAAATTTCTAACAAAAAGGCTATTGGCGTCCCATACAAGACATCGAAGTTTTTTGGGGTGCGCAGCGGCTTGCCAGATAGCGTTGTGATCCGGCTGACATTTGGTCTGCCACTAGTAATGGCCTGTTGGGCGGAATAGGCGGTGCCGACATTTTGTACCACCACACCAATATCTGAGGGCTTCCCACCCGCAGGAACCTGTTTGTTAGTCACTGCTTGAATTAATTGCTTCTCGCTACCAGCCGGGTATTTCGGGGCAACGATGGCGAGCTTAACATCGGTTTGCGCCAGCGCTTGTCTAACTGCCGCTATTGCTTCGGTTTTATGGCTTTGAATTGCAATGATGCAGTTAGCCGCCGCGCAGGCTTTTTGTAAAATAAGTGAGCCCGCTACTACCGCTGCGGCATGTTCCCGAAGTAAGGCTTCATCACAGCTTATAAATGGCTCACATTCAGCGCCATTGATCAGGAGTGTGTCGACGCCTGCGTCATAGGCAGCTTGTAGCTTGAGCGTCGCCGGGAAGCCCCCACCACCGAGGCCGCCAACCGAAAGCCTCTGTAAAGCCGCAATTAGCAGCGCCGGGGTTGCCGTCGATAGATCAATGGCAGGGCTGGTCACACACTCACTGTCAAAGCCATCGGTCTCAATTATGATACTTGCCGCGAATTGGGCTGAGTTGACGGTGCCTTGGCTGCATTTCAGCTCAGTGACAACGCCGGATGTTGGCGCATGCACAGGCAAACCAAACTCTGAGCTTGGCTGGGCTATAAGCTGATATTTCTGAACGCTGTCACCGACTGTGACCGTGGGGGTCAAGTGTAATCCGTCACGTTGCAAAAGACTCAGCACCAATTGCTTTGACAGCGGTGCAGTCATGATTCGCGATTTCAAAGAGGATGACTTAAAGCGTCTGGGCTTTATGCCGCCGGGGGTGGATACGGTAAAGATGTCCGAGTTGGGAGTGAGAAGTCGTCTAAGCCAATTCATGGCGCAGCCTCAAGATCGCCCATTGGGTTGTTAACGCGAGACGGCTGCTGCCAAGCGTGGCTTGGGTCTGTAGCTACTTCAATCATGTCGATACAGTCAACCGGGCAGGGCTCAACGCATAAATCGCAACCCGTGCATTGGCTGACAATAACAGTATGCATAAGTTTAGGTCCACCGACTATGGCATCAACCGGACAGGCTTTGATGCACTTGGTGCAGCCAATGCACTCATCTTCTCGAATAAAGGCTATGCTAAAAGGCACGATACTGCCGTTGGCAGGGTTTAGCGCTAGAGGCGGCTCGTTTAATAAATTAGCCAGTTTGATAATAGTCTCAGGCCCGCCAGGTGGGCACCGATTAATGGCTTCCCCCTGAGTGATAGCCCGCGCATAGGGGCGGCACCCCTCGTAACCGCACTGCCCACACTGTGTTTGTGGAAGCGCGCTATTTACCCTATCAATCAGTGAACGCTGCGACCGGCGCTGCCTTTTTATGTTGGCTACTAACTTCAAACCCAGCAGCGTGAGGCTAAAAAGTACTGCGATAGAAACCAGTGTTAGGGAAATGCCAGTGGTCGCGAGAGTGGTATTCATTACACTAAACCGGCGAAGCCTAGAAACCCCATCGCCGCGATGCCGGCGCTCAACAACATAATAGGCGCTTGGCGGAACGGCAGCGGGACATCAGCACTGCTCAACCGTAAATTCATAGCCGAAAACCCGATAATTACCAGGCCAAAACCTAAAGCCCCGCCGAAGCTGTAGGCCAGCGTTTGCAAAAACGACAGCCCGTGCAGCGAGGTGCTTAGCAATAAACCCATAATGGCACTGTTGCCGCCCGCAAAGTGAAACAGTAAATGATTTCTTCGATAGGTGAGAGGGAGATGCTCTTTAACTAAAAGGGCCAGTGTAGTGCTTGTTGCTCCACTTATGACGAGAAACAACAGCAAATCGAATACTTCAAGCCCCAACGGTTTCAGCACAAAGCGCAATAGTGGCTGCGCCACTGCGGTTGTGATCATAAAGACAGCGCCGCTGAACAACGCTAATTCGGTTGCAGTATTGAGACGACTGCTACCGGCAAAAAAATAAGAAACTCCCAATAACTGAACGAACACAAGATTGTTGACTAGTGCTGCCGCAATGATAAGGCTAATTAGTTCAGACATAGCGATACTTTAAATGGCCGGTGCTAGGCCGCTGAGAAGGTGGGATACTAGCACGGCTGCAGTTGGACCAATAAATTCCGCGAATGCAGCCGCGCCGATTGTCCCTAGTGAAAAAATTATTCTGGAAACAAACCCATTGAGTAAGCAGAAGGGATTCGATATTGATTGAGAATGGCTTGCTCAGACGCAATCGCATCAGCCCGATTGATTACCATCTGATAGCCATTGGCGTTTTCCAGCACGAGATCTGGAGCCGTATTGTTTTTAACCAACTGGGCGAAGTGAGAAAAATCAACGACCTGTTCACCATTCACGGTATCCACGATCCAGTTTCTCCAGTCGTGATAGCCCAAGTTAACGTCTGCAGCTAATACTTGAAGCGCTACGACTAACTCTCGCCGCGCAGGCGAGCTCCATTCATTGCGCGCCTGCAGCAAACTCACAGGTGCTGTTCTTCCCCAATCATTGCCCCAGCGTTTAATGAGGTTCATGTTTAGTGGTGCAAACAGCACGCCTCCGTAAATGTAGTACTCAGGAGTTTTATCAAACTCTTCTCCGGCAACTAAGCTGTAACTCCTAAGACCTTTGCCGGCAATAACTTGTTCTGTCTTAACTACGCCATCTCTGGAGTAAGTGATGTTAATTAGATCGTCGATGTGATGGAGGTCGATCGCGTGTTTATAGTCTGTCAGAATGTCGTCTGAGATTTTGATGCTGCCATCGTCCGCGATGTCATAGTCGTCAATTCTTAAAATGACATCGTTCTCTTTGAGAAGGCTGAACGCTGGGGAAGAGTCGAAAACTTTAATGACAAGCACGCCGTTTTGGTCTTGGTTCAAGCCATAGGCTTTTTTTGCCGCAGGACTATCGAGTGTCTGGGTGCGAAAGCCTAAGTCAGCAAAGCCATCATGGATTTGGTCTTCACTGTCGGTGAGGACGTGTTGAATAATGCTTGGAGGCACAAAGTAACCAAGGTTCTCCGCTCTGCCGCCAGAGTTTGCCTGCATGACAACCCCTACTATTTCTTGATCGACAATTACCGGCCCGCCGCTATTGCCCGGGTTGATTGCTGCGTCAATCTGCCCAGCGAGTAAATAGGCGCTCGAATGAGCATAAACCTGCTGCTCGACTCGGGACAAAATGCCCTTAGTAATGCTGAGGGATTTGCCGCCGATTGGATAGCCGTATACGGATACCTCTTGCAAAGGCGCAGGCAGGTCACCAATGGGCAATGGTTTCAAGTCGACAAAAAAAGTCGGGTCGTCCACAGTGATCAGTGCTAGGTCTGCATCATGGGAGACAAATGATACTCGAGCCTGATAGCGTTTTGGGTCGTTGTGTTTTTGGGCTTGAACGTAGCTGGCATCTGCGATGACATGGGCGTTAGTTAATATTTGATTGCCCGCGATGACGGTGCCAGAGCCACTGCTTTGCCTGGGGGTGAGTAATCGCCATGGGGTGAAGTAATCTGGTGAAGCCTGGGTGGTATAGATCTTGATAACAGAGTCTTCGATGGCTTGAATTTCTGCGATTTGTGCTGAGGCGCTATAGGGGATGAGGACAAACGCCGCGAAGTAAACGAACTTAACCAAGGTTAAGCGGTTGATGCTAGTAACGAAACCATTAGACATAGAAACTCGCTTAGTAAGTGTTAGATGATTAACTTAGGTGTCGACTGGCTGCCAGCTTATTACGGATAACTGCCGGAGGCAAAGCCCTTAGCCATCAGGTGATTCGCATACCCGGCTGCGCTCCGGAGTGAAGCTCAAGCAGCCAGATCTCGCTGCCGCCAGGGCCGGCTGCCAACACCATGCCTTGTGATAAGCCAAATTTCATTTTTCTAGGTTTGAGATTGGCCACGACAACAGTTAGTAAACCTACTAGTTTTTCAGGCTCATAGGCAGATTTAATGCCTGAAAAAACCGTGCGCTGTATCGGTTTGCCAGCGCTATCTAGGCCTAAATCTAAAGTCAGCTTTAAGAGTTTGTCGGCGCCCTCAACCTGCTCAGCGGCTTCAATTTTGGCTACTCTTAAGTCTATTTTTGCAAAGTCGGTGAAGTCTATTTCAGCTTCGAATGGAGAATCTGCAGTGTCAACGACTTGCTCCGGTGCTTTGGGCTGGTCTTGCTTGGCTTCATACTCAGCTTGGGTTTGGGTAATCATAGCTTGGATTTTATCCGCCTCAACTCGGGTCATTAGGGGTTTGAATTTGTTGATTTGATGGCTCGTTAGTAAATTCTGCAGGTCGCTCCACTGCAGCGGCTCCACCGCCAAAAACTCTTCTGCTGCTGCAGCCATGGCCGGCAGCACTGGCTTTAAGTAGATCATTAATAGCCGAAACGCATTAATCCCAGTGCTGCAAATTTGCTGCAGCGGCTCGGATTGTGGGTCGGTTTTAGCGATGACCCACGGCTGCTTGTCGTTAATGTATTGATTGGCCTTATCAGCTAAGGTCATAATCAAACGAATCGCTTTGCCGTAGTCGCGGCGCTCAAAATTGTTGAGTACCTCATCCGCAGCTTGTTGAATTTCTTGCAATAACTCAGGGTTGTCGGGCGACTTGGCAAGATAGCCGTCAAAACCCTTGCTAATAAAGCCCGCGCAGCGGCTTGCGATATTGACGACTTTGCCCACGACATCTGAATTCACTCTCAACGCAAAGTCTTCTAAGTTGAGGTCAAGATCATCAATACCACTGGATAGCTTTGCCGCTAAGTAGTAGCGCAGGTACTCGGGATTTAGATGCTTGAGGTAGGTGCTGGCGTTAACAAAAGTGCCTCGAGACTTAGACATTTTGGTGCCATCTACTGTCAGAAAGCCGTGGACAAACACCGCAGTAGGGGTTCGATACCCCGCACTAGTCAACATGGCGGGCCAAAACAGAGTATGGAAATTTATGATGTCTTTGCCGATAAAATGGTACAGCTCAGCGCTACTGTCTTTAGCCCAGTAGTCATCAAAGTTGTACTGGGTGCGAGAGCAAAGATCTTGAAAGCTCGCCATATAGCCTATGGGCGCGTCCAGCCAGACATAAAAGTATTTGTCTTCAGTGCCCGGAATCTCAAAGCCGAAGTAGGGGGCGTCCCGACTTATATCCCATTCATGCAATTCCTCGTCTAACCACTCACTAAGTTTGTTTGCCACTGAATCCTGTAAGGTGCCGCTTCGAGTCCAGCTGCGTAGCATGTCCTTAAACAAAGGCAGTTTGAAAAAGTAGTGTTCGGATTCTTTTTCAATGGGCGTGGCGCCAGAAATAGTGGAGCGTGGATTGATAAGTTCTGCCGGGCTATAAGTAGAACCACAGCTTTCGCAGTTATCACCGTACTGATTGTCAGTTTTACACTTCGGGCAGGTGCCAACGATGTACCGGTCGGCTAAAAACAGCTGCTTCTCAGGGTCAAAAAGCTGTTTGATGCTGCGTCGAGCAATGTGACCATTTGCTTCAAGTGCACTGTAAATAGACTCAGAGAGCAATCGGTTTTCGGTTGAGTGTGTCGTGTAAAAATTATCGAATTGAATATGAAAACCAGCAAAATCTGCCTGATGAGAGGCGTTGACTTCGTCTATCAGCTGCTGTGCACTGATACCCCGCGCCTGAGCGCTGAGCATGATCGCAGTGCCATGGGCGTCATCGGCGCAGACATAGACGCAGTCATTACCAAGCATTTTTTGCAGGCGCACCCAGATATCAGTCTGGATTACCTCCATCATATGGCCGAGGTGAATGCCGCCGTTAGCATAGGGCAGGGCACTGGTTACTAGTATTTTTCGATTGCTCACTTGGGTTTCCTTAGCGGTACTTGAGGTGCGCGTGCGGTACTGCCGAGCCTGTTGAATCGCTGACCCCTGTCGGGGCGTCGACTGCTTGCGAAGCCCACAGCGATCCGCTGCTTTGCTATATTTCTACCATTTCAAAGTCTTCTTTGCCTACGCCGCAATCGGGGCACATCCAATCATCAGGAATATCCTCCCAGCGGGTGCCTGGCGCGATACCTTCTTCGGGTAAACCTAATTCTTCATCGTAAATGAAGCTACAAACTAAACATTGCCACTTTTTCAAAAGATTCTCCTTGGCTAGGATTAATAATAACGGCTTTAATCGGGCCAAATAGAACCGCTAAGCGAAAGACCTGTTTCGCGCTGGAAACGACAGTGGCGATTAGGCTTGTGGTTCGTAGTTGGCGGTTTGACCTGCCGTTGCAGGGCCAGAATACTACTGCATTTAATTGGGTTTTTCAGCAGCTTTTTGAGCTCTTGCTAAAGTCGTGAGGGGGAAATAAGAGATGAATCGGCTGCGATTTGGCTTTATCATTCGGCTTCTTCAGTCAGTCTCATCCCATTGCATGCCCTGGAAAATTAATTATGAGTATCAAGTCAGACCGTTGGATTCGTGAAATGGCAACTAAAGAGGGCATGATAGACCCCTTCGAGCCGCAGCAAGTCAGGTATCTGAATGATGAGAAAGTAATATCCTATGGCACTTCAAGCTACGGCTATGATGTGCGCTGTGCAACAGAATTTAAAATTTTCACCAATGTTCATACGACCTCTGTGGTAGACCCGAAAAACTTCGACGACTCGTGTTTCGTCGGTATTGATGAGCCCTTTTGTATCATTCCCCCAAACTCATTTGCCTTGGCTCGTACTATTGAGTATTTCCGAATTCCCAAAGACGTGCTTACAATTTGCTTGGGAAAGTCCACCTACGCGCGCTGCGGTATCATCGTTAACGTGACGCCTCTAGAGCCAGAATGGGAAGGGCATGTGACCCTTGAATTTTCCAACACTACGCCTCTGCCGGCTAAGATCTACGCCAACGAAGGTGTTGCCCAGATGCTGTTCTATCAATCCGATGAGCAGTGTGAGACTACTTACAAGCAGCGCGGTGGCAAGTACATGGGGCAAACTGGAGTTACCCCCCCTAAAGCATAGAACCAATTCTTCTAAGCAAATCCCTGCTAATTTCAGCCGGGATTTTTGCTGTCAACAAAGCGTTCGGTTTGACCCAGGGTTTCAGTCAAATAATTGACCGAACTGGTGCTGGTTAAGCTAACTACCTGAAAAACATATAGATAAATAATTGGCATGGACATTGCTTTGTCTAAATAGAGGCATTTTCTTGCCGGTCAGGAAGTTTACTGCCGCAAGAGGGCGCCTGTTGAGGGTCTCAGGAAGAGACTTTATTGAATTTAGAAGCAGGAAGCTAAGCTAATGAGTATCGTAACTTCAGTGCGCGGTGTGACGCCGCGAGATAAAAAATCGTTTTATCATCCTCAAGAAGTCTCAGCACTTTATACCCAACCAGTCGAGTTAGAGGCGCCGTTTAAGAAGTTGGCGTTATTGCCCGGACTCGCCTTTAGCACCGCTACAGCTATAGCAGATTCGCCGCGGTCGGATTCCCCGCAGTCGCAAAAAAAGGGTTTGAGCGTTGAAAGTCTGCTGCAGGCTCTGCCAACAGGGGTGGTGATTTTAGATATGCAAGGCAAGGTTAGGCAGTGTAACCCTGCCGCTGAAAAGCTATTAGGCTCGGGGCTTTTAGATTCGTACTGGCGAGATGTCATTGCTGCAAATTTTAATCCACGCGACGATGATGGTCATGAGGTGTCGCTAATTAGCGGCCGACGGGTGAGTTTAATGACCCGCTCACTGCTTGAAGGCGAGGGTCAGCTAATCGTCATCAATGACCTAAGTGAAACCCGTGAGCTGCAAAACAAGTTGAACCGACACCAGCGCTTATCGGCAATGGGGCAGATGATGTCCTCACTAGCCCACCAGATTAGAACACCACTTAGTGCCGCGCTACTGCATGCTGACAACCTCGCTGCAGCGAACCCCAGCAATCAGAAAATTCAACATACTGGGCAGAAAATTATTTCTCGGCTCCACAACATAGAGCGGCAAATACGCGATATGTTGGTATTTGCCAAAGGAGGGGCCACGGCAACAACCCAATTACCCTTGAGTTTACTGACCCGGAAGCTGGAAGAGGCAGCTACTGATCTGACTCGCAGTTATGGCGCGACTATTCTGTGGCAGTGCCCCGACCGGCCGGCTACATTGATATGCAATCCTGATGCTTTGGTCGGCGCCTTTCTTAACCTGCTAGAGAATGCCATCCAAGCATCGGATCGATCTAACCCAATCCATGCTGAAATTGAAGTACGGCCCAGTGAGTCTGAATATGAAAACAGCCGTTTATTAATCCGAGTGACTGATTCTGGATCGGGGATTGACGCTGAGCTGCTGGAAAAACTCGAAGAGCCCTTTAACTCGACCAAGCCCAATGGAACTGGGCTCGGCTTAGCGGTTGTTAAACTCGTGTGTAAGTCCCATGGCGGCGAGTTTAGATTTGTCCCTAGAGACATTGGCGCACGTGCCGAAATGGCCCTGCCCCTTGTTAGCACTGGAGCAGACTTATGAGCAATTCAATCGTGCTTTTAGTCGAAGATGACAGTGATTTACGCGAGGCATTGGTGGAGACCCTAGAAGCAGCCGCTTTTATTGTCGTTGACGTGGAAAACGGTGCTGCCGCTTTGGAAGTTTTGGCGATTCAACATGTGGATCTGGTGTGCTCGGATGTCAACATGCCGGGAATCAACGGCATTCAATTGCTGCAGCAGATTCAAAAATCCTATCCCGCACTGCCGGTTATTTTGATGACAGCTTTTGGTTCAATCGAGCATTCAGTCAGCGCCATGCACAAAGGCGCATCGGATTATTTGGTTAAGCCATTTGGGGCGGATGTGTTTATTTCGGTTATTAAAAAATACATAGCGACTGAATGTAGCACAGCCACCGACCTGCCCGTGGCAGAGGAGTCCAGCAGCCGGACGCTGCTACAGCTGGCAAGTAAAGTGGCAAAAACTGATGCAACTGTGCTGATTACCGGTGAAAGTGGAACGGGAAAAGAGGTGTTGGCTCGTTATATACACACTCAGTCGCCTCGAAAATCTAAAGCCTTTATTGCCATCAACTGCGCCGCTATTCCGGAAAACATGCTGGAAGCTACGCTATTTGGCTACGAGAAAGGCGCTTTTACAGGAGCCCATGTTGCTAGAGAAGGCAAATTCGAACTAGCCCATGGCGGTACTTTGTTGCTGGACGAAATTTCAGAAATGGATTTGGGTCTGCAGGCAAAAATACTCAGGGTAATTCAAGAACGAGAAGTAGAGCGCTTAGGTGGTAAGACTACCCTGCAGCTTGATGTAAGAATAATTGCAACTAGCAATAGAGATTTGAAGCAGTGCGTGCGAGATGGCACTTTCCGCGAAGATTTGTTTTACCGCCTCAGCGTTTTTCCGATGCGCTGGCTCCCGCTTCGAGAACGCAGAGCTGACATATTGCCAATAGCAAACAAACTCATGGCCGAACACTGTAAAAAAATGGGTCGGGTTTGTGCTCGCTTCGATCCAACTGCTGAGTCTGCGCTTATGGCCTATAGCTGGCCTGGTAACGTTAGAGAGCTGGATAATACTATTCAGCGAGCGCTTGTAATCCAAGACCAAGCCTGGATTTGCGCATCGACGTTAGCACTGGATAACTTCTGCACTGGCAGTTTACCCCTCAGCACATCCTTGGCCACAATTGAGCAGCCAGCTGGGCCAACTGAGATGGATCGGGGATTTTTAGATTCAGACTTAAAACAGCGAGAATTTGACGTGATATTAAATACCCTGAGGACAAACCGCGGTAAACGCAAGCAAAGTGCGGAGGTATTAGGAATATCAGCGCGAACTCTGCGCTATAAATTAGCCAAAATGCGCGAAGTGGGAATTGATGTTGAAGGCTTGTTAGAAGCTTGAGTATGGCAAAAATGCTTGGAGGAAAACTATGAATTCAATTTCAGACAGAGCAGACATTTCTCGTATATTAATGCAGGTACGGGAGATGCAGTCGAAAATAAATGACGGCCCAGCACAAGGGATCGGTAATGATATTCGACTCGATGGCTTGGCTAGTGTTAAGGAAGGAGGCCCAGCATCGGATGCTGGTTTTGGGTCTATGCTTAAGCAAGCAGTCGATGCCGTGAACGAATCGCAAATGAAGACTGGCGAATTGCAAACCGCCTATCAAATGGGCGATCCGAATGTGGATCTGACCGAAGTCATGATTCAAATGCAAAAGTCTTCTGTGACATTTGAAGCCATGACTCAGGTTCGCAACCGATTGGTTACGGCCTATCAAGATATTATGAATATGCCTATTTGACACTGTCGTCTAAGCAACTAAGAACAGACTTTAGCCGTTTTACTGCGGCAATATTTTTAAAAGGATTTAAAAATGGCAGGTGTACCAGCGACGACTGCAGATGGCTTGCAGGATATGATTTCAGATAAGCCAAGCGCTGACCCTGGCGGCAAAGGCGGGAATGACCTGCTGGCCGGATTTGGGAATCTCGATATACTGCGGCAACTTGGCCTGATGGTTGGCTTGATGGCTAGTGTTGCTATCGGTTTTGCCGTGGTGCTGTGGTCACAAGGCGACGACTACCAACCAATCTACGGCAATATGCAGGGATACGATGCCTCAATAATTATGGAGGCACTCGATACCAGTGGCACGGATTATCGAGTAGAGCCTAATTCGGGGGTGATTTTGGTGAAAGCCAGTGAGCTGTCAACAATTAAGCTACGTTTGGCCTCGGCGGGAGTGGCCCGCTATGATGGTACGGGCTATGAGTTGTTGGATGAAGATCAAGCCTTAGGCACCAGCTCATATATGGAGGCTAACAGGATTAAGCGCAGTCAAGAAGGCGAATTGCAGCGCACGATTACAAGCTTTAGAAATATCCAGTCGACGAGAGTTCATATTGCAATACCTCAGCGTTCAGTGTTTATGCGCTCCAGCAACAAGCCCACCGCATCCGTTTTTCTCACTTTAAATTCTGGAGCGAATTTGAGCGACACTCAAATCGATGCAATAGCAAACTTAGTGGCCTCCAGCGTTCCCGAGCTGCATGTGGATGATGTCACCATTGTTGATCAGCGCGGAAATTTGCTGTCCCGCTCAGACGTCAACTTAGGCTTGGAATTAGCAGATAAGCAATTTCAATACACTCGTAAGTTTGAGCAAAGCTTGATCGAGAGAGTACGAAGTATTCTCAGTCCGATAGTAGGCGTTGATGGATTTCAAGCACAGGTAACAGCCGATATCGATTTTACTCAAGTCGAATACGCAGCCGAGAGTTATGACCCGGCTAATCAGCTAGTTAGAAGTGAGCAAACTTCTGAGGAAAGCACGCTCGGTGAGGACTTTGTAGGCGGGATTCCTGGCGCTTTGGCAAATCAACCGCCTGCAGATGGCGCGCTGGTTGATGAGTTCACCCCCGGTACCAATGGTCTTGAAGGTCAGCCGGGCAATCGCCGACTTCAGGCGACTCGTAACTATGAATTGGGCCGCAAGATCAGCTATACCAATAATGATCCGGTGTCGATCAATCGAGTGTCGGTGGCTGTAGTCCTTGATGACCGCCGAGGCGTTGGCGAAGAACCCGCCGCTGCTTGGAGTGAGGTACAGATCAATCAAATTGCAACCTTGGTTAAAGATGCCGTTGGTTTTAGTGCAGACCGCGGCGATAGCGTGACAGTGATCAATAACAGCTTCGCACCGGTTAGCTTATTGGCCGAATCAGCCATGCCGATATGGCAGCAAAGCTGGCTACACACCTTGCTCAAGCAAGTCGCTGCGGGTCTGTTTATCTTACTCATGGTGCTAGGGGTGCTGCGCCCAGTGTTGGCTAATCTCGCTAAGTCCAGCCCTGAGAGTCGGCAGTTAGCGCTGGCGGCGACGGAGGGTGATTTTTCAGATTTTGCCTTAGCAGAGCGCGCGCTGATGGACGATGACGTAAGATTTCAAGGTCCGGGAGGTTCAATGTTAGCCGGCCCGGGTAGTGAAGGCGGATACGATCGGCAGATTGATCAGGTTAGAGGATTAGTTGCGGAAGACCCTGGACGGGTAGCACAGGTAGTTAAAAAATGGGTGAGCGAAAGTGGCCAATAATTCTAATGAGAAGACTTATCAGGATCCTACCCTGTCAGAATCTGCAAATCGCGCTGCCGTATTGCTGATGTCTTTGGGTGAAAAAGAGGCTGCCAATATTTTGCGCTTTATGGGGCCAGCGGAAGTGCAAAAAGTAGGGCTAGCCATGTCTGCTATAAAAAATGTCGCCAGGTCTGACGTTGAGTTAGTGTTGTCAGATTTCTTAGACAAATACAGCGCCCAAACCGGTTTGGGTATAGGCACCGAAAGTTATATTAGAAATATGCTTGTCCAAGCTCTGGGTGAAGACAAAGCCGGAGGAATTTTAGACCGAATTCTAGTTGATGGATCTACCAGCGGCATAGACAGCCTGAAATGGATGGATCCTAGGTCAGTTGCCACCGCAATCCAAAATGAACACCCACAAATTCAAGCGGTGGTTCTAAGCCATTTAGATGCTGATAGGTCTGCAAGCATCTTGGTTAATTTTTCAGAAAAAGTTCGCATGGATATTGTTATGCGAATTGCAGCCTTAGAAAGTGTCCAACCCGATGCGCTGAAAGAACTTAACTCGATTTTGGAAAAACAGTTCTCAGGCAAAGGCGCCAATCCTGCAACTAATATTGGCGGCATCAAAACTGCGGCGGAAATCATGAATAACCTCGATAGAACTATTGAGGCGGAACTGATGGAACAAATCAAGGAAGCAGACGAGGAGCTCGGTGAGAAAATTAGAGATCTAATGTTTGTGTTCGACAATTTGAAAGATGTCGATGACCGCGGAATTCAGGCACTGCTGCGGGAGGTATCAACAGACCTACTTATTCTTGCACTCAAGGGCGCTGATGAAGAGCTGCAGGAAAAGATTTTTGGCAATATGTCTAAACGCGCGGCCGAATTGCTTAGAGATGATTTGGAGGCAAAGGGTCCTGTCAAACTCAGTGATGTCGAAGGAGCACAGAAAGAAATTTTGGTTATTGCGAGAAGAATGTCCGAAGCTGGAGAAATTCAGCTTGGCGGCAGCGGCGAGCAAATGGTGTAGATGAGTTAAATTTATGGAACAACATCCTTTTGACTTAAACCGAAGATTGTCTGCGACAAAGCTAGCTGAGCTAGATGTGGAGCTATGGCAACCGCCTGCGATTGGAGTTGGCGAACATTTGGTATACGCCAAAGCAAAGCCTGCGCCGAAACTTCCTCAGGAGCCTGATCTTGCTGAAATTGCTCGGCGGGAGGGCTACGACATTGGGCTTAAAAAAGGCAAGGAAGAAGGCTTTGCTCAAGGTAAGCAAGAGGGTTTGCTATCAGGCAAAGCCGAGGCCGTAGCGCTCGCTCAACAAGAAATACAGCCAAAACTTAAACAGCTAAACCAGTTACTGACCACGCTTAGTCACAGTATTAATGAAGAAGACTATAACTTGGAAAAAACCTTATTTGATCTTGTCAAAGTAATTGCTGTCTCAGTAATTCGCAAAGAATTGGAGTTGTCGCCGGCAAGTCTGATGAAAGTGGTGAAGGAAACCATCGCGGCTCTGCCTCACAGCAGCGACAATATTAAAATCATCTTGAATCCTGCTGATAAAGCGTTAGCAGAGGCTGCTGTAGCCGAAGGTGGGGAGAATTGGCGAGTGGTCGGCAACGAGGAAGTAACCCAAGGTGGCTGTAAAATTGAAACTGATCAAAGCTCGGCGGATGCATCAGTAGAGCATCGAATTAGGTCCGTATTGGATCAAATTTATGAACAGCATGCAATTAGTCCTAAGCCAGGCGAGCCCGGGTTTGAACCAGCTCCTGAGCCTGCTGTGAAGACCAGTAACATCTCAGGAGAGGCTGCTGAGGGTGACTCCCTGCCAAGCCCTAGCGCCGAGCCTGAGGGAGCGGCGTGATGATCAGGCAAAGTCTTGCTCAAAAACTAAAGTGTTATTTTCCACGTCAGCCACTTAGGACCCTTCCTGTTATCGAAGGCAGGTTGATTAGAGTAGTAGGGCTGACCTTGGAAGCGGTGGGCTGTGTGGTGTGCCTGGGAGATCGCTGTGAAGTGCAAAGCGACGACCACAAACCTCTTGAAGCTGAGGTGGTGGGGTTCGACGGTCCTAAAATATACCTGATGCCCCTAGCAAAAGTTGAAGGGCTCAGGCCGGGGGCCAAAGTCGTTCCTGTGGTAACCAGCTCATTAGTTGAGGTGGGTAACTCTCTGTTGGGCCGAGTGCTCAATGGCTTGGGCCAACCCATCGACGATAAAGGGCCACTGACAGCCACTCGTAGCGTTACCCTCGAGGCTGTTCCTATTAACCCAATGCATCGAGCGCGCATAGAGACGCCGCTAGATGTGGGTATCGCTGCGATTAATTCCTTACTGACCGTTGGTAAAGGCCAAAGACTGGGGCTTTTTGCTGGCAGTGGCGTAGGTAAAAGCGTGCTGTTAGGAATGATGACAAAGGCCACCACTGCAGACGTAATTGTGGTGGGACTAATTGGTGAACGTGGCCGGGAAGTAAAGGAATTTATTGAGGAGATTCTGGGTGCTGAAGGTTTATCCCGCTCAGTTGTTGTTGCCTCTCCAGCCGATGAATCACCTCTTCTGCGGCTGCGTGCATCCAGTCTCACACTGCGTATAGCGGAAGATTTTAGGGAGCAAGGCAAAGACGTTTTATTACTTATGGACTCACTTACTCGCTATGCCATGGCGCAGCGAGAAATTGCCCTAGCTGTCGGTGAGCCTCCTGCTACTAAAGGCTATCCGCCTTCGGTATTTGCAAAGCTACCCCAATTGGTTGAAAGAGCAGGTAATGGAGAAACTAACACTGGTTCTATCACCGCATTTTTTACAGTGCTCACGGAAGGCGATGACCAGCAAGATCCTATCGCCGATTCTGCACGAGCCATTCTGGATGGCCACATAGTTTTGTCTAGGCGGCTTGCCGAAGAAGGGCACTATCCCGCAATTGATATCGAAGCCTCTATAAGCCGTGTTATGCCTGCTATAGTTGATGATAAGCAGTTAAAGGCCGCCGGCGAATTTAAAAAACTTTATTCCAGCTATGAACAAAATAAAGACCTTGTGAGTGTTGGGGCATATGTTCAAGGCAGCGATGCCATCATCGACAAAGCCATTGAGCGACGGCCTTACTTCTCAAAATTCCTACAGCAGGGGCTGCGCGACCAAGTATCTCTGCAGCAGGCTAAAACAAACCTGCTTCGGGTTCTAGCTGGGCCTGACTCAAGCAACTAAAAGGTAACCCATGTATCGTTCAAAGCGACTGCAGCCGGTCATTCAAGTGGCGCAGCTCAAGGCCAAGCAAGGCCTGCAGGCCATTGCCTATATGCAGAAACGCCTTGGCGAAGAACAAGACAAGCTAGCCGCCTTGCGCGCTTGCCGAGATGACTATGATTCGGACAGTGGGAAGGGGAATCAGTCTATGAATGCCTGCTTTCTCAAATCATTCAGAGAATTCTCGCAAAGCTTGGAGGTCGCGCTAGTTCAGCAGTCACAGCAGGTGGATACAGTGCAAGCTCAGCTGCATGAAGTACAGGGCATGTGGCGCAAATTAGATGGGCGCTGCCGCACTCTGCAAAAAACTCAGGTTAAGTTCGCTGCTGAAGAACAGCTATTGCAGTCTAAGCAAGAGCAAAAATACCTCGATGAATATATCAGTCAGCAGGCTGCTAGAGCCAGTGCGATGCGCACTCGCTAGTAGCCTTGCCCCGCAACTGGTCGGGGAAAGTGGCAATTCAAACTTTCTCAAAGCGCGCAATTAATTTAGCAGTTTTTTTGAAAAACTGGTCTATTCTTTAATAGGGTCTATGAAGGTCCCCGTTCACTCGATGGGTAAGCTGAGCCTTATCGGGGTTGAAATTGGATATGAGTTTTGAATTGAGGTGAAATATGACGATTGAGTCAACTGCGTCACAAAGCGGCGAAGAGCTAATTATTAGTATTGAAGGTAGGTTTGATTTTAGTGCTCATCAAGAGTTTAGAGACTCCTATGAGCGCATCGAAAGAGAGCCGTGCAAGTATGTGGTAGACCTGAATCGTACCACTTACCTAGACAGCTCTGCGCTTGGCATGTTGCTGCTGCTACGTGATCATGCGGGTGGCGATACTGCAGAGGTAAAAATTGTGAATTGCAATCGAGACGTCAAGAAAATACTGACGATCTCCAACTTTGAGCAATTGTTCTCAATTCAATAAAGGCGCATAAAATTTCCTGCGCCGGTTGCTGTGCGACTTAGCAGCTAGTGGGAAGGCGAGTAGGACAAAGTAATTATGCAGCTTTCTGCCCCCTCGACAGAAACCAAAATTAAAATCTTGGTAGCAGACGACAATGAATCAGATCGAATGATTCTGTCTTCAATTATTAGCAAGCAGGGGCATCATGTACTTACGGCGGCCGACGGTAAAGAAGCGCTAGCTCTATTCAAGCGCGAGAGGCCGCAAATTGTGCTTCTTGACGCTATTATGCCGGAAATGGATGGGATGGAAGCAGCCCGCCGCATAAAAGAATATGCCGGCGATGAGTTTATCCCGGTATTGTTTCTAACCTCCCTACAGGACGCAAATTCCCTCGCTGACTGTTTAGATGCAGGGGGGGACGATTTCCTCAGTAAGCCCTATAGCCAAATTATATTAAAAGCAAAACTGAACGCTTTTTTGCGAATGCGCTCAATGCATTTACTGATGCAGTCACAGCGGGACGAAATCGCGCAGCACAATCAGCACATGCTCCATGAACAAAAAGTCGCAAAAGCGGTTTTCGACAACGTTGCCCACTCTGGCTGCCTAGACTCCCCAAATATTAAATACATGCTTTCGCCGCTGGCAATGTTCAATGGTGATGTTTTGCTTGCTGCGCAGAAACCCTCTGGCGGTATGCATGTCTTGCTTGGTGACTTTACCGGACACGGACTGCCAGCAGCGATTGGTGCTATGCCCATGGCCGAAATATTTTACTATATGACAAGTAAAGGCTTTGCAATCACCGATATTATTTCCGAAATTAATATGAAGCTTAAGTCCATTTTGCCAGTGGGTGTATTTTGCTGTGGCTGTATGGTGGATTTCAGCTTTGAAAAACAAATAATTCGAATTTGGTCTGGTGGCTTGCCTGACTCGTTTCTTTATCGAACTTCAAGCCGAGAAATAGTGCCCATTAAGTCACGGCATTTGCCTCTGGGCATCCTGTCTCCCGATGACTTTAACAACGAACTCCAACTATTTGAAATGGCTAAAGGAGATAGGCTAACTATCTGCTCTGACGGTATTTCAGAGGCTTTGAACGCGAACGGAGATATGTTTGGAGAAGAACGTATGATTGCTGCCATGCGCGACTCAAAAGATGATGAGGATATATTTGGCAACATTCAAAGTTCTGTTACGGCGTTCATGGGTGATTCCGAGCGTGACGATGACATCACGCTGTTAGAAGTTAAGATGGTGGGTGATTTTGAGCTGCAGAGTGAGCACTATGGCGCGAGTAATGCAGGGCAGGTCGGGCCGCAAGATTGGAGCATGCAGTATGAGATAGGGCCAAGAACCCTGCGGGAATTTAATCCGCTACCGTTAATGCTGCAGATTGTAATGGAAGTTCCTGGCCTGCGTCCTTACAGCGGACAAATCTACACAATTTTGGCTGAACTTTTTTCAAATGGCCTTGAACACGGTGTGCTAGGATTGAATTCTAATCTTAAAGCTACAGCAACAGGTTTTATGGAATATTATGAAGAGCGCACCAGATTGTTAGAAGCGCTGGAATCTGGTTATATACGGTTCAGCTTCCGTCATAAACCAAAGCCTGAAGGTGGTATTTTAGTGATTCGTCTAGAAGACAGCGGTAAAGGCTTTGACTATCAAGAAAAGCTAAAACTGAATATACAGCGAGGCGCCTATAGCGGCAGGGGTTTGCCGTTGGTGCAGAGTTTATCAGATTCATTGGAATACCTCGGAGTTGGTAATGCTGTTGAGGTAACGTATGTTTGGCAATATGACTAATACAAATGCTGCAGTAAAAATAGAGATGATCACAGAGCTAAAAGAAATTTTGGCTGAGGACTTCAACTCGTTAGTGGATAGTTTTATCAAGGACGCTCAATCACGACTGATAAAGCTTCAACAAGCAATCACAGCGCGCAATAGTGAAGTTGTGCGCGCGGAAGCCCATAGTTTAAAAGGCTCTTCCTTGAACTTAGGTGCGCTGGTATTGCCCCAGCTGTGCTCGGAATTGGAAGATCGGGGAAAAAAAAGTGATCTAGAAGGCAGCGAAGGGCTTTTTGGACAAATTGAGAGCGAATTTGCCCGGGTCGAATCCGAATTAAACCACCATGCCGCCGCTTAATGGCACTGCCTAATCTTTGCTTTTAGAAGTTATTCCCAGCCGTTAGACTCCCCGCTAAGGGGTATTTCCACGAAGGCGCATTTTGCGCTCCCATAATTAATCTGTTTTAGACCACCCCCTTAGTAAATTTTGACTCTGGCAAAGTTCTTGCTACAGCTACTGTCCTAGTCTTTGCAATCGCTTGCAATGACAAACTACAAACCATAATCAAGGACAGATTAATGGCGACTTCAGCTATTGCTTTATTGACGCAATCACAGGCTCCGGTGGCAGGGAAAGCGGGCCGTGACATGTCCAGCAACAATCGGGTAGAGCCGGGAAACAGCAGTCAAACTGCCGAATCTGATGGCTACGAGTATCAAGGCTCAGACAATCTGTTTTCACAGGCGTTCGATCAGGCTAGCAACGCAGCGGCTGTCTTGGATCTCGGTTCAGCTGGCGATTTTTTTATGGGCTTAACTAATTCGGCGCTGGTATTGCCTCAGCCCACCGAATCAGCTGCCTACCAATTGTTTCAAAGCGACGGCAATGAATTGCCTTTCTTCGGCAATTTATTGCCTAGAGCGGTGATGGGAGAAGACCCTACTCACACTAGTGTGAATGAATTAGGAGCCGCTGCAAACCGGCCTTTGCTTAATTTAAACAGTGAGTCAACTGATCAATCTGTCGCATCTGTTTCTAAACAGACTTCAGTTAGGGAAGACATAGCGAATTGGTTGGATGACCCTGAATTGACATTCGGCAATCCTAGCATCGGCTCAGCCAAAAGTGGAACAGGCCAGTTAGCTGCTGTAGGCGGCATTGCGTCCACTCAGGCAAGTGTAGCTAGCCCTCAATATGGCTTTGAAGCCAGCGGCTGGGGAGCGAATAGCGTCGTCTCTCTGGCGCAGACATTGTCAGAATTTTCTGCTGCCGCGCAGGCGGACTCTGGTGATCCGGAGTCCGTTGCTAACATGGGCAGTGAGGAGCAGTCCGATTCCTTAAAGTTGGCACGAACCCAAGCTAAACAAGTTGAAGTAGCCGCGCCGCTATTGTTCGAGCAGTTGAAATTGGAAAATCGCCAAGCGGCTGCGGTATTCGATGCACGGCTCTCACAGCGTGGCCTAGCAAACAGCACCGGACAGGGCGTGTTCGACAGCAACATCGGTGGCGGCGCAGAAAACTCTAAAGGTGCTGCCATTCAGGGCTCCCCAGCTATTTTGGCTGCAGATGTCAATGGCAGCAATTCAGTAGAGAGTTTTGTCAGTGTGCTTCTTAATATCGATACTTCAAATCAATCAAGCTCTAGCATTACTCCGGCGTTGGATCAGTGGAAAGCAGAGCAAGCGTCCAAAGCAGTTGAGCAAGAGCGCGCCGATTTAATGTCAAAAACCGCTTTTGCCAAGGTAAGTGTGCCATTTGGCCACTCCGGTTGGGGAGAGAATTTAGGCAAGCAGCTCGCGATGCTAATGGCGCGCAATTTAGATTCAGCCCAAATCCAAATCGACCCGCCTGAACTAGGCCCGCTGCAGGTTAAAATTCAGGTAAATAATGACCAAGTTTCTCTGCATTTCACGACTGGACACGGCATGGTAAAGGAAGCCCTTGAGGCATCGTCTTTGCGACTTCAAGAAATGTTTCAAGAGGAGGGGCTTGAATTGGCAAACTTCAATGTGTCTGATGAAGAGACCGGGCAACAACAGTCAAAAGATCCCGATAGCCAAGAATCAGCACTCGCCGCTAAAAATCACGGAAGCGTTAGCGATGCCCAGCTTGAGCAAGGCGGTGGTTTATTGACGCTTTCTGCCAAGCTGCCTCAGAATGATGGAAAAATTGACTATTTCGTTTAGGTGGCCGAAGTCGCTTTATGCAGTAAACGAATCTGTATTTTTTTTCTTAGATCAAAAAGGATTTAAAACCAATAGCAGCTAAACGTTTTTCCCAAAACGTCAGTTTTTTGCCGGTAAAAATAGTAATTTGAGTAAAATTTTTGTCATTGGCACATCACTTGCAGTATTCACTGTCTACAAAGTGATTTAAAAACGCAAATGGTGCTAGCAAGGATGCTAGTGCTTCGGAAGGTCACAGTGCACTTCCTGCGTGTCAACGGAGACTGACAAGTAATGGCTGATGATACTCAAGAGAAAGAGCTCGACTTAGATGCTGAGCAAGCCGCTGTAGCTACCCAAGGGAAATCAAAGAAGAAACTGTTTGCCGCTATAGGCTTAGCTGTTGTCTTGGCTGCGGCAGGCGGTGGCTACTTTTTTCTGATGGGCGAAGAAGACCCGGAAGAGGTCGCCACCGAGGAAGTCGAAGTCCCGATCGAAGAAGCCTTCTACCTGCAGCTCGAGCCCGTATTCATTATCAATCTGCCAGACAAAGGCAAGCAGCGGTTCTTGCAAACCAGCGTTACGGTCATGAGCCGTAGTAATGATTCTATAGCCATGGTCCAGCAACATATGCCTGTGATCAGGCATCACCTTACCAATGTGCTCAGCACGCAGACTATCTCGTCCGTGCAATCCCCTGGAGGCATCGAAAGCGCCAGGCTGCAAGCGCTTGATTCAATCAATCGCGTGCTGGTAGAGGAATATGGCGCTCAAGCCATTGAGCAAGTTCTGTTCACATCATTTGTTATGCAGTAACGCTAACTGAGCCAATTCACGAGCACGAATCTACTATGCAAGATTTACTATCACAAGATGAAATAGATGCGCTCCTACATGGGGTCGATGACGGTGACGTCGATACCGAGGCGGAAATAAATGATGAAGGTGTAAAGCCTTATGATCTAACGTCTCAGCATCGAGTGGTTAGTAGTCGCATGCCAATACTTGAAATGATTAACGAGCGGTTTGCTCGTTACACACGGGTAAGTATGTACAATTTACTGCGGCGCAATTGCGATGTCGCTCTGGGTGGCATACAGGTAATCAAGTATGGCGAATACATAAACTCTCTGTATGTCCCTACCAGTTTAAACATTGTGAAGTTCAACCCGCTCCGGGGCAATGGTTTGTTCGTTCTGGACGCTAAATTAGTGTTCAAACTGGTGGACAATTTTTTTGGCGGTGATGGTCGGCATACAAAAATTGAGGGCAGAGAATTTACCCCAGCGGAGCTTCGCGTTGTGCAGATGGTGTTAGAAGAGTCGTTTTCTAATCTGGCGGAGGCATGGAAAAACATCTATAAGATCGAGTTCGAGCACATGAGCTCCGAAGTCAATCCGTCTCTTGCTAACAACTTACTTCGGGCCAGTGAGGCAGTGATTGTGAGCACATTTCATGTTGAGTTAGACGGCGGTGGTGGCGACTTTCAGATTGCGGTGCCGTACTCCATGTTAGAACCAATTAAAGAATTGCTAGACGCCGGTATGAAAAATGATCTTGAGATTCACGATGCCCGATGGAGCAAAGCTTTGCGCCGGGAAATCATGGATGCCGGTATTGACTTCACCTGCAGCATGTTTCAACAACGGATTTCACTGCGCGATGTCGTAGACCTAGAGAAGGGCGACGTGATACCTGTTGAAATGCAAGACCATGTAATTCTTAAAGCTAACGGTATTCCACTGTTTAAGACCAAGCTCGGCACTTCGGGTGGCAACGTGGCACTAAAAATAGACAGAATTTACAAAAGACCAAGCTAATAAATTAGCTTAATCGCACAAGGAGATTGAGTGTGTCAGAAGAAAGTAACGCTGAAGTAACCCCTGAATCAGACGACGATATGGCGGCCATGATGGCCTCTGCTATGGAAAGTGAAACTGACGAGGCAAGGTCGGACGATGAATCCAAAAACGTATCACCCGATCTGGATGTGATCCTAGATATCCCCGTGCAGCTGGCTATGGAGGTCGGGCGAACTTCGATCTCAATTCGCAATCTACTGCAGCTTAATCAGGGGTCAGTAATCGAACTAGATCGCCTTGCCGGCGACCCGTTAGACGTTCTGGTCAATGGCACTCTTATCGCCCATGGAGAAGTTGTTGTGGTGAATGAGAAGTTCGGGATTCGAATGACAGATGTGATTAGCCCTTCAGAGCGCATCAAAAAACTAAATTAGTACTCAAGTTTATACCATAGTAGATTTTGACATAGGACAAGGATGCCCACAGTAATGGAAAAAAACGCCCAGAGTGCAGTACAAGGAATAGCTCCTATTGGAAGTAGTTCGATAATGGATGTTCTACTTGGCCTTGCATTCATCATTGTACTGATATTTTTTCTGGCCTGGTTATTTAAAAAATTTGGCTCAGGTAGTTTGGGGCTAGGCGGTCTTATCAAAGTAGTTGCCGCAATGTCGCTAGGAGGCCGAGACCGAATAGCGCTCATCTGCGTTGGTGATAAGCAGCTATTGCTCGGAATATCGCCTGGTAGGATAGCGACGCTTCATGTATTTGACGAGCCGGTGGATAACTGTGGCCAACTGCAACCTGCGGGAAAGAGCAGTGTAACTCAAGATTTTGCCAGTAAGCTTCAGGGCATGCTCGCGGGAGGCAAATCATGAGAAGCAGGATTGCCTGGAGCTGCATCTCGCGGGAAATAAGCGTTACTCTGCGGCTTGTCAGCATGGCTGCTTGCTTACTGGGGGTATTTAGCCAGTCGGTTAGTGCTCAGGAACTCACTCAGATAGCAGCATTGGATTCACTTGGCTCAGGGTTGGGTATTCCTGCAATGTCGGTTACTACTGCCGCTGATGGGAGTCAAAATTATTCAGTGACGATACAAATCTTAGCAGTAATGACTGCTCTTACACTGCTTCCCGCGCTGCTAATGATGATGACTTCGTTTACTAGGATCATGGTGGTATTCGCCATTTTGCGGCAGGCAATGGGTTTGCAGCAAACTCCATCAAACCAAATCCTGCTTGGCTTGGCTTTGTTTCTCTCAATTTTTGTGATGATGCCTGTGTTCGAGCAAGTAAATGAGCTTGCGATACAGCCTTATTTAAATGAAGAGATAGGAGCGCAAGCTGCGCTGTTGAATGCAGAATCACCGTTTCGTACGTTTATGTTCGCGCAAACTCGCGAGTCTGATTTGGCGCTTTTTCTAAATTTGTCGCAATCTGATCAGCCTCAGGTGGAAGATGATATTCCTTTTAGCGTGCTAGTTCCGGCCTATGTGACCAGCGAGCTAAAGACGGCTTTTCAGATTGGTTTTATGTTGTTTATTCCTTTTTTAGTCATCGATCTCGTCGTCGCCAGCGTGTTGATGGCGATGGGGATGATGATGATGTCGCCGATCATCATATCCTTGCCGTTTAAAATTATGCTGTTTGTGCTAGTAGATGGTTGGGCGATGGTTATTGGTGCCGTCGCTGCTAGCTTTAGCTTATGACACAGGATCAGAGAACTCTATAATGGATGCACTTTCAGTTTCAGCTGTTTGGGGTGAGGCGCTGTACCTAATTGTTATTACGGTACTTGTGATTGTTCTACCCAGTCTGTTGGTTGGCTTAATAGTCAGTACGTTTCAAGCGGCCACCCAAATAAATGAACAAACCCTTAGTTTTCTTCCGCGCCTGATCACCACCCTGGTCTCTATTATGATCGCAGGTCCATGGATTGTGCGCAGTATGCTGGACTTTACCAGCGGCCTAATTACAACCATTCCTTTTATGGTGTTTTAGTGGAACTTATTGCGCTCACAACCGCTGAACTAGGAGGCTACCTTGGCCAATTTCTCTGGCCGTTTTTCCGTATTGCGGGGTTTTTAATGGTTGCGCCAGTGATTGGCTCGCAGTTAGTGCCAGTGAGAATTAGGATGGTGATAGCGTTAGGGCTTACAGTAATTATTGTGCCTGTGCTCCCGGCTATGCCAAATATTCAAGGTCTTTCTTTACAGGGTATGTTTCTTGTTGGTCAGCAAATTTTAATTGGGGTTGCTTTAGGCTTTTTCATGCAGCTTATGTTTCACACCTTGGTGCTAGCAGGGCAAATGATTGCGATGCAAATGGGCTTAGGGTTTGCTTCGATGGTGGATCCATCGAACGGGATAAATGTTACTGTCGTTAGTACCTTCTATTTGCTGTTCATTACAATTTTATTCATTTCTCTGGATGGTCATTTGACCATGCTGAGGGTAATTGCAGACAGTTTTTATTCCCTGCCGATTAACACCGAGTTTACCTTTGCCACCACATCGATGCTGGCTATCGTCGCTGCCATTAGCTGGATTTTTTCCAGTGCTATGGTTATAGCCCTGCCGGCGCTTACTGCGCTGCTAATTACCAATTTTGCCTTTGGAATCATGACTCGTGCAGCGCCACAGCTTAATATATTTGCGCTGGGATTTCCGGTCTCGCTGCTATTTGGGCTCTTTCTAATATGGTTGACGCTGCCTGCTGTAACGAGCGCAACGACGAGTCTCTTCGATGAAGGGTTTGTAAAAATTAATCAACTAATAAATCCGCAGTGAATAAACTGATACAAAAAAAAGGTATTTTGACTCATGGCTGATCAAAATGACTCTTCAGCAGAGAAGTCCGAGGAGCCCACCCAGAAACGCCTAGACAAGGCGAAAGAGGATGGTCAATCGGTTCGCTCCAAAGAGCTAGATACTACCGCCATGCTGTTAGCTGGGGCTGCGGGAATGCTGCTAACCGGGCCAGATATAGCGGCGAGTCTGGCTGGTGTGATGAGAGATAATTTATCTTTCTCCAGATCTGGTTTAGATGAAGCGGCAATGTTTACCAGCCTTGGGCAATCTTTGGCCAATGGTCTTGCTGCATGCCTGCCGGTTTTTGCCGCTTTAGTTACCGTGGCTGTGCTGACGCCAGCTCTACTGGGGGGATGGAATTTAACCTTTAAAGCAATAACACCCAAAGCTAGTAGGATGAATCCAATGTCAGGGTTAGGCCGCATGTTTGGCCCCAAAGCATTGCTTGAGTTAGGCAAGGCAGTTGCTAAAGTATTGGTTGTTGGCTCTTTTGCAGGTTTGATAATTTACCTTAATCTACCGCAGATTCTCTTGTTGCACCGTGAGTCACCGTTCGATGCAATTGAACACTCAATTACTCTAGTAGCTTGGGCTTTTTTATTCATGGCCGCCGCTATGATCCTAATCACAGCTATTGATATCCCTATCCAGCTTTTCCAACACTCGCAAAAACTAAGAATGACCCTGCAACAAGTCAAAGACGAAATGAAAGACACTGACGGTCGGCCTGAGATTAAGCAAAAAATTCGCCAGCTTCAGCAACAAATGGCAAGCAATAGAATGATGCAGGATGTGCCGATGGCAGATGTCGTAATCACTAACCCCGAACACTATTCGGTCGCCCTGCGCTATGACCAAGCTGTGGATGGGGCGCCAATTGTACTGGCCAAAGGAGCTGATTTAGTGGCAATGAAAATTCGTGAGATTGCATCAGACAATGAGATCCCTATAGTGAGTGCGCCGCCACTGGCGCGGGCAGTTTACTTCAATACGGATATAGGCGCTGAAATTCCGTCTGGTCTGTATGTGGCCGTGGCGCAGGTATTAGCCTATATCTATCAATTGCGGCAGTGGGCTAGAGGGCAGATAAAGAAGCCTAAGCTAGACACTCGTTTTGATATACCAGTAGATTTAAGGCATGACTAAATTTTTTGTCTCACGGTAGAGGCATTGAGGGATCGACATTGAGACATAAACCTATGGATAGGATGAAGGAATTAACATGGCTGTTGGCTTAAGTTTAGGGAAAGGGTCGTTACTAGAAAACGCTAGGTCAATGGCTCAAGGAAATCTAGGTATACCAATGCTATTGCTAGTCATTCTAGCGATGATGACATTACCTATTCCGCCATTCTTACTGGACGTATTTTTTACCTTTAATATCACCATTGCCTTGGTAGTGCTGTGTGTTTCAGTCTATGCCATGAGGCCATTAGACTTTGCTGTCTTTCCTACTATCTTGCTTGTTGCGACATTGCTGAGACTGGCCTTGAATGTAGCCTCGACTCGTGTGGTATTGCTGAAGGGGCATGAAGGCGGAAGTGCTGCAGGTAAGGTGATCGAATCGTTTGGCGAAGTGGTTATTGGTGGCAACTATGCTGTTGGCCTAATCGTGTTTGTCATTTTAATTATTATTAATTTTGTCGTAGTTACCAAAGGTGCGGGCCGCATTGCAGAGGTGAGCGCTAGATTTACCCTAGACGCCATGCCTGGAAAGCAAATGGCGGTTGATGCAGATCTAAATGCGGGTGTTATAGACCAAGAGCAAGCACGAGATCGGCGCCTTGAAATTACTCAAGAGGCAGACTTTTACGGCTCCATGGACGGTGCAAGTAAGTTCGTCAAAGGAGATGCCATCGCTGGCATTCTAATATTGCTGATCAATATTGTTGGTGGTCTAGCCATCGGTATGATGCAGTACCAACTGGATTTTGCTGCAGCTACCGAGAGATATGCGCTGTTAACTATTGGTGATGGCTTAGTTGCACAGATTCCTGCTTTGGTACTATCAACCTCTGCGGCAATTATGGTGACTCGAAATAATTCATCAGAAATGATGGGGCAACAGGTATTTCGCCAGATGTTTGCTGGTCCGCGTTCACTCGGGGTGGCGGCGGGCATTCTCTTCGTTATGGGCATTGTGCCAGGTATGCCTCACACGGCGTTTTTGGGATTGGCGACAATCGCAGGTGTTGGCGCTGTCTATTTAAAGACCCTGGCTGACAACAAAGCTGAAGAGCCAGAAATAGCGCCTGGACAAGATCCAGCTAACGAAGCCGAGGCGGTTAAAAACGAAAACTCTGAGTTAGATTGGAATGACGTGATGCCGGTAGATGCCATTGGGCTCGAAGTGGGTTACCGGCTAATTTCATTGGTTGATAAAACGCAAGGCGGTGAGTTGCTGGGACGCATAAAGGGTATCCGCAAGAAGCTTAGCCAAGATCTTGGTTTCTTAATTCCATCGGTACACATCAGAGACAATTTAGACCTTACGCCTAACGAATATAAGATCAGTCTGTCGGGGGTCAGCGTGGGAAGTGCTGAAGTGTTTCCTGAGCGCGACATGGCAATCAACCCGGGGCAGGTGTATGGCAAAGTTCAGGGCATTGAAACTAAAGATCCGGCTTTCGGCCTCGACGCACTGTGGATCGAAAAATCTCAGAAGGACCAAGCAGAATCCTTAGGCTATACGGTTGTTGACGCCAGCACGGTTATTGCAACACACCTAAACAGTCTGCTGCAGTCCCATGCCCATGAAATTTTGGGCCATGAGGAAGTGCAGCAGTTGTTGAAACTTCTCGCTCAGCACTCGCCGAAGCTTGCTGAAGAGTTGCCTGATATTGTCAATACCAACATTGTTTTGAAAGTCCTGCAGAATTTGCTGGCGGAACAAGTTCCTATTCGGGACATGCGAACAATCGCCGAAACTTTGGCGGCACAGGGTTCAAAGAGTCAAGATTCTGTCACTTTGACGGCGGCGGTACGAATCTCCTTAAGCCGAGTTATCGCTCAAAGTGTCTATGGTGAGCGGGCTGAGCTACCAGTAATCACTTTAGATGGCGAACTGGAACAATTATTGCTTAGGTCTGTACAGCAGTCCGTTCAGAGCGTGTCGACTACAGAGAACTCAATGACTATTGAGCCGAAGCTGGCAGAGTCATTGCAAAAAGCATTAGTCGATGCTGCCCAGAAGCAAGAAGTTTCTGGCGATCCGGCGGTATTGCTTGTCGCCGCGCCACTGCGACAGATGTTGAGCAGATTTGCTAGATACACCATTGACGGAATGCGGGTTCTTTCTTACCAGGAGATACCGGATAACAAGCAGGTCACTATCGTGGCTAAAGTAGGTGGTTAGAAGATGCGCTTCGCACTCAGTGCTATAAATCGACAGAAGCCAGATTAAGTTTAGACGTATAGGAAAATTAAACGGATGTTTAGCGAAAAGCAAAACAAGGAGCATGCACTAGCATGACGGTTAAAAGATTCTACGCAGCAGACATGCACAAAGCGATGAGCATCATACGTTCCCAGCTGGGCGATGAAGCGATTATATTGGGAAGCCGAAAGTTGTCCGATGGGGTTGAAGTCAGCGCATCGAAAGGTATTTCCTCGGAACTTGCGTCTTCAGCGGAAAAGGCAGCCGGGGCGCTTTCTCAGCCTCAGCGCGCTGAAAAGGTGGCTAAAAAACCCAGCGGCGAAAGTTCAAGGTTTATCAACTCCATTAGTGGGTTTGAGGCAGAACATTCAGCTCTCCACTCTGAGCTTGGTGGCATCAGCTGCCTATTGCAAAACTGGATGGACTGCCAAGGCTGGGATAATTTTGCAACCGCATCACCCATCAATGCAAAACTGTGGGAGCGGTTCCGAGCCATGGGTTTTGATAATAACCAAGTTGCTTCTTGGTTAGCCAATATTGAACCGGGCCACGACATCAAGCAGGTCTGGCAGCAGTGCTTGACTAAAATTGCTGCCAAGCTGCCGATCGCTGGAAGCGATCTGATTGCTCAAGGCGGCGTGTATGCGTTACTAGGCTCTGCCGGGGTCGGTAAGACTACAACCATTGGCAAATTTGCCACTCAATTTGTGTTAACCCATGGCGCGGAGTCAATTGCGTTAATTACTACTGACCGCTACCGCATTGCTGCCCACGAGCAGTTGAGGACGTTTGGAAAAATTCTTGGTGTTAGCGTCCAGGCGGTAGATGAAAGTCATAGTTTGAGCGACCTGCTTGATGCCTTGCGACACAAAAAATTAGTGCTGATAGATACTGCAGGAATTAACGTTAGAAACAGACATTTTCAGCAGCAGCTTGATTTGCTAGGCCGAGTCAGAAACAGAATAAAACCGATACTGCTGCTTTCTGCAACCAGTCAAGGGCAAGTGCAGGCAACAGAAGCTAGAGCTTACAGCGCGATTAATCCAGTCGCTTCAATTGTGACTAAAATCGATGAGGCTGTCAGCTTGGGGGAGAGTTTGGGCGTTTTGATAGAGGCCGATTACCCGATTGCCTATACAACCCATGGGCAATCGGTGCCAGAGGATATGGCTGTTGCTGATAGCGTAAGTATTGTTAATAAAATCGTTGCTCTTTCTAAGTCGCAGATAGTGGCAAAAGAGGAAATGATTGCAGGGTTCGGAGCTGTTTACACTAATTCCGGCGTTAAGGAAGCGCGCGCAGCCGCAGTTGGTTGAGACAGGGGTTTTTCGGCAGGAGCTGAAAACTAAAGCAGGCGATAAGCCTGGTAAGTAGAGGGATTCACGGATGAATGGAAATGCAGTGCAAGTGATTGCAGTGACAGGAGGTAAAGGGGGAGTGGGTAAAACCAACCTCTCTGTAAATCTAAGTTTGGGATTAGCTGAGCTTGGAAAGCGTGTTGTTCTGATGGATGCAGATCTTGGGTTGGCGAATGTCGACCTGTTACTAGGAGTTAAGGCTAAGAATAATATTGCGGATGTTCTTACAGGGGATTGTGAGTTAAAGGACATCTTAATTGAAGCAACTGGGGGCATAAAAGTGATACCAGCATCGTCTGGAACACAAGCACTGGCATCATTGGGAGCGCACGAACACGCCGGCTTAATCAATGCGTTTAATGACATTGAAGAGCAAATGGATGTGTTAATTATCGATACTGCAGCCGGAATTTCTGATCAGGTGATTAGCTTTGTAAGAGCGTCACAGGAAGTTTTATTGGTAGTATGCGATGAGCCGTCGTCAATCACTGATGCATATGCATTGATTAAAATTCTGAACAGAGACTATCAAATGTCAAAGTTTAGAATCGTGGCTAATATGACAAGGTCGGAAATGGAAGGTCGAAACTTGTTCAAAAAACTTGTCCATGTAACAGACAGGTTTTTAGATGTTAACTTACAGTTTGCTGGCGAAATCCCGTTCGATGATTTCGTCCGTAAAGCAGTAAGGAGACAAAAGGCTACAATCAAAGAATTCCCAAGTTGTAAATCATCTATTGCTTACAAAAAGCTAGCTAAGACAGTTAGCGAGTGGCCCGTTATGGACCAACCGCGAGGACACCTTGAGTTTTTTGTTGAGCGTTTAGTACTACAATAAATCGGGATGACTGATGATGACTTCAGCAACTGGGGCTTCCGTTTACGACAATGTGCAAACCAAAAGCGGCGACAAAGATGAAAATCTTGACGAAGTCGTAAACCGCTATGCACCTTTAGTTAAACGCATTGCACACCACCTTCTACTTCGCATGCCTGCCAGCGTGCAATTAGATGACTTAATACAATCTGGGATGATCGGGCTTCTCGAGGCATCTCGGAAATACGACGTAACTAAGGGGGCAAGTTTTGAGACCTATGCGGGAATCCGTATAAGAGGCTCTATGCTCGATGAAGTTCGCAAGGGCGATTGGGCGCCCAGATCAGTGCACAGGAAATCCCGCAAGGTGGCGGAAGCCATTAAGGCCATTGAAGCTCGCACTGGGCAAGATGCCAAAGTTCAGGACATTGCTAAGGAAATGGACATCGACTTAGATGCCTATTATGCAATTCTACAGGATGCTTCTGGCAGTCGATTGTTTAGCTTCGATGACGTAATGGAAGGGGATGATTCGGCGATCGAATCGGCAGCCGGCGAATTGCCCGGGCCTTGTGATGGCCTCCAACGCGATACATTTAAGGCACACCTAGCAAAAGCGATTGATGGCTTGCCAGATCGCGAAAAATTGGTTTTAGCGCTTTACTACGATGAAGAGTTAAACCTTAAAGAAATTGGTGAAGTGATTGGTGTTAGTGAATCCCGCGTCAGTCAGATACACAGTCAGGCTGCTCTTAGGCTGCGCGCGAGACTATCTGATTGGAACTAGTTAACTAAATATTTTGTTTAGGGGCAAAGGATTTGCCCCTAGTTGAGTCAAGGAGATGACTATGACAACCCACCTAAACGATTCGTTTTTTTACTTAATACTGGCTCTAAACGTGTCGATTATTGCGCTGTTTGTCTTGACAAAGCTACGCCGCCTGCACAAAGAAGTGCTGGCGCTGCGCGGCGAGATATACGTCGATAGAGAGCGAATGGCAAAAAACCTAAACGGTTTGCACTGTCGCTTGCAGTCAGCAGAAGAAAAACTCGAGTCTACTTGGGCAGTGCAGGGCGAAATGAAAGCCAATAAGTCTATGGACTCTAGCCTATCTCAAGCCAATAAACTGCTAGATATGGGGATAGGATCAGACCAGTTGATAAAAGGCTTCGGATTGTCAGAGGCCGAGGCAAATTTGATGAGTTTAATTCACGCCCGGCAGCATAACTACAAAACTGCGGCTTAGGCGTCCGCCTCATACATTGCCCGTATCTGCAATAACTTTAGCTGGCGAGAGCGACTTCGTTCGATGGCAAGGTCAATGGCCGGCGAATGCAGTTCATACCAAGATGCTATGCCTGGGACATAAGAGGTAAGGTTATACATATTTACTTTTAGCAAGCGCAAAAATAACTGCGCATTGCGTTCTGTTTCCTGCATAGCCTCGGTGGCATCTAAAACGCTGCGTTGGTTAAGCTTGGCATCTAATGCCCCATCCAATAAGGCAATTTCGCCAGCGGATTTTCTTGTATCAACATCCAGCTGTTGGAAAACTGAAAAATCTTCTTTAACAGCCTCGATCAATGCTACTCCTGATAAATCATGTAGAGTAAAGGACAAGCTGAAAAACACATAGCCACAGCATAGGATGCCTATAAAATTTAACCCCAAGACAAATGGCGCTAGCAGTCCGTTAATGGTTGTTCGACTTTCCACAATGGATAGGTCGATGGATTTAGGGCTTGGCTTTTCTTCAGACATAACTTTTTCTTTGCAGTTGATTATGGGGCAGCAGCACTGTCTTGATCTGTGCTGGGCGATGCTTCGGTATTCTCCGTGGCGCTGAGAGTCAGTTCTCTTGCTTCACTGGTGGTAATAGCAAGATCGAGTTTGGAATTAAAATCATCTCTCCAACTTCGCGAGCCGCTGAGCATTTTTGATAGGCCCGTCATCGCGTTTTTTGCTGAGTTTAAAAACACTTGGAAATCCTGTTCTTGGCTAATCAGGATTTTACGCAGCTCTTCAAATTGCTCCTGATCGACCGTTGGGTCAATCCCGTCGAGTCGAGTCCCTATTGTCGTCATTTGCAGGTTGTAGAATTCCACCGCCATATTTAAGTTTGAGTATTCATCGTTTACCAGGCCGGATAGGTTTTTCATCTCCATGAGTGGTTCCGCGGTCGCACTAAGAATCTGGCCGCTTAGACTAATGTAGGTAAAACCTAGGCAAGCGAGTAACACGACAGTGCTGGCGCAGGCGCCGAACAGGACAAGCAGCTGCGCTTTACTGCGGCTTTGCAGGGATTCGACCACATCCTCTGTGGTGGCTTCTTCGCCGGTTTGTTCTTCTTCCGCCATAATAGGTTCTAATCCAAAAATTGCCTCTTAAGCATAGTTCAAGACTAGCCCGTACGTGAGTTTGTAACGGGGGCGATTGCATCGCTGGATCAGCGGGATTGAAGTAGTGAGGGATTTGCAGTAATCGAAGCTTATCTTGGCTATAATTGGGCCGATTTTCATAACCAAAGGTCATAAAGTTTGGCCTAGCATCGATGTAGGGCTGCAAATTTTGAATGAATCCACGCAATTGCTCCTCGTGAAAGATCTTTTCTGTGAGCGGGATGACCGCATCTTATTTCAGAATTTGAATTTCTCAGTGTCTGCGGGCCAAGTAATTCAGGTCAAAGGCAGCAATGGCAGCGGCAAAACTACGTTGCTTCGTATACTGTGCGGGCTCAATGACAGCTTCGAAGGGGATATTTATTTTCGCGGTGCAAAGGTAGAAGAGCAAACGGATGATTATTTCGCCTCCCTGCTATACATAGGTCACAGAATTGGCGTAAACAAGACGCTTACGCCATTAGAGAATTTAGCTTGGAGCTGCAGTTTGCATACACGGGTCAGTGAGGATCAGTTACTTGCAGCCTTAGCTAAGGTTGGCTTGTTGGGGTTTGAATATTCCCAATGCTTTAGTTTATCAGCAGGTCAGCAGCAAAGAGCCTCCTTGGCTCGGCTGTTAATAAGCCCGGCTAAGCTTTGGGTACTGGATGAGCCATTCACCACGCTTGATGTAACTGGTGTGGCGCTGCTTGAGTCTATGCTAGCCAAACATGCCAGTGACGGCGGCTCGGTGCTGGTTACTACCCATCATGCCTTGAAGATTGACGGGTTGCAGGAGCTAAACCTAGGATGAACAACTCGGCTGCAGTTAGATCGTCAACCTATACGGCGTTTTTAATGACCTTAAAGCGAGATTTGTTGATCGCATTCAAGCGGCGCAATGATATCGCCAATCCCTTTATGTTCTTCTTCATTGTAGTGTCATTGTTTCCAATTGGGATTAGTCCAGATGGTGCCAAACTGAGTGAAATTGCCCCTGGGGTGCTTTGGATTGCGGTGCTGCTGTCCTCAATGTTATCGATGGACAGTCTGTACCGAGCTGACTATGAAGACGGTTCCTTAGAGTTGCTACTTTTGTCTCCTAACCCTCTGTATTTCTTAGTGTTAGCTAAAAACATTAGTCACTGGATAGTGAGTGGTCTGCCGATCATTTTAGTGTCCCCGATACTCGCCTATATGCTGAGCTTACCCAGCGATGCCTTTGGAGTATTAGTGATTTCGTTGCTGCTGGGCACCCCAATCATTAGCCTCATAGGTTCTATCGCCGTGGCTCTAACCGTAGGATTGGGAAGCAGGGGCCTGATTTTAGCGGTGATCACCTTGCCCATGAGTGTGCCGGTGTTGATTTTTGGCACTCTCGCAGTCCAGTCGCAAATTAATGGCATCAATCCAACAGGGTACTTGGCGCTGCTTTTTGCTATGTTCGCGGCTGCGCTAAGTTTGGCGCCTTTAGCTTCGGCAGCGGCGTTACGCATTAGCGTGAATTAGCGACAACATAGGTCTAATTTGGCACGGTTCTCGTAGTTAAAATCAGTTACAATACGTGACACTGAGTAATTAACCCTACATGGTATAGTACTTAAATCAACAGCTTAGGATAGAAATTATGTGGTTGTGGTTCTCGAAGCTAGGCTCGCCGAAATGGTTTTATGAGCTTTCAGAGAAATGGTTGCCGTGGTTGATCGGCGCGATGGCTATCTGCCTCACGGTGGCAGTGGTTTGGGCCCTTTTATACCTGCCACCTGATTATCAGCAAGGTTACACATCGAGAATTCTTGTAGTTCACGTGGCTGTTGCAGGCACTTCCCTGGCGTTTTTTCCGCTGATGGCGGTGGCTGGTGTAATAACACTAGTCTGGAAGATGAAGCTTGCTGATATGGTCGCGAAAAATGCGGCGCCCTTGGGCGCTTGGTTTTCATTTATTACTTTAGCGACCGGCTCGATCTGGGGTAGTGTGAGTTGGGGCACATGGTGGGAATGGACTGACAGCCGATTAGTCTCCATGCTGTTTCAGTTTTTCTTATTTCTTGGCGTGATCTCCTTAAGATCGGCCTTAGAAAACTCAGAGACAGCGGCCAAGGCCTGTGCACTGCTATCAATAGTGGGCTGTATCAACGTTGTTATTATAAAATACTCGGTGGAATGGTGGAACACTCTCCATCAGCCGGCTAGCCCACTGTCTTTTAATGGTGACAGTCCTAACGGCCCAGAGTTCTGGATCGCGACAGGTATTATGATTCTCGCCGTGTATTTGTTTTTTACTGTGAGCCTAATTCTTTCTACCCGTAATGAAATCTTGGTCAGAGAAAGACGGTCTCAATGGGTGCAGGATATCGTTGCCAAGAAAGCCGGCGGCAGAGTGACTCCGGCAATATGATTAGTGCAATAGAATTTTCAAGTTTTAGTGAGTTCCTAAACATGGGCGGTTACGCTTTCAACGTTTGGGCAGTTTACGGTTTGTTTTTCGTGTTTATCGTCGCCAATTTAGTGGCGCCCATGATCAAGCGGAAATCAATTTTGAAAGAGCAGAGTAGAAGGTTGCGCCAGCAAGAATCGCAGCTTAGCAAACAAGACTAGATTCCTGTGCTTGGCACTCCTCGGAGAACAGTTATGAAACCTCATCGAAAGAAAAAACTGGGTATCATCCTATTTATCGCCGCTGGCTTGAGTGTGGCAACCGGGGTGACACTATTTGCATTAAGTCAAAACATTAATATGTTCTTTACACCCACACAAGTTGCCAATGGCGAGGTTGGGGTGGACACCCATTTTCGCATTGGAGGCATGGTTAAAGAAAATTCCATTGAGCGCGCAGGTGATAGTTTGCTAGTTGCCTTTGTCACGACCGATTTTGTCAGTGAGGTGCCGATTCGCTTTGAGGGAATTCTGCCAGATTTGTTTCGCGAAGGGCAGGGCATAGTTGCCGAAGGTAAAATGGATGCCGCCGGCGTGTTTCAGGCCTCTAAGGTATTAGCTAAACACGATGAGAATTACATGTCCCCAGAAGTGAAGGCGGCTCTTGATGCGGCCGGTGCTTCCACTGAAAACCACAGCAGCAGTGGTGGAGCGCCTTATGGTACCTGAGCTGGGTTCATTTGCCCTGATACTGGCACTTATTCTATGTGTGATACTTGGTACTCTGCCGTTAATTGGCGCGAGTACTAATAACCATGTGTGGATGTCTCTTGCGCGCCCCATCTCAGTGGGGGTCTTCGTTTTTGTTGGCATCGCCTTGGGCATTCTCACTTATGCGTTTGCCACAGATGATTTCTCTGTTCAATTTGTGGCCCAACACTCAAATAGTATGCTTCCGGTACAGTATAAATTCACAGCTGTATGGGGAGGCCATGAAGGCTCATTTCTGTTATGGACTTTCATGCTTACTGGCTGGATGGTTGCGGTCAGTGTATTTAGTCAAGCCATGCCGCTCAATTTCGTGTCCCGGGTACTGGCTATCTTAGGCTTGCTGTGTTTTTCCTACCTGCTATTCATGTTAGCCACATCAAACCCTTTTGATAGGGTTGTGCCCTTACCCCCGGCTGACGGTGCTGATTTAAACTCCGCGTTACAAGATTTTGGCTTTATCGTACACCCACCTACTTTGTATATGGGGTATGTTGGGTTTTCCGTAGTTTTTGCGTTCGCTATCGCTGCGCTACTCAGTGGCCGTTTGGATGCCGCTTGGGCAAGATGGTGCAGGCCTTGGGCAAATATCGCTTGGGCGATTTTGACAGTGGGTATTGCCTTAGGCAGTTGGTGGGCGTACTACGAGTTGGGTTGGGGAGGCTGGTGGGCCTGGGATCCGGTAGAGAATCCGCCCTTAATCACATGGCTATTTGGTACCGCACTGATCCACTCTCTTGCAGTGTCCGAAAAACGCGGCGTGTTTAAAAGCTGGACTATTTTGCTCGCAATCTTGGCTTTTTCTGGAAGCCTGCTTGGCACATTTATTACCCGCTCGGGTTTACTGACTTCGGTGCATGCCTTTGCCAGTGACCCATCTCGTGGGTTCTTTATTTTAGGCATACTGGGTATAGCTATCGGTGGTTCGCTGATCCTTTTCGCGATCAGGGCACCAATGATGAAGAGCAACTTCGGCTTCGAACTTTTGTCCAGAGAGATTTTCTTACTCACTAACAATGTGATCCTGGTGGTGTCCGCCGCATCAATCTTTTTGGGCACGTTGTTCCCTATGGTGTATCAAGCATTAACCGATGATTTAATTTCTATAGGCCCGCCTTATTTCAATCTGATCTTTGCCCCGCTTATGATCCTGCTGACTATCTTCTTGGGTATTGGCCCCATTAGCCGATGGAAGAAGACCTCAATGAGCTATTTAGTGCAGCAATTGGCAAAAGTAGCCTTGGCTAGCGTTGTGATAGGGGTGGTCCTGCCCTTGCTAGTGCTGTTGGAATTTTCTTTGTCGGCGACAGTGGCGGTAGCACTTTCGGCTTGGATTGTCTTGTCTATGGGCAGGGACATAGCGACTAAGACAGCGAATAAGGCGACACTAATGGCTGGGTTGCGTACGCTGAGCTACAGCTATTGGGGCATGCAGCTAGCTCACTTTGGCATCGCGACAATGCTTATTGGCATTGTCTTGACGAGTTATTTTAGCGAAGAGAAAAGCGTTTTGCTTGCATCGGGTCAAAGCACTGACGTCGGCAACTACAGTTTTCTTCTGCAGGGCAGTGAGAGAGTGCGCGGCCCCAACTATGTTGGCGACGAGGTGACAATGACGGTGTCTAAAGAAGGTTCTTTAATTACTGATTTGTTTCCACAGCGTCGTATCTATTTAGCAACCGGTACGCCATCAACAGAAATGGCTATCGATGCAGGCTTCCTACGGGATCTCTTCGTTACTTTGGGTGAGCAAAAAGAAAGCGGCGCGTGGTCGATGACTATATATGTCAAACCATTTGTGCGCTGGATCTGGTTGGGCGCATTGTTCATGGCGTTTGGTGGTAGCTTAGCTGCGGCTGATAAGCGCTATCGTCGGGTTCGGGCGCGTAATGAAGCAGCAGCAAATGCCTCATTACCTGAGGGTGTGCAAACTGCATCTTAACTATGAGTAGATTTGCGTTTTTTATTCCAGTGATTGGCTTCTTTGCCCTTGCCATCCTGTTATGGCGTGGCCTCTATCTTGATGTCAAAGTGTTGCCTTCAATGCTCATCGACAAGCCTATGCCTGAATTTGCCTTGACCACAGTTGACGGTAAGTCTGTCACTAATGACGATTTGCCTCAGCAGATTTTTCTACTGAATGTTTGGGGTAGCTACTGTCTACCTTGTCTTATCGAACATCCGACTTTTATGCGCTTAGCTGAGGATGGCGACATTCCAGTGGTAGGGGTGAATTACCGAGACAGGCAGGATCTTGCTCTTAATTGGCTAGACGACAACGGTAATCCTTTTGCCTTTAGTGTGTTGGATGAAAGCGGCAGGTTTGGTATTGATCTTGGAGTGTATGGCGCGCCTGAGACCTATTTAGTAGATGCAGACGGTGTAATACGTTATCGCCACGTAAGCGTTTTAGATGAAGCAGTTTGGCGGGAAAAATTTTTACCAGCGATTGAAGAATTGAAAAATCGGAGCAGCCAATGAGGCAGCTAGTAAAACTAAGCATGCTGTGGTTTTTTTTCGCCATGTTATCGCCTGCCGCTATTGGCCAAGTCGATACATTCGAGTTTGAGAATCCCGAGCAGCAGCAAAGGTTTCGCAGAATATCTGATGAGCTGCGCTGCCCTATGTGTCAGAACACGAGTCTAAGTGGTTCTTCTGGCGGGGTTGCTGAAGATTTACGAAGAGAAATACACCGGATGATTATCGAAGGTATGACTGATCAAGAGATTGAGCAGTTTATGTTTGAGAGATACGGTGATTTTATTTTTTACAAGCCGCGTCTGACGGCGGAAACCTTGTTTTTATGGTTCGGCCCGATATTGTTTCTCCTAATTGGTGCCAGTGCGGCATTTTTAGTCTGGCGCAGGGCGCGAACAACTTCGGATTCCTCGGTCTCACTCGATTCAAAAGAGACTGAACGGCTAAATAATCTATTGAATAAGTCTTAGCGCTTCATAACTTACTGGTATCTGCTTTTGTTTTGGTTTTTTGCATCCACATTCGTTTTATTGTCAGCTGTCTTCGTTGTTTATCCACTGTGGAAAAGCGGCCGTTCGGCGCAGTCCCTCAACAGCACCGCTAGGAAAGAAGCTAATGTAGCGCTTTACCACGAGCGAAAGCGCGAGCTAGAGTCTGATCTCGCCTCGGGGCAAATTGATCAGCAGCAATTTGATGTGCTGATGCTAGAGCTGCAGCAAAGTTTGCTCACCGATGTGACGCAAGAAGAAGTGGCAAGCAAACCTCAGGTACAAGCTGCAGCTTCCCGATTAACACTGGCTATCCCATTAATCATGGTGCTAGCGACGCCAATCGCAGCCTATGGGCTTTATCAGTATTGGGGGTTTTTAGAAGAAATCCAGTTAACCGATCTGTATACCCGGACAGTGAATAACGCCGGCGATGCCGAAGAAGCTAGAAACTTGATTATTGCGTTAGGCGAAGCGGCTCAAAAGGGCTCCCAGCAACCTTGGACGCTCTACTTTTTGGCAGAGAATTTTGCCAACGTCAGTATGTTCAATGAAGCGGCTATCGCCTATCAGCGAGCAGCAGATTTACTCGACAATTCGCCAGACAAAGCATTGGTGCTTGGTCGCGTTGCGCTGGCTAAATATATTCTAGCGGAGTTTCAAATTACTCCTGAAGTACTCGAGGTTATAAATCAAGCGCGGGACATCAACCCTTCCGAAGTCTCTATTCTGCAGCTGTTAGCAGTTGATGCAGAGCAGCGTTCCGACTACAGGGCAGCGATTGAATATTGGCGACTCCTGATTCAAGTAAATCCTAATTCAGAGCAGGCCGGCACGCTGCGTGCGAACATTGCTGCCGCCCAACAAATCTTGGCGAGAGACAATCCTGAGTTACTTAACGGACCATCAATCGATGTCTCTCTTAGCCTCGCCGAAGGACTTGAGCTGCCAGACAATTTAAGAGTGTTTGTAGCTGCTCGTAATGCAGCTCAAGAGGGTATGCCGCCGTTGGCGGCGGTGGATTTTGTCGTCTCAGACTTACCAATGGTAGTTAGGTTGGACGATTTTTCGGCAGTCGGACCTTTTAATTTGTCATCTGCGGACACCGTCTACGTGTCTGCTTTGGTTTCTTATTCAGGGGCCGCATCGCCTCAAGCTGGCGATTATCGCATCGTGTCACAAAATTTCTCACCAAATGGTCAAAATGCGGCGATTGAACTGGTTATTTCTGAGCAAGTTCAATAAACAGATGCTGCACTAAAGTGTATTGGGCTGAATTTTTTACCATTGCCGCGGCACATCTGGCAGCGGTCGCATCGCCCGGGCCGGATTTTGCTGTGGTGCTTAAGCAAAGCATAAGCAACGGCACCCGCAGTGCTATCTGGACTAGTCTAGGTGTGGGTAGTGCGATTTTACTTCACGTGACCTATTGCTTGCTTGGGGTCGCGGTTATCTTGAATCAGTCACCCGCGCTCTTTGCTACTGTGCGTTATGCGGCGGCAATCTATCTTTTGTACCTGGGGATGAATGCCCTCAAAGATACGTTAAAGTCACAGGGCGTGAATACCAGCAATGACAAATCTGTCGCCTTAACTCCCCTTAAGGCTTTTTACTTAGGCTTTTTAACCAATGGCTTGAATCCTAAGGCTACTTTATTTTTTTTAGCGCTGTTTACCGTAGTAATAGAACCTTCAACCCCAACATTGGTTCAGGTGGGTTACGGGCTTTACTTAGCCATCGCCACATTTGCATGGTTTGCCATGCTATCGTCGCTGCTGGGGCGCCCTAGTTTTCGTGCTCGGTTGCTCGGCTTGGGAGTATGGTTCGAACGCGCGATGGGTGTGATCTTGATTGCACTAGGGCTTCAAATAGCCTTATTTTCTTAAGGGTTTTGAGACAGAAATTGTTACTTCTTAGTCGGTGCACGGGCTTGCTGATCTGGGGTAATATGATGTAAGGAGAACATAAATGTCTGAGTCAGAATTTCCAAACAAGCTAATCGATAAATTTGGTCGGCATATTGATTATATCCGCCTGTCTGTTACAGACCGGTGTGATTTCCGCTGCGTCTATTGCATGACCGAAGACATGACGTTTTTGCCGAGGGACCAAATACTCTCATTAGAAGAGCTTTATCAGGTTGCAAAGGCCTTTACTGAGCTTGGTGTTAGAAAAATCCGGATTACTGGCGGCGAACCTATGGTGCGAGGCGGTGTTATGACACTGTTTGAGCAACTGGGGTCTTTGCCTGGGCTTGAGGAATTATTGCTGACCACCAATGGGGCGCAGCTTGATAAGTACGCGGCGCCGTTGCAGGCGGCTGGAGTTAATCGGGTAAATATTAGTATAGACAGTCTTGACGCCGAGCGATTCAAGCGGATCTCTCGGGTGGGCAAGCTCGACAAGGTTCTTGCCGGTATCGATGCTTCCATTGCCGCTGGGTTTGAGCGGATTCGGCTCAACTCTGTGATCATGAAAGGCTATAACGAGGATGAAGTTCTTGCCTTAACCGATTATGCGATCGAGCGAGGCATCGACATTGCCTTTATCGAGGAGATGCCTCTAGGTGAAGCATCGGATCATAACCGGGAAGACACGACCTGCAGCAATTCATGGGTACGAGACGTGATTGCCAGCAAATATGAATTAATCGATAGCGCTGAAACTACGGCAGGGCCTTCTCGGTACACGAAGCTGGTAAATCATAAGAGCCGAATCGGGTTTATCTCTCCTGTAACCCATAACTTTTGTGAGGCTTGCAACAGGGTTCGGGTGACGGTGGAGGGCAGGCTGCTGCTGTGTTTGGGTAACGAGCATTCGGTTGATCTGAGGCAAATTCTTAGAGATACCAACTCCGGGGTCGATGACCTGAAGCGTGCCTTAGTTAAGTCCATGGATATCAAACCCGAGCGCCATTACTTCTTTGAGAAAGATCATGTTCAGCCAGTTCGCTTAATGAACATGACTGGAGGTTAAGGTTCATGAAACAAGCGTTGCATATTGCAGTTGTGACTGTATCGGATACACGCTCAGAAGAGACTGATAAATCTGGCGCGGTTTTGATCGACTATCTCAAAGAAGAGGGTCATCAGCTAAAGCACAAATCGATTATCAAGGACGATATCTATGGGCTGCGGGCCGAGGTCTCCAGTTTAATTAACAATCCTGGTATCCAAGTAATCCTTATGACTGGTGGTACTGGGTTTACCGATCGCGATAACACAATGGTCGCGATTAAACCTCTTTTCGATTCAGAGATAGAGGGGTTTGGTGAGCTGTTTCGACAGCTATCCTATACCGAAATTGGCACGTCAACCATTCAATCGCGAGTGTGTGCGGGTCTTGCTAATGGAACAATAATCTTTTGTCTGCCAGGGTCGCCCGGTGCCTGTCAAACAGGGTGGCACAATATAATTAAGCAGCAGCTTGATTCCACATTCAAACCCTGCAATTTCGTCAATAAATTGAAATCAGTTTAATCACTTAATCTCCACACTAAACTTTCTCGCGAGGGCTTGTAGGCCTAGCTAAAGCTGGGCTGCAGGGGGAGGGTTGAGAGTGAGAGGCTGTAAGTCTGGCGTCTGAAGGGGATTTCGAGTTAGCGCTGGCTACATAAACAAACACCAGCATAAGCATGTTGCTCGGGCTGGTGTTCAGGTAAAACAGCTAGTTGAAGGACTAATCATAATGCCCCCTTCTATAGTTAGTTTTATACGGCTGCGTAAAGAATCGCAACTGGAACTGCTAGTGCGGCAATAACCAACACTAAGCTCACAACTGTGGCTTCTACGACTGGCCGCACTTTGTTTAGTGCTTCGCTCATGTCTATCTCCTTATAGGGTTTTGGGTTAGCTCTTATGTCCTAAGAACGGTGCGTATGGTAACACAATGTGTTCATAATGGTAACACTTTGTGTAAAAAATCTTATAGCGTCCAGATTAGTAACATAATTAGAAATTGAGCGCTCAAAATATTTAATTAGTTCATTAAATACAATGGGATAGACTTTTTATCAACAAAGGAACTATTGGAAACCGCTAGTCCATGGCTTGAAAGAGCGCATGAGGTAAGTAAACTAAATCGTTTAAAAGTCAGGGTTTTTATAAGAATGTGATCAAAATCACATTTGTTACTTTGGGTAACATGGTGATTAAGCTGTATCCCGGTGGTAGCAGGCTTATGCTCAAGGGGTTAGAATCTTGCCTCGGATCACTATCTGGGCCAGCCATGCGAGTAGTCACATTTAATGCCAACGGCATCCGATCTGCCGCGAGAAAAGGGTTTTTTGACTGGTTGCCACAGGTGGCAGCAGATGTTGTCTGCGTTCAAGAGACGAAAGCTCAAATCGATCAATTAGAAGACTCTGTTTTTCATCCTGATGGGTATGACTGCCATTATTTTGATGCGATTAAGAAGGGGTACGCCGGTACTGCTATCTATTGCCGGCAGACGCCTGAGAACGTAAGCAGCGGATTAGGGTTTGAGGTTGCAGATACTGAGGGCCGTTACATTCAGGCCGACTTTGGCAATCTAAGCGTTGCCTCGCTTTACTTGCCCTCCGGGTCTTCCGGAGAGGATAAGCAAGCTCGCAAGATTGAATTTATGAAGCAGTACATGAAGCATATGAGAAAGCTCATGAAACAGGGGCGCGACTATATCATTTGCGGTGATTGGAATATTTGTCACAAAGAAATAGATTTAAAAAATTGGAAGCCGAACCAGAAAAATTCCGGCTTTTTGCCTGAAGAGCGGCAGTGGCTCGACGAGCTTTACGACAAGGTCGGCTTTACTGATGCTTTTAGGCTTGTCAGGCCAGAACCCGATTTGTATTCTTGGTGGTCTAATCGGGGCCAAGCTAGAGCCAATAATGTGGGGTGGCGATTAGATTATCAGGTAGTTACTCCCAAGCTGGCAGAAGCAGTTGTTAGCGCTGAGATTTATCGTGAGCAAAGCTTTTCCGACCACGCGCCAGTTATCATTGATTACAATTATTAGTGTGCTACCGCCACTATCACAGACTATTTACAGGAAGGTTTCTACCATGAAGACTCTAGCACTGCCCTTTGCCGTTATGCGGGGAGCGTTAATAGCATTTTTTGCTCTGGCGTCTGGCTTATCGGTTGCGCAAAGCCTTACCGCCAATATAGACACTAACAAGGGGCTTATTTCTGTTGCCCTGAATGAGCGAGCAGCACCGACTACTGTTGCCAATTTTATAAATTTGGCGAGCAGAGGGTTTTACGATGGTTTGACATTTCATCGGGTGGAAAGAAATTTCATGGTGCAGGGTGGAGACCCTTTGGGTACTGGAACTGGAGGCCCTGGCTATAAATTTCAGGGTGAAATAGTGCTGCGCCACAATCAGCCAGGAATCTTGTCGATGGCAAATTCGGGGCCTGGTACAGATGGTAGCCAGTTTTTTCTGACTCACCTCGCCACGCCGCACTTAAATGGTCTGCATTCGGTGTTCGGTGTTGTAAACGAGGGGTTGCCCGTAGTGCATCAGCTGCGCCGCGGCGACGTCATCAATAGCATTACCATTGAAGGCGATTACAGCGCTCTATTCGAAAAGAAGAAGGAAAAAATTGCTCAGTGGAACGCAATCCTTGATGAAGGTACACCAGATCTTTCGGCAAATTAGGAGTCTAGTGGCCCATTGCTAGAACACTTTCTTGAACGGCTTAACAACAACCTTGGCATAAACTCCCGCAGCTACGTAGGGGTCGTTCTCTGCCCATTGCTGGGCGCTAGCAAGAGAATCGAACTGGGCAACTATCAGACTTCCAGTGAAGCCTGCCTCACCCGGATCTTCGCTGTCTATAGCAGGATGTGGTCCTCCCAATAGAATGCGATCCTCTGCGGCTAATGCCTGCAGTCTTTCTATGTGTGCGCTTCTTGCCGCCACTCGCAGGGGCAAGCTGTTGGCTACATCTTCGCTAATGATTGCATAATACATTGGCAGTCCTGTTGTGGTTTAAGCAGAGTCTTCTGTAGGGGTTGTGTCGTCGTCTTCTACCTCAATATACTTTGCGAGAATTGGCATCTGCCCGAAGATGAAGGCGAAAGTAAGAATTAGGTTGCCAAATACCTTAAACTGTATCCACAGCGCTTCGCTCAGGGTGAAGGCAACGACCAGATTGATAACACCAAGTACGATGAAATAGACAATCCACAGGCTGTTCAGCTTGAGCCAAACTTCTTTGGGCGCGGTGATCGCATGGCCCATCATATGTTGAATCGCTGGCTTGTCGCCGACAAATGCAGACACTAGAAACACGCTAGCAAAAATCCAATTGACAATAGGAGCCTTCCATTTCAAGAAAGCGGTGTCTCTGAAAATAATGGTGGGTATGCAGAATAAGACAACTGCAGCTAAGGTTATCCACTGAAATTTATCCAATCTGCGCTGAGCAATGAATAGCGACCCGTAAGTCGCTACAGACGCCGCCAATAAAAACTCGGCGGCACTGAAAACTCCGCCAAGGGTATAATCATAACCTGCAACATTGATTACTCTTTCATCCATCATCCAAACGGTAAAAAAGATGAGTAAGGGAATGTAGTCGATGAATTGTTTCATGGTGGGTCGCCAAATGGGATGAATTGCGCGGCGTGGAGAGTGATTATGACAATGAGGATCAACACTTAGCCACGGTTTCGAGTGTCAATGGTAATTCATTTGCAGAAATGTGTCTGCTTTTGCTCTGCAATGTAATAATATCCCCCAAAATCTACCCAGCCCTTATTCATACCCGCCTTTTTTTCAATGACAGAATACATTCAAGTTCACCCCGATAACCCCGAGCACCGCGCCATCAAGCAGGTCGTTAATGTGCTGCTGGCTGGCGGTGTGATTGTTTATCCTACAGATTCCACCTATGCATTAGGATGCCGGATTGGGGACAAGGGCGCATTGGAGCGAATTCGTCGAATTCGTCAGCTGGATGACAAACACAATTTTACTTTGGTATGCGCCGATCTGGCCTCTATTTCCACCTATGCCAGTGTGCACAATAGCGCATACCGAATCCTCAAAGCCTACACCCCCGGTCCTTACACCTTTATTCTCAAGGCAACCCCAGAAGTGCCGCGACGGCTGATGCACCCGAAACGCAAGACAATTGGTTTACGTGTGCCCGACAACCCTATTGCACAAGCAATTGTGGCTATGCTGGGAGAACCGATTATGAGTACAAGCCTAATTTTGCCCGGTGAAGAAGAAAGGCTGTTTGATGCCTATGAAATGAGGCTGAAAATTGGCAAATTAGTGGATATGATCGTAGATGGCGGTGCCGGTGGAATTGAAGCAACCACTATGATCGACTTAGTTGACGGTGTGCCTAGCGTCATGAGAACTGGCAAGGGCGACCCAACGCCGTTTCTGTAAATTTCAAAGGCCGCAATGCCTTTAAAGCAACCCCATTAGGAGAAAATTTTGGCAACCGTAGATTCGCAGCAGCGGGTACTTTCAGGCATGAGACCCACTGGGCAGCTTCATTTAGGCCATTTGCATGGTGTTTTAAAAAACTGGATTAAGCTGCAATATGAATATGAGTGTTTTTTCTTTGTGGCCGATTGGCATGCACTGACTACTCACTACGGCGATCCTAAGATTTTTGAGAATAATGTCATTGACATGGTTATCGATTGGTTGGCATGCGGCGTGAACCCCGGCTCAGCTTCACTGTTTGTTCAGTCTAAAGTCCCAGAACACGCAGAACTGCATTTGCTGCTGTCGATGATTACGCCCCTAGGCTGGTTGGAGCGGGTACCCAGTTACAAGGATCAGCAAGAAAAGCTGCACGAAAAAGACTTGGACACCTACGGGTTTCTCGGCTACCCCCTGCTGCAGGCGGCAGATATTTTAATTTACCGCGCGGGCTATGTGCCGGTGGGTGCTGACCAAGTTGCGCATGTGGAATTAACCAGAGAAGTGGCGCGGCGTTTTAATCACATTTACGGCAAAGAAGCCGGATTCGAAGAGACTGCCATTGCGGCAGTGCAAAAAATGGGTAAAAAAGCCGCTCGTATGTATAACTCAATGCGAGTGGCTTACCAGGAGCAAGGCGATCATGAGGCGCTAGAAAAAGCGCAGGCTTTGCTCAAGGAACAGCAAAATATCACCCTAGGAGACAAAGAACGGCTGTTTGGCTATTTGGAGGGCGGCGGCAAGATGATTCTTGCAGAGCCCCAGGCGCTGTTAACTCCGTCGTCAAAAATGCCGGGGCTCGATGGGCAGAAAATGTCTAAATCCTATGGCAATACCATCAGTCTCAGGGAGCCTTTAGAGGAGGTGGCAAAAAAGATCGCCACCATGCCCACTGACCCCGCCCGGGTCCGATTAACGGATCCTGGTGATCCAGAAAAATGCCCGGTTTGGCAGCTGCACAATACCTATTCCGATGAGGCCACACTGAAGTGGGTTGCCGAAGGCTGTGTTAGCGCCGGAATTGGCTGTTTAGAGTGCAAGAAACCGGTGATCGATGCGGTGATTGCTGAACTAGAGCCAATTCAAAAAGCCGCAGAGCAATACATCAAAGACCCAGATCTAGTTAAATCTATTATTGCTGAGGGCAGCGAGCAGGCCAGAGAATCAGCCAAAGAGACCTTAAGCGAAGTCCGAGCGGCGATAGGGCTGGGTGCTTGGTAACAGGCCCATGGATAAAGTTTCATGCGCGCAACCCAGAGTATTATTTGATACTATTGCGAGCTTCATAAACCGAGAATAAGACCTGTAGCTTGACAACAATTGGCTCTGAAACAGAAGGCACGAATCCCGAATCGACAGAACTAGCCGCTATCGTTAATCACGGCGAGTTGGTTAATCCTGCCCAGCACGAATTGCCCTTTGCCTTCGTCGGTGGCGAGGCGATGACAGAAATCCCTAAAGATCTCTATATTCCGCCAGATGCCCTCGAGATTTTCTTGGAGGCGTTCGAGGGGCCTCTAGACTTTTTGCTATACCTCATTAAACGCCAGAACATCGATATTCTGCAGATTAATGTGGCGGATATTACTGATCAATACATGTCTTATGTCGACCTGATGCAGGCCAGTCAATTTGAGCTCGCGGCCGAATACATGGTCATGGCAGCGATGCTGGCGGAAATAAAGTCAAGAATCCTTCTGCCTCGCCAAGAAGAGGAGGAGATCGAAGAAGACGATCCAAGAATGCAGCTCATTCGGCGCCTGCAGCAATACGAACGATTTAAAAAAGCGGCTGAAGACGTTGATGAATTGCCTCGTATGGAGAGAGATGTTCATAGAGCATCAGCAGCGCTGCCTGCCTTAGAACGCATAGCGCCAGATCCTGATGTGGACCTGAGAGAAATCTTGTTAACCTTAGCTCAAGTTCTAAAACGTGCCGATATGTTTGAGAGCCATCAGGTACAGCGAGAAACCCTATCTACTCGGGAAAAAATGTCGGAAATACTGGTTCGGATAAACAAGGATAAATTTGTCCCGCTAGTGTCTTTGCTGTTGCGATCAGAAGGCAGGCTAGGTGTAGTAGTTACGTTTCTAGCAATAATGGAATTAATTAAAGACTCCCTGGTGGACATTGTGCAATCTGAGCCATTTGGCCCAATTCATATTAAGGCGAGAAGTTAAACAGATGTCACTGAAGCCAGTGCGGTTAAAGAAAATCACTAAATGCGCCAGAGATAGAAAGCCAGAATGAATGACGTTGATAACAAAGTAAAAATGATAGTTGAAGGCTTGTTGCTCGCCGCTGGACGGCCATTGAGTCTTGAAAACATTGGTCAAGTCTTCAGTGATGAGGAGCGACCCGACAAAGCAGAATTAGAGCAGGTTATGGAAAACATAGCTCTAAGCTGTGGCGACCGCGGCTTCGAGTTAAAGGAAATTGCTTCAGGCTTTCGCTTTCAGGTAAAACAAGAGCTGAGTGAGTGGGTCGCTAAGCTGTGGGAAGAACGGCCGCCAAAATATACTAGAGCGCTGTTAGAGACGCTTGCATTAGTTGCCTACCGTCAGCCAATCACTCGCGGCGATATTGAGGAGATTCGCGGCGTTGGCGTTAGCTCGAATATTATTCGAACTCTACTCGATCGAGAATGGATCCGAGTGGTAGGTCATCGCGATGTGCCTGGGCGTCCCGCCATGTTTGCGACGACCAAGCAGTTCTTAGACTATTTTAACCTCAAAAGCCTGCAGGAATTGCCGCCCCTGGCCGAGATAAAAGATCTCGCAGAAACCGCCAAAGAGTTTAATCTAGAGGACGCGCTAGCGGAATCTCGAGTATTGGATTTGCCTGAAGATGCAACGGATGAAAACTCCTTTGAAATTAGTATGACTGAAGAGGAAAAGCAGGCTGAAGCCGAAGCGATAGAACTTTCCAAGAAACCGCTGGATGAAATCTTAGCTGCAGGCATGCCTCTGGCCAGAGAAGAGGTCATCGACCCTGAAGACGCTGATCTTGAAGACATTGATCTTGAAGACATTGATCTTGAAAGCAGTGAAGATGTAGATGAAAGCAACAGCATAGATCTCGCACAAGACGAGGCAATGTCGGACGACTATGCTGCGGACGATACCCAATCCCTCGAGCAAAGTCAGGACTTGGCTGAGGATGATCCTGACATGAACTCCGCGTCGATAGCCGCAGACACTGTGGATGAGCTAGAGAGCACGAACAAGCCCGCATCTGCTGCCGATGAATAAAATAAAGCAGCCTTTTTCGCGATAGATAATCAGTAAGAAAAACTTATGACAGAGAAACTTCAAAAAGTACTAGCCCGTGCAGGCTTTGGTTCAAGGCGTGAGTTAGAAGCTTGGATCGAAAAAGGCCGGGTAAAGGTCAACGGTAAAGTAGCCACCTTGGGCGAGCGTGTCGGTAGTGATGACAATATTACTGTAGACGGTAAAAAACTTTCCGATCAGAGTAAGCAAAAATTCGAGCGCAGGGTATTGCTATACAACAAACCTGAAGACGAAATCTGCTCCCGTAAAGATCCCGAAGGTCGCCGCACTGTGTTTGATAAGCTGCCGCAAATACGTCATGGCAGATGGGTCTCCGTGGGGCGACTAGATATTAATACCAGCGGCTTATTATTGTTTACAACCGACGGTGAGTTAGCTAATCAGCTGATGCACCCTAGTTTCGAAATAGAGCGTGAGTACGCCGTTAGGGTGATGGGGGAAGTGACCCAAGACATGGTAAATCAAATGCACAAAGGCGTTATGATTGACGACAATTTGTGCCGCTTCACAGATATTCAATATTTTGCTGGCGACGGCGCTAATCAGTGGTATCACGTTGTGCTGATGGAAGGGCGCAATCGTGAAGTACGAAAAATTTGGGAATCTCAGGGGCTGAAAGTTAGTCGCCTAAAAAGGGTTCGCTTCGGTCCAATATTTATTCCTAGTACTGTTAAAAAGGGCCAGTTTGTGGAACTTGCTAAGCCCGAGGTAGATAAGCTCATTGGCTTGGTCAAGCCGCCTAAATTAACAGACTAAGCAAATTCTGTTGATTTAGCTTGCTGCTTTGCGCGTTTAATAAGGCTGTTTAGCGAGTCAGTCCCGGTAAGTGCAGCAACCCCAACGTGAATAGCAACACTCTCATCTGAAAAGTCTTTTTCAAACCTTTGGCTTTCCAGCTGCTCTAACTCCCAAGCTATTTTCGACGCATCTTCCAAAGCGCTGTGGGTGAGTACTAGAAATTCTGTTGCGCTAACTCTAAACCACATATCAGTGTTATTGCTCACGTCCTGAAACGATTGGCACAGAGGTTGAAGCAGCTCATGGCTTAAGCTTTTGGCTTTAGTGCTCGTGCTGATGAAGAGGCTCAATAGGCATAGCGGATGGTTGTGTCGTTTGGCAAGTTCAATTTCGCGATTAAGCGTGCGAGTAAGTGTGTGCCGTTCACTAATTTCTCGAATCGAGTTGAACGACGAGCTGTTGAGAGCATCTTGATATTTTAAAGCATTGGATATCGGCACCAACAGCAATAGAATCGCATCTTCAATTGCTTCTAAATCTTTTTCACTGAAGCGGGTGCTGCGTTTGAAGATAAGCTCGCCGCAAGCGATATCTTCTTTGCTGAGGTGGTAACCGCAGCTGTGGGTTGATTGCCTGCCTATTTTTACTTTGAGCATTCTGTCTTCTTCAATAAAACTTAGGCCATCTATAGGCAGCTTTTTGCGCAGATTTTCCAGAAAATATTTGAGCTGAGACTTTAGGTCTAAAGTAGATTGTAGCACCGTCATCAGTTCGAGTTTTTCTAAGCTAATTCTCTCATCGAGTTTAGACTGACTATTTGACAGCTGCTGGGTTGCGACCTGTTTGTCTATAGATTGATAGGATCCGACCATGTGAATTCTCTTGTGTTGACTATTGGGCTGATTTTGTTAGAGGCTTATGACCATATTTTTGCCGGACTTTTTGGCTTGATACAGCGCCTTGTCAGCCCTTTGAAATAACCTGTCCTTTGTGTCGTTGGGTTTAAGCGCAGCGGCGCCTAAACTGACGGTGATTTTTAATTTCTGCCCAGCTGCATCGACGCTGGCTTTCTCAATAGCTAATCGAATCCTCTCTGCGATCACCTGTGCCCCTGATTGGGATGTTTCATTGAGAAGAATTACAAACTCTTCTCCGCCGTAGCGAAAAATTAAGTCGGTTTGTCGATTCACCTCATTTAATTTTTTTACGATCAACTTGAGCACTTTGTCGCCAGTCTTGTGACCCCATTGGTCGTTTACCCGTTTGAAGTCATCGACATCGATTAGAAGCAGAGATAGCGGAGATTTATGCCTCTTGGCTAACTCTATTTCTCGGGTTAACGTAGACTCAAGGGCTAAGCGGTTGCCTGAGCCAGTTAATGGGTCGGTCAGAGAAGCTATCAGAGCTTGTCTGTATTGCAGCGCATTGCGCAGTGGGCAAATGAGGGTGCCAAGTGCGCCTTCTATAATTTGTAGCTGACTCTCTGTGAAGCGTTTATTGCGGTAAAGGGTTAGCTCACCTAAATGATCCTGTTGAGTAATTAGGCGATAGCCGCAGCTGTGGGTGGATTTTTTGCCGGTGCTGAATTTTACATCCGCATTATCATTGACATACCCCAGACCGCTGAGGGGGGTAAGATTGTTTAATTCGCGATGAAAGGTCACTAGAACTTGCTCGAGCTCAAGGCTGCTTTGCAGTAGGCAGGTCAGCCGGTATTTTAACTGTTCCTGATCTGACGCATAGCCGGCGGCTACTTCTTTAGTTTTGAGCAAGCGTCTGATGCTATCGAATTCAATAGTGTTGGACTTGATCATGGCTGTAGGCATTTTTCACTCCTGGCAACTAGCTGCGCTTTACCCAACAACACATTAGAGCTGTAATTCGGTGTAAAGCAGTATTGATAATTCTATTGCGAAGAGTGTGCCAAAAGCATTTTGAGAAAATATATCGTTATATTTCAGTCGCTTAAGCGTTTAAACGAGAAAATTTGGGCAAAATGAGGCGGCAATAAATTTCTGCTTTAAAGTATCACCGGCAATTAATTGCCGGGATCAAAGTTCTGAGCGTCTAATGCCTGCCCGTGAAGTGAAGCTGCCTGCTGAGACAGTAGGTATAAAAACACCGGCATCAGCGCCGCCGGCTCTGGCTGAGAGCTGGGATCTTCTGCTGGGTAGGCATCTCGACGCATGTTTGTGCGGGTGGCGCCCGGATTTAAGCTATTAACCTTAATCTGAGTGGTATTGGTTATTTCGTCAGCCAGGGTTTGCATTAGGCCTTCGATAGCAAATTTAGACACGGCATACGCTCCCCAATGGGCTCTGCCTACGCGCCCAACACTGGAAGACAGAAACAGTACTCGCGCGTCGTTCGATTGGGTCAGGTTTGGCAGCAATGCTTTGGTCAGTAAAAATGGTGCAGTGAGATTCACTTTAAGCAGGTTGTCCCAATCAGAATCGGGGTAAAACTCAATGGGTGTTCGCGGGCCGAGTAGCGCTGCGCTGTGTATAAGTCCATCGAGGCAATCAAACTGCTGGCCCAAGGATGATGCTAGGTTCTTATATTCATCGCCCTGAGCTTTCGCAAAATCCATCGGCTGGATGACCGCTTGGCCTGGCGAACTTTGTTCGAGTTCGTCGTACAGGGCCTCTAGTTTTTCTTGATTTCTGCCCAATAGAATTAACTGCGCGCCAAATACTGCGAATGTCTTGGCGCATTGTTTACCGATACCGTCGCTGGCACCGGTGATTAACAGAGTTTTGCCGGCTAAAAAATTTTCCGGTGGAGTAAATTCAAACATAGGGCTATGCAAACTTCAAAAGGTTTAATAAAGGAATGATTTGGTCAGGCTCTCTAACGATAAAATCAGCGTACCATTGTTGCGGGTCGTTATCTGCTGCGATATAGCCATAGGCCGCCGCAACCGCCATTACATCCGCATTCTTAGCCGCCTGAATGTCCCGCACATGATCGCCTATATAGACGGTTCGTTCGCAGCCAATGTTGAACTTAGTCATAGCCAGAAATAGCGGCTCTGGATGCGGCTTACTATGTTCAACGTGATCGGGGCAGACAATACACTTGCACCTCGGGTATAGGTTTAAGTTAGACAAGAGCTTTAGGGTATATTTCTCAGGCTTATTTGTCACTATGCCCCACGGCACGCCGGTACGCTCCAGTTCATCAAGCAGTGCAATAATGCCGGGGTACGGCGCGGCTTGGGTGTTGTCTAGCTGAGCATCATACAGGGCTAACAAGCGCTGGTTGAGGCTAGCGAAAGTCTCATCGTCAGTATCTATCTGGAATGCTAGTTTTACTAAGGCGCGGGCACCATCTGAAACGGTTTGTCTAATCGACTGTTCAGATATTTCTGGTTTGCCGTTTTCTTGAAGCAGTTGATTCACAACGCTAACGAAATCGGGCGCTGTATCTATAAGAGTACCATCAAGATCGAACAGCACACATTCGATGGAGGTCGATAGTGATAAAGGGGCAGCTGTCATCTAGTTACTCTGGGCGCTTATAAAAAGCGAGGTAGTTAACATCAAGGTTTTTTTGCAGCGAATAGTGTTTGGTGAAGGGGTTATACCCCATGCCTATTTGGCTGCGCAAAGAAAAGCCGGCAGATCGTGACCAAGTGGCTAACTCTGAGGGTTTGATAAACTTCCCATACTCGTGGGTGCCTTTGGGTAATAGGTTGAGAATATATTCAGCACCTAATATGGCAAACACATAGGATTTTGGGTTTCTGTTAATGGTTGAAAAAAACACTAAGCCACCAGGCTTTACCATTTCAAAGCAAGCGCTAACGATGGCGGCGGGGTCTGGCACGTGTTCTAACATTTCCAGGCAAGTGATTACGTCGAAATGTTGGCTATGGGTTTCGGCTAGCTTCTCAGCGGAAATATATTGGTAGTCGATATCAAGCTTCGATTCCAAATTGTGTAGCTTGGCAACAGACAGAGATGCTTGAGCTAAATCAATTGCAGTGACCGCAGCGCCATGGTGAGCCATGGCTTCGGCCAAAATTCCGCCGCCGCAGCCAATGTCTAGGACCTGTTTTTCCGCTAAGTTAATTTGCTGACTGATATAATTAACGCGCAGAGGGTTAATCTCATGCAATGGGCGGAATTCACTGTTTTTATCCCACCATCTTGCGGCCAGGGCTTCAAACTTTTTAATTTCGAGTTCGTCTACATTTTCCATCGGATTTAGGCGTCCTTGAATCGGCGTTGCCACGTGGCTGCGACTTCGCGTAGTTGTGGAATATTAATCGTTTTATGTTGCCCCTGCTCCAGCAACATTTTTCCGGCACACCAGACATGAGAAACTTGCCGTGAATTTACCGCGTATACAATATGAGAAACAGCATCATGCATCGGCAATGTATTTAGCTGGTCTAAATCTACGGCAGTGATATCTGCATACTTTCCTACCTCGAGACTGCCGATATCTTGGCCAAGGCCCATCGCTTTGGCGCCGTTAATGGTAGCCATTTCTAGGGCTTGGTGAGAGTTTACCGCGCTGGCATCTGCGGCAACTGCCTTGGCTAGAAGTGCTGCTGTGTGCATCTCTGAGAACATGTCCAGGTCGTTATTACTCGCTCCACCATCAGTGCCAAGCGCTACATTGACACCTTTATCCATAAGCTTGGCAACTTCGCACAGACCACTTGCTAGCTTGAGATTGGACTCGGGGCAGTGCACCACGTGAGAGCCAAGCTCAGCCAGAAGCTCCATTTCGGCCTCGTTTAACACTGTGGTATGAACGCATACGAGTCTTGGGCTAATAAAGTTTAACTCGGCTAGTCGCTGCAGAGGGCGTCTACCGTCCAGCTTGACTGCCTCTTCTACTTCGCTAAGGGTTTCGTGCACATGCATATGAATAGGAATATCCAGCTCGTCGGCAAGCATTCGAATAGTCTCCAAGGGGCCGTCGGCAACAGAATAGGGCGCGTGTGGACCGAACGCCGTGTGAATGAGGTCGCTATGGCGATAGCGGTCATGTAAGGCCGTCGTTTTGTGAATATACTCTTCAGGGTTCTGCCCCCATGGGGTTGGAAAATCCAAGATAGGGCAAGCCAGTTGGGTCCTAATGCCGACATTAGTGGCGACTCTGGCCACCTCCTCGGGGAAAAAATACATGTCGGCGAAGCAGGTAGTACCCGATCTGATCATCTCAGCGATAGCAAGAGTTGAGCCATCGTTAACAAAGGCAGCGCTGACAAATTGGCTTTCAAGCGGCCAAATGCGCTCCTCTAGCCACTGCTTTAGAGGAATGTCATCGGCTATGCCGCGAAAAAGTGACATAGCGATGTGGCCGTGGCTGTTTACCAGTCCGGGGATGAGTGCCTGATTTTTTAGGCTGATAGTGTGTTTAGCGTCAATTGCTAATACCGCTTCTGCCGCGCTCATTATGGCTACAATTCGACTGCCCTCAATGGCGATCGCGGCATTGGTCATGACTGTATTGCGTGGCACAACTGGAATAATCCAATCGGCGAAAATTAGAGTATCTGCGCTGATTTTTTGACCTGTTATCAAGTGGCGTCCTCGGCTGTTTGGGTTAGCTTGTGGCAGGGTTAATTAGGGGGCAAAAGTATACCTTGTTTTGATGCTTTTGGCGTTACCAAGTTTTCCGCTTAATGATTTGTGGAAACTCTTGAATAAAAAGGGTTTTTTGCTCGCAATATGACCAGTCGAAGGTGTTAATTGGGTGTAAAAATATGCTAGTATTCGCTGAATAAAATTCACGGCTAAACCTTGCATGTCCCGCTCCCAAAAAGGCGTAAATATTCCAAGCTATCTGCCGCTATTTATATCAGTAAATAGTGTGTTTTGGCGGGCGCCTATTTATGTGTTTAGGCGGGCGCCTGTGTCAGACCAGTTTAGGAATAAACAGCCGTCTCTCCCTAGGAAAATAATAAAGTATGTCTGAGTTAGCCAAACAGGTAACCCCTGTTGCCTTAGAAAGTGAAATGCGGGAATCCTACCTAGCCTACGCAATGAGCGTAATCGTGGGTAGGGCGCTACCAGATGTTCGCGATGGCCTTAAGCCCGTTCACCGGCGCGTGTTGTTTGCTATGAGCGTGCTTTCCAATGACTACAATAAGCCCTACAAAAAGTCGGCGCGTGTGGTCGGAGACGTGATCGGTAAGTACCACCCCCATGGCGATACTGCCGTTTATGACACCATAGTGCGCATGGCGCAGAACTTTTCCTTGCGCTACCCCCTTGTTGACGGGCAGGGTAACTTTGGTTCGGTTGATGGTGATTCTGCCGCGGCAATGCGATACACCGAAATACGCATGTCGAAGATCGCCCACGAAATACTGGCTGACCTTGAGAAAGAAACCGTAGATTTCTCCCCAAATTACGATGGCACAGAGCATATTCCTAATGTGATGCCAACTCGCATCCCAAATTTACTGGTCAACGGCTCATCTGGAATTGCAGTAGGTATGGCGACCAACATTCCGCCTCATAACCTAACTGAGGTTATTGGTGGGTGTATTGCCCTGTTGGATAACCCTGACATTGAAATTGATGAGTTGATGGAGCATATACAGGGCCCAGATTTCCCTACGGCAGGCATTATTAATGGCAAAGCTGGCATTGTGCAGGCCTATCGCACTGGCCGAGGCCGCATCTACGTCAGGGCGAAAGCTGAAGTCATTGAAGACTCGAAGACGGGTAGGCAAACCATTATCGTTCATGAAATTCCTTATCAGTTAAATAAGGCTAAGCTGATAGAACGAATCGCTGAGTTGGTTAAAGAAAAGAAAATAGAAGGCATCACAGAACTGCGCGATGAGTCTGACAAAGATGGCTTGCGGGTAGTAATCGAGCTGCGTCGAGGTGAGATGGGTGATGTGATTCTTAATAACCTGTACGCCCAGACTCAGATGCAATCGGTCTTTGGTATAAACATGGTCGCCTTGGTCGATGGCCAGCCAAGACTGTTAAACCTCAAAGAGGTGCTGGAATCTTTTATCCGCCACCGCAGGGAAGTGGTTTCCCGCAGAACCTCTTACCTGCTGCGTAAAGCCCGAGAAAAAGGCCATGTACTTGAGGGCTTAGCTGTTGCATTAGCAAATATTGACGCTGTTATTGAGCTGATTAAAACATCGCCAAGTTCTGCTGAGGCCAAAGAGAAATTGCTCGCCCGATCCTGGAAGTCAGACAGTGTGTTAGCGATGCTAGGGGAGGTAGGCGCTGACGCCTGCCGACCAGATGGCCTAGATGAGCAGTACGGTTTGAAGGACAATCAATACTTTCTGTCTCCGGATCAAGCCCAGGCAATACTTGAGCTTAGATTGCATAGGCTGACGGGGCTAGAGCACGAAAAATTGATCAATGACTACCAAGATTTGTTGGTACAAATTGCCGATTACCTCGATATATTAAGAAACCAGCCGCGCTTGATCAGTGTGGTTCGCGAAGAAATGGAAAAGGTTCGCGAAGAGTTTGGCGATAATAGAAAAACTGAAATCGTCGGCTCTCAACAAGATCTCACAATAGAAGATTTGATCACCGAAGAAGACAGGGTGGTCACGATTTCTCAGGGCGGCTACGCGAAAACCCAGCCATTGTCTGACTATTCGGCGCAAAGGCGAGGCGGCACCGGCAGGGCTGCAGCTAAAGTTAAAGATGAAGATTTTGTTGAACATCTTTTGATTGCCAGCACCCACGACACGCTGCTTTGTTTTAGCAGTGTAGGTAAAGTCTATTGGCTAAAAGTCTACATGATTCCAGTGGCAAGCCGTGCGTCGAGAGGCAAGCCAATTGTGAACATATTGCCCCTAGAAGAGAATGAGCGCATAACAAGTATGCTGCCAGTTAAGAGCTACGATGAAGATCGATTTATTTTCATGGCAACAGCCAACGGCACAGTTAAGAAGACTTCGCTTACAGATTTCTCACGTCAACGCAGCGTAGGGCTGAGAGCTATTGAACTTGACGAAGGCGATGAGCTTGTTGGTACGGCCGTTACCGATGGCACTAAAGATATTATGTTGATTAGCAGCAGCGGCAAGACCATTCGGTTCAAAGAAACTGATGTTCGAGCCATGGGGCGGACGGCAAGGGGAGTGCGCGGTATTAAAATGGCCAGTGGATTTGAAATGATTTCATTGATCATTCCTGAGGCGGACAAACAAATCCTATCGGTTAGCGAAAATGGCTATGGTAAACGCACTCTTACAGAAGACTTTCCAGTGTATGGCCGTGGCGGCCAAGGTGTGATCGGCATGCAAACAAGCGATCGCAATGGCTTAGTTGTTGGTGCTGTGCAGGTTTGTGAGACCGATGAGATAATGTTGATATCGGATAAAGGTACGCTAGTTCGTACTCGTGTGGATGAAGTGTCAGTGCAAGGCCGAAATACCCAAGGAGTTCGCCTGATTCGTCTGAAAAACGATGAGAAGCTGGTTGGTCTTGAGCAAGTTGACGAGCCTGAAGTGGACGAATTTGCAGGAGCTGCGGAGTCATCAGATGGCGATGTAGCACTAACAGACGACTAACAAACAGGCGACTATCTAATATCTAACAG
>CAYGSO010000002.1:908-95798 GCA_964352445.1 uncultured Pseudohongiella sp. | reverse complement strand
CTATCTAATATCTAACAGACGTCTAAATGGCGGCGCTGCGGTGAGCTTTAAATCAACGCGGCGCTAATCCAACCAACTTTGTGAATAAAGACTATCTTGTCGTGTCCTCGTCTTCACCAATAAAAGTATCCTATTTAGGGCCAATTGGCACCTTCACTCAACTAGCAGCCAACGACTATTTTACGGCTGGCGGTGAGTTTATGCCGTGTGCCACCATCGACGATGTGTTTTTGGCGGTTGAGCAGCGGCGCACTGATTTTGGGGTGGTGCCCGTTGAGAACTCGACGGAGGGCGCGGTCAATAATACTCAAGACTGTTTGATCGACTCTCAAGCGGCTATTGTCGGCGAAGTGGTAGTGCCCATTGTGCATCATCTATTGGTGAACAAAGAGCTGACTTGCTTCGCTGAAATTGCAGTAATAGTTTCTCATAAGCAGTCTTTGGCCCAGTGCCGCAATTGGCTTAGAGCGAATTTCCCCGAGACAAAACTGCTTGAAGTTTCCAGCAATGCTGAAGCTGCGCGCTTAGCGGCAGAAACCACGTCCACTGCAGCTATCGCAGGTTCCTTGGCCGCAGAGCTGTACGGGCTGAGAACAGCTCACGATGCCATCCAAGATAAGTCGAACAACAGCACTCGTTTTCTCGTGCTAGCGGATAAAATTAGAAGCACGCCGCCCTCTAATGCTGACAAAACCAGCCTATTGATCTATACCCACAACAAGCCAGGGGCTCTGTTTCGAATACTTCAGCCATTCGAAGAATTGGGTATTAGCTTAAGTAAAATAGAAACTCGGCCTTCTAAGATTGAAGCTTGGGAGTACGTGTTTTTCATAGACTTCGATGGCCATGCAAAAGATCCATTAGTGATTGAACTCTTTGCGCGGCTAGCGAAAGCCACTGCTGAAATTAAAGTGCTTGGTTCTTACGCTAAATTTGCGAGTAAACCCTGATGAGCGTTGCAAGCAGTAAAGCAGAGAATGGGACAGTATTGATTTACGGCCTGGGGCTCATAGGCGGCAGCATTGCCAAAGGCCTGAGGGCCGCTAACCCACAGCAAACTATTCTGGCGATTGACTCGAATGAATTGTCAATTGAACAGGCGGTTTCTGACGGGGTACTCGATGCAGCTGGCTCGGTCGAGGAGCTGCTGGCAAAAGCTGATATTGTAGTCTTAGCAGTGCCGCCTCTGCGTCTGGTGAGTCTATTGATGGAAATAGAAGGGCTTTTAAAACCTTCAGCGGTTATAACCGACGTTGGAAGTGTCAAGTCTCACATCCATGATGCGCTGCAGAAACTACCGCCCCGGATCCGCAAAAATTTTGTTTTAGGACACCCTATCGCAGGCTCTGAAAAGAGCGGATATGCCGCTGCTCAAGCTGATCTTTTTTTAGATAGAAAGGTGATCTTAACTCCTAGTGAAGAAACCTCACCTATGGCAATAGCCACTGTAAACCAGCTATGGCGGAGTCTTGGTGCGAATGTGATAGGTATGGGAGTTCGCAAGCACGATGAAGTGCTAGCCGCGACTAGTCATTTGCCCCATGCTTTAGCCTTTGCGATTGTCGACGTGCTTATTTCACAAGATGAAAGCGACGATATTTTTCGTTACGCTGCTGGCGGGTTCGCCGATTTTAGTCGCTTGGCCTCTAGCAACCCACAAATGTGGTCAGATATTTTTGTCGCTAACTCTACCGCAACCGAAAAGGTGTTAGGCAATTATATTGAGCGGCTCACGGTTCTGAAAAATGCTATTCACGACAAAGATCATAACTTTCTGCGACGGATGTTTACTCGCAGTAAAGAAACCAGAGATCTTTTTATTCAACAACATTTCAATACTAATAATTTGAGTACTATGACCACTAAATCAGTGACATTTATTGCCCAGCCCGGAGGCAACGTTGCAGGCGACCTGAGAGTTCCTGGCGACAAATCGATTTCTCATCGCTCAATTATTTTCGGCGCAATCGCCAACGGGGTGACTTCGGTCTCAGGCTTTTTAGAGGGGGAGGATGCTCTCAACACTGTCGCGGCATTTAGAGAGATGGGGGTAACTATAGTAGGCCCAGAAAACGGCAATCTAACCATTTTTGGGGTCGGCAAGAATGGGCTTCAAGCCCCGCGGGGGCCTCTGTACATGGGGAACTCAGGAACCGCTATGCGTTTGCTGGCCGGGCTGCTAGCGGCTCAGAGCTTTTCATCTCAGTTGACCGGGGACGAATCACTCTCAGGACGTCCCATGAACCGGGTTGTGAAGCCTTTGCAGCAAATGGGCGCGGAGATAGCCGCGCAAGAGGCAGGTACGCCGCCATTAAAGATTAAAGGCAGTCAGCTAAAAGGTATTCAATACGCCATGCCAATGGCTAGCGCGCAGGTAAAATCGTGTTTGTTGCTTGCTGGTCTGTATGCCCAGGGTAGGACAACTGTCTCAGAACCCGCCCGCTGTAGAGATCACACGGAGCGCATGCTAAAAGGATTCTCCTACCCCGTGGAGGTCAGTGAAAATGGCACTGTAAGTCTTGATGGCGGGCATGAGTTAACCGCAGTGAATATTGATGTGCCCGGAGATATTTCATCCGCCGCCTTTTTCCTGGTAGCCGCAGCGATTACCCCTGGGGCTGACTTAATCTTGCGCCATGTCGGGGTTAACCCAACTCGGATCGGGGTAATTAATATCCTTGTCCAGATGGGGGCCAAACTAGAGCTTATGAATGAGACTTTGGTAGGAGGGGAGCCTGTCGCTGATATCCATATTCAATACAGTGAGCTGCACGGTATCGACATCCCAGAATCAGAAATCCCACTGGCTATTGATGAATTCCCAGTGCTTTTCGTCGCAGCAGCTAATGCAACAGGGGTGACTACGCTGCGCGGTGCGCAAGAGCTTAGGGTCAAGGAAAGTGACCGAATTGACGCTATGGCTCAGGGGCTAGCCACATTGGGAATCAAACATGAAGTCTATGCTGACGGGATACAAATAGAAGGTGGCCCCTACGCAGGCGGCGAAATAGAAAGCCATGGCGATCACCGTATTGCGATGGCCTTCAGTGTTGCAGCGCTTCGCGCAAGCGGAACAATTCGAATTCTAAATTGCAACAATGTCGCGACTTCGTTTCCAGGCTTTGTTGAGCTGGCGACCTCGTTGGGGTTGAACCTTACTGCCAATGAATAGTCCTGGGCTTGAAAACAACGCTGTACCAGTTATTGCAATCGACGGCCCATCTGGCTCTGGGAAAGGGGCTTTGGCTTCTGTGTTGGCACAATCTCTGGGGTTTCACCTGCTTGATAGTGGGGCCCTATATAGGGTGCTGGGTATCGCGCTTCTCGAAGCCGCAATAGATTTAGAGAATGTTAATGAAATAAGTAAGTTAGCCATGGAAATGAAAGTCGATTTTGGCTTAGCTGGAGTGGATTCTGTGGCTTTGAATGGGAACGATGTTTCACTGCAAATTCGTTCCGATGTGGGTAGCGACATGGCATCAAAAGTAGGCGCCATTCCTCAAGCTCGAGCTGCCTTGTTGCAACGACAGCTAGATTTTCGTCAGGCTCCGGGTTTGATTGCAGACGGCAGAGACATGGGCACAGTGGTTTTCCCTGATGCAGTGTTGAAGATTTTCCTTACAGCCAGCGTTGAGCAGCGGGCAGAGCGTCGATATAAGCAGTTGATAGGTAAGGGTATTGGTGCTATTCTGCCCGACCTTTTGCGAGAGCTCAAAGAGCGGGATAGGCGTGACAGTCAACGGCAGGTCTCTCCGTTGCAGCCTGCAGCAGATGCCATTGTCTTGGACACTACCGAATTATCACTTGCACAAGTGATCGCTCAGGTGTCCCAACTGGCTCATCGTGCACTGCCTTAACTCTGTCGAAAGTTAACCGTTCTCAGGTGGTTTTTCCAGTCTCGACACCTGTGAACATTTTGTAATAGACCCACATTACTGGATTGTGGATAGATATAAACAGCTTTAATAAGGTGTTTTATCTTTTTGAAAAATATGGATTTATAAATGGCTGAGAATTTTGCTGAACTGTTTGAAGAAAGCTTAAACGAAATAGACATGACCCCCGGTGCAATCGTAACGGGCACAGTAATCGACATCGATTCTGATTGGGTAACAGTCCACGCGGGCTTAAAATCAGAAGGTGTAATACCCCGAATTCAATTCCTCGATGAGCAGGGCAACTTCGCCATCGCCATTGGTGATCAAGTTAAAGTAGCGCTAGAAACTGTAGAAGATGGTTTCGGTGAAACTCGACTTTCACGGGAAAAAGCGAAGCGCGCTGAGTCTTGGATGGACTTAGAAGCAGCTTACGAAAAGAATGACATCATTACTGGTGTTATCAATGGCAAGGTTAAAGGCGGCTTTACTGTCGACCTCAATAATATCCGTGCGTTCTTACCGGGTTCACTGGTTGACGTTCGACCTGTGCGTGACACGCTGCATTTAGAAGGTCAGCAGCTTGAGTTCAGACTGATCAAGCTTGATCGAAAGCGCAACAACGTTGTGGTTTCGAGACGTGCCGTGCTTGAGTCGGTCAGCACTGAAGAGCGTGATGCGCTTCTAGAGAAGCTACAGGAAGGCATGTCTGTAAAAGGTATCGTTAAGAACCTTACCGATTACGGCGCCTTTGTTGACCTCGGCGGCGTAGACGGTTTGCTCCACATTACCGACATGTCTTGGAAGCGCATTAAGCACCCAAGCGAAATTGTTAATGTTGGCGACGAGATTGATGTCAAGGTACTTAAGTACGACAGAGACCGCAACCGCGTTTCCTTGGGCTTGAAGCAATTAGGTGAAGATCCTTGGGTTGCTATTAAAGCGCGTTACCCAGAAAACACGAGAACAAAAGCCATTGTTACTAATTTGACTGATTACGGCTGCTTCGCCGAGTTGGAAGAAGGCGTTGAAGGCTTGGTTCACGTGTCTGAAATGGATTGGACTAATAAGAATATCCACCCCTCTAAAGTGGTTCAGCTCGGCGATGAAGTTGACGTCATGGTGTTGGATATTGACGAAGAACGTCGTCGTATCTCACTGGGCATCAAACAGTGTTTCCAGAACCCTTGGGATGGCTTTGCGGAGAACTTTAAGAAGGGCGATAAGATTTCAGGAAGCATCAAGTCGATCACAGACTTTGGAATTTTCATTGGCCTCGACGGCAATATCGATGGTTTAGTTCATCTTTCCGATATATCTTGGGAAGAGACTGGCGAAGAAGCCGTACGTAACTACACCAAGGGTGATGAAATCGAGACAGTGATACTCTCCATTGACCCTGAGCGAGAGCGCATCTCGTTAGGTATTAAGCAGCTTGAAGATGATCCTTTCATGAACTACGTTTCGGAATTTGAGAAAGGTAGTATTGTTAAAGGTGTTGTCGGCGAAGTTGACGCTAAATCCGCTAACATCATTCTTCAAGAAGGCGTTGAAGGCGTGCTAAGAGCATCAGAAATCAGCCGCGAAAAAGTTGAAGATGCCAGAAACGCGCTTAAAGAAGGCGATGAGATCGAAGTTAAGATTGTCAGCGTTGATCGCAAAGCGCGAGTGTTGAGCTTGTCAGTGAAAGCTATCGCCATGGACGATGAGAAATCAGCGATCCAAGATCATAAAAACCAGGACAGCAGTGAGGTTTCTCCGGGTACAATTGGCGATCTCATCAAGGCTCAAATGGATAAAAGCTAGCGTTTCACGGCGCAAGCAGCCTGAATTGCCGCTGCAGTTAAATGCAGCGGCGCAATAGGACGGGGAACCAACAATGACCAAATCTGAGTTGATTGATCGAATTGCAGCCAAGCAGACCCAGCTATCTTCCAAAGACGTTGAGTTAGCAGTGAAGGCGGTGCTGGAGTATATGTCAGTTGTGCTGGCTGAGGGCGGTAGGATCGAGATTAGAGGGTTTGGTAGTTTTTCCCTGCATTACCGCGTGCCGAGAATAGGGCGTAACCCTAAGACGGGCACCCCGGTTGCATTAAGCGGTAAATATGTGCCGCACTTTAAGCCCGGTAAAGAGCTTAGAGATAGGGTTAACTTAAGTATGTTAGCAGAGCCGTAAAAAGCCTCCCTACATCGCTGCAAAGACGTAAAACAAGCGGCATGGCCTAGTAGGTTGTGCCGCTTTTGTTTGTCTGGTTTACTAAACTTGGAAACCTTGATGCAGAAAATCTTGAATTTATTGTCCGGACTTTTTCTGATACTCGTCTTTATCGTCAGTATCGTATTTACCTATTTTAATTCCACACCTGTCAGTATCGCATTCGGCGCTTGGCAATTTGCGCCAGTGCCAGTGTCTGTGTGGATTATTGGTGCCTTCGTTAGTGGCGGGACTCTTGGCCTGCTGCTGGGGCTGCGTTTTTTTAGTGGCATCAAAGCCCGCTCTGAGGTTCGACGACTTACAAAGCAGCTCAATCAAGCCCGAGCTGATGCGAATCATTTAAGATCTACCTACACTCGGGACTGAGGCTAGCAGTGAGCGGTTTTTCAATTTACATATTTTTACTCATCGCCGTAGCTGCTGGTTGGTTATTGGGGCGGGTAACTGCGCCGCGCAACCGCCATAAATCTAATCCTAGTGCTTTTTATCAAGACTATTTTGTTGGCCTAAACTATCTGCTCAATGATGAGCCTGATGAGGCGATTGATACTTTTATAAAATCCCTGGAAGTCAATAGCGACACTATTGAAACCCATTTAGCACTGGGTGCACTACTGCGTCGACGGGGGAAAGTAGACAAAGCGATACAAGTTCATCAGTCGCTTTTGGCGCGACCTTCATTAGATCAACGGGTGATAGATGCAACCCGTATTGAATTGGCCACGGACTATATTGCATCCGGATTACTGGATCGGGCAGAAAGGCTGCTCAATGAAATTTTGAGTGAGGATTCGCCGGCGCAGTTTAAAGCCCTAAAGCTACTGATTAGGGTGTATCAAACTGAAAAAGAATGGGAAAAAGCGATCGACTGTTCGCGCCGCCTGCTAAGGCATACGGTGTATAAAAAAGACATGGAAATACGTTCGGCGGCAGCCCATTACTGCTGTGAGCTTGCTGAAAATATGATCGCCCAAGAGCAATATAGAAGCGCCAGAGATCACATAAAACGAGCATTTAGTTTCGATCGCAAGAATGTTCGGGCATCATTTATTTTGGCTGAAATTGAACAAACCTTAGGGAACTACAAGGCGGCGATTGCCGAATTAGTCCGTATCCGCAGCATAACCCCTGAGTTTGTTAGCCAAACTTTAGGGCCGCTCGCCGAGTGTTTTGAGCAGCTAGAAAACCTGCCTGAGTATGAGAAATTATTGAAAGCAAGCCTGCCAGAAGAGCCAGATGTGAGCGTCGTCTTGGCCCTGTCGGATCTGGTAAAAAAACGTTCTGGTGATGCGGCGGCAATAAGTTTTCTCAATGATTACTTAACTCGAAAGCCGTCTTTACCTGGTTTGCTCGAGCTTTTGCGTTTGCAAATTCCATTTGCGGATCAAAAGGTAGTGGGCAACCTCAGCTTGCTGCAGCAAATGATAGATACCCTGTTGCTGAAGAAACCGGGTTATCAATGCAACCACTGCGGCTATGAGTCAAAAAGTTTGTACTGGTTGTGCCCTAGCTGCAAGAAGTGGGACAAGATTAAGCCTATCGCTGAGAGCGAGACCTTACCAAGCTGATCGTTTACCAAAAGGAAGTTACAGACTATGGATAAACCTATTGTTATAGCACTAGACTTTGAGTCTGCGGCCAGTGCCACACAATTTCTTGCTCAGATCGATCCAACTCAGTGCCGGGTCAAGATTGGTAAAGAATTGTTCACCGCAAGCGGGCCGGATTTTGTAAAACACGTGATTGGTTTAGGGTTTGACGTTTTTCTAGATTTAAAATTTCATGATATTCCCAATACAGTAGCGCGAGCCGTCGCCGTTGCCGCTGATATGGGTGTTTGGATGCTGAATGTGCATGCCAGCGGCGGCTCGACGATGATGGCGCAAAGCCGTGCAGCGCTGGAGCCCTTTGGCCAGGGCAGGCCCCTTCTTATTGCAGTAACGGTACTCACCAGCATGGCGAAAGAGGACCTGCAGGAACTAGGTTTGCACTGTGAGCCGGTGGAGCAGGTCAAGCGGCTCGCTCATTTAACAGCGAATGCAGGCCTCGATGGGGTGGTTTGCTCCGCGGCAGAAACCAAAGTGCTGCGGCAAGCACTAGGCCCAGATTTTTGTTTAGTGACACCGGGTATTCGTAGAGCCGAAGACTCTGCAGGAGACCAAAAAAGAGTTATTGGCCCGGCTCAGGCTATGGCAAATGGCAGCAGTTTTTTAGTGGTGGGGCGGCCAATTACCCAATCTAAGTCCCCTTTAGAGGCATTAAACGAATTTAATTCCGCCGTGGCTGGCGTAGTGGTGACCTTGGACTAGACTGAGTGCCGCAATCATAGAATTGCGTAACCTCAGTCATTGAATAGCGATAAGGAAATTACTATGCATAAATACTCTTTGTTTAAATCTCTAACTGCTGCTGTGCTGCTTTTTTTAGCCCCGTTTGCGGCAACGGCTCAAGATGTTAGCGAGCTCGTGAATCAGCCAACACCAGTTAATATCAATAGCGCCGATGCGCAGACCATTGCTCAGACTCTCATAGGCGTTGGCATGGTGCGGGCGAAGGAGATAGTTGCTTACCGAGAAATGTTTGGGCAGTTTCAAAGCCTTGAAGAGCTAATGGAAGTGCGGGGTATCGGTGCCGCGACTCTTGAAAAAAACAAGCATCTGATTAGCTTAAGCACTGACTAACGCCGTCTCTAAGGCACTTTCATACTCGTGTGAAAGTGCCTGATTTTACTAATGAAACTTAAGCCGAAATAGCTATAATGGGCCAGCTCTCCCAATGCTGGATTCGCCTTAAATGTCGCACACTGTTTTTTTAGCCCTTTTGCTTGTAGCGTCAATACTGCTCACTGGGCTCTATCGCCACTTAGCTCTGCGCGTTCACATTCTTGATATTCCTGTGTCTCGCAGCGCCCATTCTTCCCCAGTGCCACTAGGCGGTGGCGCGGTGATTGTCCTGCTGTATTTGCTGGGCGTGTCCCACTATATGAATACAGATTTGATAAGCTTCCAGCACGGTATGGCCATGTTTGCAGGTCTGGTGGTGGGCGTTGTTGGCTTGCTCGATGACCTTAGAGAGCTGAAAATATCTCTGCGTATCACACTGCAGTTAGTTGCAGCTGGCTGGGCTTTGTGGTGGCTTGGTGGCGTTCCTGCCATAAGCATACTCAGTTTTACCCTTGAACCATCTTGGTTTCTGAATCTATTAGGCTTAGTTGCTCTGGTATGGCTGCTAAACCTGTATAACTTCATGGATGGTATCGATGGTATTGCCGGAATTGAGCTTGTTTTTGTCAACGCAATGTCACTATTACTTGTTATAAATAAGACCGATGGCAGCGTTGCACCGCTTTCGCAGCTACTAATGGTCTTGGCACTCGGCTTTTTGGTGTGGAATTGGTCTCCTGCAAAAATATTTATGGGTGATGTGGGTAGTGGTTTTATCGGCTTCATTCTTGGGTTAATCGCGATTATTTCTATGCAGCAGCAGAGCATGACGGTGTGGACATGGGTAATTTTGCTTGGAGTATTTATTACCGACGCCACGGTGACATTAGTCAGGCGTTTTATGGCCGGTGAACAATGGTATTTAGGTCATGCATCACACGCCTATCAAAAAGCCGCGAAACGCTTCAATAGCCACAGTAAGGTGTCGATAGTAGTAACTGTGATAAATTTATTCTGGCTAGGGCCGTTGGCCTGGTGGTCATTACAACAACCCGAATTGGGGATGGTGTCGGCCTTAGTAGCTGTAGTACCGTTGGTGCTGCTTGCGGTATGGTTAAAAGCAGGTTTGTCCAGCGACGGGGTTGTTACCATAGATTGATAACAGTTGGCGCTAACCGGTGCTTAAAAAGTGCGATTTAAACTGCAATGCTTGCATGTCTTGAGCGCTATAGCTTGAGGCTTTATGGGAAAAAAGATGAATCTATTTACCATTCCGCTCTCGCGAACAGTGAAGCAAGTGCTGATGATGGTGGCTGACTCTCTGATGATTGTCACAGCGCTGATCCTATCGTTTGCGTTATTGGGAAAAGAATTTTCCGGGCAAGCGCAGACTTTTTATTTCTACCTCGCGATTGCCACGTTTCTTAGTATTGTTGGTTTTATCCGCATCGGGCTGTATCGAGCGCTGGTGCTGTATATGGGCCTGCAGTCTGGTTTCGTGGTGCTTAAAGGCGTCACTATCGCTAGCGCACTGGTGTCGATCGCCTACTTTTTCTCACACCCTGCCGCCGCTGCTGATTCATCAATACTGCCTATCTTTTGGATGTTAACGCTATTATTTGTTGGCGGCAGTCGCTTTGTGGCGAAGGTATTTTTGCAAAGTGTTATTCAAAACTTCCGGCCCAAAGAGCCAGTTATCATTTATGGTGCTGGCTCATCGGGTATGCAGCTGGTAGTCGCACTGCAAAACGGCGATCAGTATTTGCCCGTGGCTTTTGTCGATGATAGCCAGCGAATGATTGGCAGCACCGTGCACGGAATTCGCGTTTACAGCCCAAATTCCCTGTACGAACTTATAGAGAGCTTTTCTGTTCGACAAATTTTGCTCGCCATTCCCTCTGCAACTCATGCTGAGCGAAAAGAAATTCTTAACCGCCTAGAACACTTGCCGGTGCACGTGAAAACCGTCCCCGATTTATTCGATATGGTTGCAGGTAAGGTGGGGGTTGACGAGATTCGCGACATTGATATTGAAGACCTGTTAGGGCGCGATATTGTGCCGCCAAACCCAGAGCTTTTAGGTGCTTGCATAACCGGTCAATCAGTCATGGTGACCGGGGCAGGCGGCTCGATAGGCTCTGAGTTATGCCGGCAAATAGTTTTAATCAATCCAGCACGGCTAGTTTTATTGGATACATTCGAGTACGGCCTGTATGAAGTCGAAAACGAACTGCGTGAGATACTGCGGTCTGTTGAGGGCGGTAAATCGATTGAGATTGTCGCTATGCTAGGGTCTGTTTGTAACCCAACCTTGATGGAATATGCGATCAGCGCGTTCGGGGTTGATACGGTCTATCACGTGGCGGCCTATAAGCAAGTGCCAATGGTGGAGAAAAACATAATTGAAGGTGCGCAGAACAATATCATTGGCACAGTCATTGCGGCTCAGGCGGCGGAAAAAGAAAAAGTTAAAAATTTCGTTCTAATCTCAACTGACAAGGCCGTTCGCCCAACCAATTTTATGGGTGCGACAAAGCGGTTTGCGGAGCAGGTGCTGCAGGCTTTATCGCAACGCCACGGCGACACCAAGTTCAGTATGGTGCGGTTTGGGAATGTATTGGGCTCCTCGGGTTCAGTTGTTCCGCTGTTTAGAAAACAAATTAGCTCAGGTGGGCCAGTAACAGTGACTCATCCAGAAGTGACTCGCTATTTCATGACGGTGCAGGAGGCGGCGCAGTTAGTTATTCAAGCGGGTTCTATGGCAACTGGTGGCGATGTCTTTGTGTTAGATATGCATGAGCCTATTCGCATTGTCGATTTAGCAAAAAAGATGGTTCATCTGATGGGCTATGACGTCAAAGATGAAAACTCTTACCGGGGTGATATTGCGATTGAGTACACTGGGCTAAGACCAGGAGAAAAACTCTACGAAGAGCTGCTGATAGGGGAGTCTGTCACAGGAACCGAACACCCAAAAATAATGCGTGCTGAGGAGGAAACTCTTTCTTGGGATAACTTGGCGCCGCTGATTAAGCGATTGGAAAATGCCTGCGCAAAGCTAGATCTAGAAGAGATACGAACGGTGTTGATGGAAGCTGTTGACGGCTTCGAACCAAAGGAAGAGGTGAGTGACCCTCAGTGGCGTGCGCAAAAATTAAGAACAGCGGCTAAAGATACCGACGCTGAAGCAAAAATTACAAAACTGTTTAAGTAAAGCAGACGCCCTTGGGGTGAAAGCAGCAGCTCATGGTCTGAGCGAATAACCACTGCCTGTGGCTATCCACCCTTTTTTTTCAGCTTAAGGCGCTCTTTTTACTGATGTTATTATGACCGGCTCGGTTGGCACGTCGCTAAAGCTGCGAACGCGGCCGGTATCAACGGCTGCAATAGAATCTACAACCTCCATCCCACTGGTAACTGCACCGAACACAGCGTAGCCAAAACCGCGAGATGTTTCGTCGGTGTGATTTAGAAAATTGTTGTCCACTAGATTAATGAAAAACTGACTGGTTGCGCTATCCACGACATTAGTACGTGCCATGGCTAAAGTGCCTCGGGCATTGGGTGTATCTGCCCTTGCCTCATTTTTTATAGTGTCATAGCCTGACTTTTGAACCATGTCGGCGTCAAAGCCGCCGCCCTGAACCATAAAGCCGGGAATTACGCGGTGAAAGATCAGGCCATCAAAAAAGCCTGAATCGGTATAGCGCAAAAAGTTTTCGACTGAAATTGGCGCTTTATCCGCCCAAAGCTCAACGGTGATTGTGCCTTTGTTGGTTTCAATGATTACTGTGGGGTTGTCTTGAGCATAGCTTGCGCTGGTCAAGAAAAGCATCAAAGTTAATAAAAGTGCGCGCATTATTTTCTCCATCGTAACTAAGACTTGTGTGTTGATAACTATACGTTATTTTTTCTAGCTTAACCTTTGTAGCTTAACCACAGATGAACCTCTGCATTGCTGCCTTTGCTGTGCTGTCGGTAGGTTGGTTCGATGGCCGCTTGCACGAAGAGTTTGATCGAGGAGGGATAAAGCCAAAGCGAAAATTTAAATTGCGATAAAATGGCTGCCCAACCTGGACTCGAACCAGGAACCAAGTGATTAACAGTCACCTACTCTACCATTGAGCCATTGGGCAGCAAAACGCGTAATCAACCAGTAGTATGGTTGCAGCGAGCGCGTATATTACTGAGATTTGGTAAACCGGTCAACACTCACTACAAACGAGTTGCGCCTTGCTGTACTCTTTGGCTTCTTTATACCCTACAGCCTGGGAATCAGAACTTTTTATATGGACACAAAATTCACGCTCGAATCAAATTTTAAGCCCGCCGGTGATCAGCCGGCTGCTATCGCTAGCCTAATTGAAGGGCTGCAAGACGGTTTGGCGGCACAAACCCTATTAGGGGTCACCGGGTCGGGCAAGACATTCACAATCGCCAACGTGATTGCACAGCTACAGCGGCCAGCGTTAGTGATGGCGCCTAATAAGACGTTAGCCGCCCAGCTCTATGGCGAGTTCAAAGAGTTTTTTCCCCATAACGCGGTTGAATATTTTGTTTCCTACTATGACTATTATCAGCCTGAAGCCTATGTGCCGTCTTCAGATGTGTATATAGAGAAAGACTCATCTATTAACGACCATATCGAACAGATGCGACTTTCTGCGACCAAGGCCTTGTTAGAGCGCAGAGACGTCATAGTGGTGGCGACGGTCTCTTCTATTTACGGTTTAGGTGATCCAAGCTCTTATTTGAAAATGGTAGTGCATCTGGATCGCGGCGGTAAGATGGATCAAAGAAATTTAGTCAAGCGCCTGACTGATTTGCAATACACCCGCAACGATATGGAACTGCGCAGAGCGACTTACCGCGTGCGAGGGGATGTGATTGATATTTATCCCGCCGAATCAGAGCGCTATGCTATCCGCATTGAACTGTTCGATGATGAAATTGAAAGGCTTTCTTATTTCGACCCTTTGACAGGCACGGTGGTCAAGGAAGTGCCTAGGTTGACGGTGTTTCCAAAGTCTCATTATGTCACCCCCCGAGAAACGCTACTCGGTGCCTTAGACCATATAAAAGTTGAGCTCAAACAGCGACTTCAACACCTGCGCGATAACAACAAGCTGCTGGAGGCTCAGCGCTTAGAGCAGCGGACCAAGTTTGATTTAGAAATGATTCAAGAGCTGGGCTACTGTACCGGTATCGAAAACTATTCCCGCTATCTGTCCGGCCGTGACGCGGGAGCGCCACCACCGACACTGTATGATTACTTGCCGCCTGACGCATTGGTTATCGCGGATGAGTCTCACGTGTCGATTCCTCAGCTGGGCGCAATGTATAAAGGCGATCGATCGCGCAAAGAGACTTTGGTGGAATATGGCTTTAGGCTTCCCTCCGCGCTGGACAATCGGCCGTTACGGTTTGAAGAATGGGAGCAGCTAACACCTCAGCTGATATTTGTTTCGGCAACCCCAGGTGCCTATGAAGAGGCCCACCAAGGCCAGTTAGTGCGCCAAGTAGTGCGGCCCACTGGTCTAATCGACCCCGAGGTTGAAGTCCGCCCGGCAACCACTCAGGTCGATGACTTGCTATCTGAAGTCAACAAAGTGGTCGCCTTGGAGGAGCGGGTTTTAGTCACAGTGCTAACGAAGCGGATGGCTGAAGATTTAACAGATTACCTTGCCGATCACGGCGTACGGGTGCGGTATCTGCACTCTGACATCGACACGGTAGAGCGCTCTGAGATTCTGAGAGACCTACGCTTAGGGGTCTTCGATGTTTTAGTTGGCATTAACTTATTGCGAGAGGGCCTTGATATACCAGAGGTTTCTCTTGTCGCAATATTGGATGCCGACAAGGAAGGTTTCCTGCGCTCAGATCGCTCCTTAATTCAAACTATGGGCAGGGCGGCGCGCAATCTAAATGGCCGAGCGATTCTTTACGCCGATAAAATTACCGGTTCCATGCGCCGCGCTTTGGATGAGTCGGCGGCGCGCAGAGAGATTCAGATCGAGCACAATCGGGTCAATGGAATAACCCCCGAAGGGGTGAAGAAACGCATCCTAGATGTCATGGAAGGTGCCCAGTCTACTAACAGCACTAAGATGCGAACCAGAGGGCGGGGCTCCATTGAAAAGGCAGGTGAGCTTGGCCGCATAGACTTCCAAGATCCGAAATCTATTCAGAAGGAAATTCAGGCGCTGGAATCTTCAATGTATGAGTTAGCGAAGAATCTCGCCTTCGAAGAGGCCGCCTCTACCAGAGACAGAATAGCCCAGCTGAAGAATCAACTGTTAAAGCAATAACTTAAATCGGCTTTATAACCATAAATGAATCGACACCTGCCTAGAAGTTTCCGTATAATCGCGTCTCTTTTCTATCGGGATTTTAGCGACTACAGGCGCGTAGCTCAGTTGGTTAGAGCGCTACCTTGACATGGTAGAGGTCACCAGTTCGAATCTGGTCGTGCCTACCATTCCATAGAATAAACAATGACATGTTCAGCGTCACTGAAACCCAGTGCTAGGCTGAATGCAGTGCAATTATTTTGAAAGGCGCCAATTAGAAATGCCAGTTATTACCCTTCCTGACGGCAGCAAGCGGGAATTCTCAGAATCAATCAGCGTAAACGACATTGCAGCCTCTATCGGTGCGGGCTTGGCCAAGGCGACTCTTGCGGGTCGGGTAAACGGCGAGCTGGTTGATGGGTCCTACATCGTTGATGCCGACGCCGACATTGCAATCGTCACCGAACGTGATTCTGATGGCATCGAAGTGCTGCGTCATTCCTGCGCCCATCTAATGGCACAGGCGGTACAGCGGCTATTTCCTAAAGCTCAAGTGACTATCGGCCCGGTAATCGAAGACGGCTTTTTCTACGATTTTGCTTTTTCGCGCCCGTTTACCCCTGAAGATTTGATCGCTATCGAAAAAGAAATGGACGCTATCGTGAAGGAAGACCTTCAGGTTGAGCGGTCTATTTTGTCCCGCCCTGAAGCCATCGCGATGTTTAAGGAGATGGGAGAGGATTATAAGGTCCAGATTATCGAGAGTATTCCTGGCGATGAAGACCTTTCTTTCTATAAGCAGGGCGATTTTATCGATCTGTGCCGTGGGCCTCACGTGCCTAGTACAGGCAAGTTTAAAGCCTTTAAATTGACCTCCGTAGCGGGTGCCTATTGGCGCGGTGATGCCAATAACGAGATGTTACAGCGAGTTTATGGCACGGCATGGGGCTCGAAAAAAGACCTCAGCCTGTATTTGCAGCGTTTAGAAGAAGCTGAAAAACGCGACCATCGCAAATTAGGCAAGACCCTGGATTTGTTTCACTTCCAAGAAGAAGCCCCTGGCATGGCTTTTTGGCACCCTAAGGGCTGGAAGATTTATCAGGTCATTCAGCAATACATGCAAAAAGTCCAGGACGCCAACAACTACAAGGAGATCAACACGCCTCAGCTGGTAGACTACAGTCTGTGGGAAAAGTCGGGCCATGCAGCGAAATTCGCTGATGAGATGTTTAGTGTGGAGTCCGATAGTCGAATGTACGCTATCAAGCCCATGAACTGCCCGTGCCATATCCAAGTTTTTAATCAAGGGCTAAAAAGCTACCGAGATCTGCCTTTGCGGATCGCCGAGTTTGGTTCCTGCCACCGCTATGAGCCTTCAGGCAGTATGCATGGCCTGATGCGCGTGCGTAGTTTCGTTCAAGACGACGGTCATATATTTTGTACTGAAGATCAAATTCAGTCGGAAGTGGCTGATTTCATGGCTCTTCTGTTCGCCGTGTATAAGGATTTCGGGTTTGATGAGATTATACTGCGGCTTTCAACCCGTCCTGAGAAACGCGTTGGCACCGATGATTTGTGGGATGACGCCGAGCAGGCGCTTAAAGATGCCCTCAATGCAACCGGCTTGCCTTGGGAATTGCTGCCCGGTGAAGGCGCTTTCTACGGGCCTAAGATCGAGTATTCCCTGAAAGACTGCATGGGTAGAATCCAGCAGTGCGGCACTATTCAGGTAGATTTCTTCCTGCCGGAGCGGCTTGGTGCTAGCTATATCGCCGAAGATAGCAGCAGGAAAACTCCGGTTATGTTGCATCGGGCTATATTGGGTTCGTTTGAGCGCTTTATCGGCGTACTTATTGAGCATTATGCTGGCGCCATGCCCACTTGGTTAGCGCCAGAGCAAGCTGTTATTTTGAATATTACGGACAATCAGGCGCAGTATTGCAGCAGAACTGAAGAAACCCTGAAAAATAAAGGGTTTAGAGTTACATCAGACTTGAGAAATGAGAAAATCGGCTTTAAAATTCGCGAACATACAATGCAGAAGATTCCCTATATCCTTGTCGTAGGCGACAAAGAAGTGGAATCAGGCACGGTTTCTGTACGAAAACGTGGTGGTGAAGACCTAGGTGCGATGACAATAGATGACTTTTGTCTCCATATAGGCCAAGATGTCGCCCGCTTTGGTCGTAGTGAAGCCGACACAGCTGCACAGCAGTAAAATCCTACGACATAAAAAGAATTAACTAAAGGAATAGGCGTTCGCGCTGATTATGAGAAGTAGCTCCAAAAAGGCAATAATTAACGAGTTTATAGAGGCCGAACAGGTTCGGCTAGTGGGAGCTGATGGCGAGCAGGTCGGCATTGTTTCGATTGCAGAAGCAAGAGCGGCGGCGGCTGAAGCTAAATTAGATTTGGTGTTGATCTCACCGGATGCGGACCCACAGGTCTGCAAAATCATGGATCATGGCAAACATGTGTTTGACCTGAAAAAGCAAAAGGCTGCAAGTAAGAAAAAGCAGCGCCGCATTCAGGTTAAAGAAATAAAGTTTCGACCAGGGACGGAAGAAGGGGATTATCAGGTAAAACTACGCAACCTGATACGTTTCCTAAGTGATGGGGATAAGACCAAGGTGTCGTTAAGATTCCGTGGTCGAGAGCTCGCCCATCAGCATCTTGGGCAGGAATTAGTCTCTCGAATCCGTGAGGATTTGGCAGAGTATGGAACTGTAGAACAGGAACCCAAGATGGAAGGCCGGCAAATAGTGATGGTGCTTGCGCCGGTTAGAAAGGGCCAATAACAGTAGTTTGTAGCAGGCCAGTGTCCATTGGTCATTACGTGATCAATGGACACTGGCCTTCTTGATTTTAAAAAATGTTGTTGGATAAATGAAAATTAAAGCACAAGTGTGCAAATGCGGAGTTAAATGAAATGGCAGTTGGAAAACTGAAAACCCATCGGGGTGCCGCTAAGCGGTTTAAGAAAACTGGAGCTGGCTTCAAGCGTAAAAGCATGAACAAAAGCCACATCCTGACCAAAATGACTACAAAACGTAAGCGTCAATTGCGAGGTACTAGCCTGGTTGATCCAGTAGATGTACCAGCAATCAAGCGCATGCTTAAGTTAAGTTAATTTTAAGGTTCAGGAGAAAGTACCATGGCTCGAGTTAAAAGAGGTGTCATCGCTAGCCGACGTCACAAAAAAGTATTAGATCAAGCAAAGGGTTACTACGGTGCCCGCAGCCGAATATACCGTGTTGCCAAGCAAGCTGTTACAAAAGCCGGGCAATATGCGTACCGTGATAGACGCGTTAAGAAAAGGGTGTTTCGCTCGCTATGGATTACCCGTATCAATGCTCAAGCTCGGGTTAGCGGCATGTCTTACAGCCAGCTTATCGCGGGCCTTAAGAAAGCAAACATAGAAGTGGACCGTCGCGTATTGGCTGATCTAGCCGTTCACGACAAGCCTGCATTCACGGCTATTGTAGAACAAGCTAAAGCTACTCTCGCAGCCTAGTCCCAACTGAGCGGGCCTAGGTTATGTTAGACACTGACGCATTTCTTGCAGAAGCTCTTCACGCAATCAACTCATCAGGTGACGAAAAGTCACTTGATGAGCTGCGCGTGCAATATTTAGGTAAAAAAGGTCAATTAACTTTACAGTTAAAATCCTTAGGTTCCTTGCCGCCAGAAGAAAGACCGGCCGCCGGGGGCAAGATAAACGTTGCAAAACAAACGCTTCAAGACGCCATTGAAACCCGCAAGCAAGTCTTAATCAGTTCAGGCTTGGATGCGAAATTAGAAGCTGAACGTATTGATGTAACTCTGCCGGGCACTAAACAGTCGCCTGGTGGCTTGCATCCCATTACCAAAACCATTGATAGAATTACGTCGATTTTCACCTCTGCTGGCTACATCGTTGCCGAGGGCCCTGAGATCGAAGACGATTATCACAATTTCGAAGCCCTCAATATCCCAAGCCACCATCCTGCTCGGGCCATGCATGATACGTTTTATGTGAGTCCTGGCACGGTGCTTCGAACTCATACATCACCGGTGCAGGTTAGAGTAATGGAGGGCGGTAAGCCGCCATTCAAAATGATTTGCCCCGGCAGAGTATATCGCTGCGATTCGGACTTAACTCATACTCCAATGTTTCACCAAGTAGAAGGCCTACTTATCGATGAGAATGTAAGTTTTGCTGATCTAAAAGGTACTGTAGAAGACTTTTTACATGCCTACTTCGAGGCAGATATGCCAATTCGATTTAGGCCTTCGTACTTCCCGTTTACAGAGCCCTCTGCCGAAGTCGATATGGGATGCGTGAGCTGTGGCGGCAAAGGCTGTCGTATATGCGGCAACAGCGGCTGGTTAGAAGTAATGGGCTGCGGCATGGTGCATCCAAAGGTGCTGGCTATGTCGAATATAGATACCGAAAAATATAGCGGCTTCGCCTTTGGTATGGGAGTAGAGCGTTTAGCGATGCTGCGTTATCAGGTTGCTGATCTTCGAACCTACTTTGAAAACGACCTGCGTTTTCTCAAACGCTTTCACTAGTTCAGGAATTGATTAAATGTTGTTCAGTGAGCTGTGGCTTCGCGAATGGGTATCCCCACCGATTAAAACCCAGGAATTAATGGACCAGCTTACTATGGCCGGTTTAGAAGTAGATGGCAGTGAGCCTGTGGCGCGAGCCTTCAATGGTGTTGTAGTCGCAAGAATTGAAGATATTAGTAAGCATCCAGATGCGGACAAACTAAACGTCTGTGTGGTTAATGATGGTGAAACTACGTTTCAAGTAGTCTGTGGTGCGCCTAATGCTAGAAAAGGGCTCGTGGCGCCTTTTGCCAAAGTTGGTGCCGAGATCATCATTCCTGATGAGAAGAAACCATTTAAGATCAAGGCCGCGAAGCTGCGGGGCATTGAGTCTAATGGCATGCTGTGTTCGGCTGAAGAGTTGGGCCTAGAAGCCAAGTCCGATGGTTTGCTGGAACTGCCTGGCACAATGGTGCTTGGTCAAGATTTTCGAGCAGCCCTTGGTTTAGATGACGTTTCTATAGAGATAGATCTGACCCCAAACAGAGGTGACTGTCTTGGCATGGTTGGGCTGGCGAGAGAAGTGGGGGTATTGGCGAGGCTAACTGTCGCATCTGAGCAGCAAGCAGCACCTGCCGAGACTATCGACGACACTTTCCCTATCACTATTTCAGCGCCTGATGCATGCCCACGTTATTTGGGCCGAATCATAAAAAACATCAATCTTGATGCCACATCGCCCTTGTGGCTCAAAGAAAAACTTAGGCGCTGTGGTCTGCGCAGTATTGACCCGGTTGTCGACGTGACCAATTTCGTTCTAATGGAATTGGGGCAGCCAATGCATGCTTTCGATTTTGCAAAGCTCAACAGTGGCATCAATGTCCGTTTTGCCCAAGAGAATGAAGTATTGACGCTGCTCGATGGCAAGCAAGTCACACTGAGCCCAGATACCTTGGTCATCGCCGACAGCACACAAGCTCTAGCGATGGCTGGCATCATGGGAGGGCTAAACTCTTCCGTAACTAACACGACCCAACACGTATTTCTTGAGTGTGCCTTTTTTGCTCCTTTGGCTGTCGCAGGCAAAGCCCGTTCCTACGGAATGCATACGGACGCATCCCATCGCTACGAGAGAGGAGTGGACTATGAGTTACAGCACCGAGCCATGGCTCGGGCGACTCAATTGCTGCTAGAGATAGCCGGTGGTGAAGCAGGGCCGGTGGTGGAAGCGGTTGGTAATTTGCCCAAGTTAATCACCGTGCAATTAAAATTCGCCTCGGTTACCAAACTGCTTGGCATTTCAATTCCTTCCGCTGAAATACTCGATATTCTATCTAGGCTAGGTTTTGAGCTGGCCGAAAACGATGAGACTGGCGTGTTAGTGACTGTGCCTTCTTTTCGTTTTGATGTGAGTATTGAGGCTGATTTAATAGAGGAGTTAGCCAGAGTTTACGGCTATAACAAGCTCCCGAAAACTCCGGGCCTTGGCAGACAGGTCCTGCAATCTATGCCTGAAGCAAAAACTAGCCTGCACTCATTAAAACTACATCTTGTGGCCAATGGCTATCAGGAAATCGTCACATACAGCTTTATCGACCCAATTCTGTTGAAGTCAGTTTTAGGCGAGATTGGCAGCGTAATCAGCTTGCAAAACCCAATTTCAGAAGAATTGTCAGTAATGCGGCCCAGCATGCTGCCCGGTCTTTTGCAAACACTGCAATACAATCAAAATCGGCAGCAGGATAGGGTTAGAATCTTTGAAAGTGGGTTGGTTTTTAATCGCAGCCAAGAAACAACAGATCAGACCCCCATGTTCGCAGGTTTGATTTCCGGCACTAGGCTGCCCACAGGCTGGCGCTCAGACAAAACAGCGCTGACATTCTTCGATTTAAAAGGGGATGTCGAAAGCTTATTGGGAATGACCGGCGCATTTGAAGACTATGAGTTTGTTGCAGCCAAGCATGCCGGTTTTCATGACGGCCAGTGCGCTGAGATTTCCCATAAAGAATTGGGCGTGATTGGCGTGTTAGGCTCGATTCACCCAAGCGTGGTTCGAGAGCTTGGCGTGACGGGCCCGGTTTTTGCGTTTGAAATTCAGCTTGCGGCACTAACCCGGGGCAGATTGCCTAAGTCCCAAGCGCCCTCAAAATTCCCAGAAGTAAACCGAGATTTAGCAATTGTTGTAGACGTGAGTGTGAATTCCGCACAAATACTGAGCGAAATAAGGCTGCAGGGGGGTGAATTCCTCGTAGACCTCAGAATATTCGATGTTTATCAAGGAGATGCGGTACAAGTAGGGAAAAAAAGTATCGCTTTGGGCTTGACGTGGCAACATCCTTCACGCAATCTTACGGACGACGAGATAAACACAATAATTAGTAATACCGTCAATGCACTACAAGAACAATTTAATGCAAATTTGCGGAACTAATCGGGGAAAGAAACGATGACAGATGGAGCACTCACCAAGGCCGATATGGCCGAGCGTCTGTTTGAAGAGTTGGGTCTGAATAAGCGAGAAGCCAAAGAGGTTGTAGAGCAATTCTTTGAAGAAATTCGTCTTTCTCTTGAACGAAACGAACAAGTAAAATTATCGGGATATGGAAATTTCGACCTTAGGGACAAGAAGCAAAGACCCGGTCGTAACCCAAAAACCGGTGAAGAAATACCAATTAGAGCAAGGCGGGTTGTGACATTCCGCCCTGGGCAGAAGTTAAAAGCAAGGGTAGAAGGCTATGCTGGAACCGAAGAATAACGACGAACTACCTCCCATACCTCCCAAACGCTATTTTACCATTGGTGAAGTGGGTGAGCTTTGCGCGGTTAAGCCCCATGTCCTGCGCTACTGGGAAGCTGAATTCCCATCTTTGAAGCCGGTTAAACGTCGAGGCAATCGACGTTACTATCAGCGTCAAGATGTCATTTTAATCCGCCAAATCAAAAGTTTGCTCTATGAGCAAGGGTATACTATTGGCGGCGCCCGACAAAAGATGACAGAAAGCCCGGATGAGGTCGCTGCAACCAATGTCAACGCCAGTGAAATCAAATCCTTAATCACTGATTTAGAGGCGGTCATCGCGCGCTTATAGCATTCAAAAATGTTCGTTTAAGCGGAAAGTCACATTAGAATGTAGAAACGATCTACCTCGAGGATCTCTGTATAAAAAGATCTCAAAGTTTTTCGTTTAAGCGAGAAATCACCTTAAAATATAGAAACGATCTACCTCGGGGATCTCTGCATAAAAAGATCTCAAAGCTGTTCGTTTAAGCGGGAAATCACCTTAGAATATAGAAACGATCTAGCTCGGGGATCTCTGTTTAAAAAGATCTCAAATGTGTTCGCTTAAGCGTGAAATCACCTTAAAATATAGAAACGATCTACCTCGGGGCGTAGCGCAGCCTGGTAGCGCACTAGACTGGGGGTCTAGTGGTCGCAGGTTCAAATCCTGCCGTCCCGACCAATTAATGCAAGAGCTCAGCACGTCCAGCTCGCCAAGCTCAAGCAACGACCACTCAATCCAACGCCCCAGCCTCAAACTCAGCCCCATCGCCTGATGCCGAGAAATCACCTAACGGGATTGGATCTGCGGACGCATACCTGTCCTCGACATCGGTTAAATACTCCAACAGTGCTTCCAGCACATAAAACTGCATCGTACGCCCCGTGGCGAGTGAAAGTAGCTCAAGGCGGTTGTTTACATCTAACGGTAATTGGATCGTAAGCATGGCGGGTTTCCTCTTATTGTATTTTGTAGGGTAATTAAGCGAGTACTTCCTTGTACTCTAGTAAGCAATCCTTGCTGACTTTGACTATAGCTGACAGGGACAATTGCTCTAGGTGACTGCACAGACAATTTAGGGTGACTCAGGGTGACTAAACCAGCAGGAGAGCCTTGATTCGATGCCCTCAGGGCTATGAGAGTACGTGGAGAATAAATACTTAGCAGATTGCGATGCGCTGCGGACGGCGAGAAAATTTCGCCAATTCGACCAACTTAGGGAGTGTAAAATGGCGCTAGATCAGATACCATTCTCGGCTGATTTCAAACAATAAAAACCAGCCAAGACACTCGCTTTGAACAACATTCCCAGACACTTTTTACAAGTAGTAATTACTTCAATCTCACGTTTTTATAGATCTCGCGCAAGGGTCATTCATGCGTCTTAAATGCATCAAATTGGCCGGCTTCAAATCGTTTGTCGACCCTACCACCATCGATTTCCCATCTAATCTTTGTTCGGTTGTTGGGCCTAATGGCTGTGGCAAATCCAATGTCATTGATGCGGTGCGCTGGGTTATGGGCGAAAGCTCTGCTAAGAACTTGCGCGGTGAGAATATGACGGATGTGATATTCAATGGCTCAGGGGGCCGCAAGCCGGTTGGGCAGGCCAGTGTCGAACTCGTGTTCGATAATCATGACCACAAGCTCACCGGGGAATATGCCAACTTCACTGAAGTGTCCATAAAGCGCAAAGTGGATCGGGACGCCCAATCTACCTATTCCCTAAACGGCACAAAGGTTCGCCGTAAAGATATAACCGATATTTTTTTGGGCACTGGCTTGGGTGCGCGCAGCTACTCAATTATTGAGCAAGGCATGGTGTCGCGGTTAATCGAATCGAAACCTGAAGACCTTAGAGTATTTATCGAAGAGGCTGCAGGGATCTCGAAATACAAAGAACGTCGTAAAGAGACTGAGAGTCGAATTAAACGCACTCGGGAAAATCTTGAGCGCTTGGCTGATATCAGAAGCGAGCTAGAGCGCCAGCTATCTCACCTGCAGCGCCAATCTGTTGCTGCGGAAAAGTATGCGCAATACAAGAAAGAAGAGCGGCAAACAGGGGCAAATTTAAACGCCTTAAAGTGGCAGTCGCTGGATGAAGAAATCAAACTTAATCAAGAATCCATTTCAGAGTTAGAAATCCAAATAGAAGCAACCATCGCTAATCAGCGAGAGCTTGACGCTTTAGTTGAAAAGCACCTGTCGGATAACGCTGATTTGTCGGATGCCCTAGGGGAAGTGCAGGCCCGATTTTACAGTCTAGGCAACGACATCGCTCGGATTGAGCAATCGATTGAATACCACATTGAACGTACCGACCAGCTAAAAGTCGATTTGGCTGAGACAGAAGAGGCGTTCGCGCAAACTAAAGAAGAGCTGGATGTCGACTTAAAGCGAATTACCCATTTAGATTCTTCTCTCAGAGAACTGACGCCAGAGCTTGATCAGGCGTCCGAGGCCGAAGCCGTTGCAGCTGACGCTCTCATTGATGCTGAAGAGTCGCTGCAGCGTTGGCAACAAGAGTGGGATCAGTTTAATCAACGGGCAGAAGAGCCGCGTCAGGTTGCTGAAGTGGAGCAATCACGAATACAGCAGTTAGAGCGGATAGTTGAAAGAGGCATAGAGCGAAGAAAACAGCTGGAGACCGAGCAACAAGGTTTGCTCGATGCAGAAGATGATCCAAGCATCGATGTTGCCACAAAAGAAATTGCAGCAATGCAAAATACCATCGCTCAGCTTAAAGAGTCGAATATCACAGTGGGGATGAGAATCGATAGCACTCGTATAGAGCTATCAGATTGTGCTGACAGCCTGAGCCAAGTGCGCGGCAATATGCAAGAAGCTAAAGGTAAACTCGCCTCACTTGAAGCGCTGCAGCAGGCCGCGTTAGGGCAAGACAATGAGCCGCTCAATAAGTGGCTGCGGGTAAAAGGTTTAGACAATCAGCTTAGACTGGCAGAAAGCCTGCAGATCACGGCCGGCTGGGAGTTGGCGGTCGAAACCGTGCTGGGAGATTCCTTGCAGGGGATCTGTATTGAAGGCTTAGATGCGGTAAAGGAGCTCTTGTGGGACCTGCCTCAAGGGCGCCTTGCCATGATAGATGTCATTGCCGGCAGCCAAGTTGAATACCCCACAACCAATAGCTTAATGCCATTGGTCAGCCGCATAGAGTCCGAGTGGAATCTAAGTGATTTACTGGGCGGCATTTATACTGCAAATGATTTATCCGAAGCCCTGCTAGCAAGAAACTCTCTAGGGCCAAAAGAATCAATTGTGACTGTCGACGGCATGTGGTTGGGTAAGTCTTGGATACAGGTAAATACCCTCAACAAGCAAGATTCGGTTATTGCCAGACGCGGCTTAATTGGCGATTTGTTTAAGTCGATCAAGCAATATTCTGAACAAGCTGAGGATTTGGTAGAAAGACAGTCGGCGTTAAAATCACAGTTGCTCAGCGATGAAAGCGCCAGAGATGATATGCAGCGCCAAATTTCAGACAAGACTCAAGCGCTAGGTGAAGTGAAATCAAAAATCAGCGCCCAATTAGCCAAAATCGAAGAAGCTCGGTCGCGTAAAAATCGCATCACTCACGAATTGGAAGAACTTTCCCGTCAGCTGGAGGTTGAACAACAAAATACTGCTGCGTCCAGGGCAAGGCTACAAGACGCCTTAGACTCAATGGAGCAGGATGTTGGCGCAAGGGTTGAGCTTGAAAACTCCCGTGAACTGGCCAAAGAATTGTTAGAAAGCTGCCGTCATCAAGCACGCAGCAGTAAAGACCGTGCCCATGAACTGGCATTAAAGAAGCAATCATTTGAATCTCAATTGCATTCAACCAGAGAGACAATGGACCGGATGGCTAGTCAGGTGCAGCGCGCTAAAGAACGCATAGAGTCTTTGACTTCTCAGGTCGACGTATCCGATGAGCCATTGCTGAATATGCGCCGTGAACTCGAAGCGCTGCTAGAGAAACGCTTGGAGGTTGAAGCTGAGTTGGTGGCAGCAAAAGCGGCTGCCGATGCCAACGAGTTTAAAATTCGCGAACTCGAAAAACAGCGCAATTCAGTACAAGAGAAGGCATCGGGTTTCAGAGAATCACTGATGCAGCAAAGGTTAAAGACAGAAGGGGCCTCTGTTAAGCGAGAGGGCATACTGCAGCAGCTAGATGATGCTGGTTTCGAGCTAGAAGCTGTGATCAATCAATTGCCAGAAGAGCTGGGGCAAGCCCAGTGCAATGAAGAATTAGAGAAGTTAGCAAACCGAATTCAACGGCTTGGGCCAATTAACTTAGCGGCGATCGATGAATATCAGCAGCAGTCTGAGCGCAAGCTGTATTTAGACAAGCAGAACGATGATCTAGAAAGAGCCTTGGACACGCTGCACAATGCGATTAAGAAGATCGATAAAGAGACGCGATCACGCTTTAAAGATACCTTCGATAAGATAAATGCCGGCCTGCAGGATCTATTTCCTAAAGTTTTTGGCGGCGGCCATGCTTACCTAGATATGACAGGTGAGGATCTGCTAGACACAGGGGTTGCTATCATGGCGAGACCTCCGGGTAAGCGTAATAGCACTATCCATCTTTTGTCCGGCGGTGAGAAAGCCATGACAGCGATCGCGTTAGTGTTTTCGATTTTCCGCTTGAACCCGTCACCCTTTTGTATGTTGGATGAGGTTGACGCGCCTCTAGATGACGCGAACGTGGGGCGTTACGCCAACTTGGTAAAGGAAATGTCTAAAACGGTGCAGTTTATTTTTATTACCCACAACAAGATTACAATGGAAGTAGCAAACCAGCTATTGGGTGTGACCATGCATGAAGCTGGAGTATCTCGAATCGTCGCTGTGGATATTGAGGAGGCCGCCGAATTAGCCGCGATGTAAAATGGCTGTCATATTCGCTAAAGAAATGACGGTAACTGCAAGATATAACTAATAATTTCCGCACATTGAATTTTGGTTAAAACATTAGCAGCTTTATGAGCTCACGCGAACTTATCATCCTCATTCTTGGCCTGGCCATAGTCGCAGTAGTGCTGCGCGGGCTTTTTGTTGCCTTGCGCGCCCGCAAGGGCCAGATACGTCTCTCTATCGACAAAAATATACCATCGGATATCGATCTCGAAGCCCTTGAATTGGCTGAATTGCCCAGCGGTGGCGCCAGAGTTGTCGCCCGCTCCTTGGAGTCCGTTAACAATCAAAACAGCGCGTTAGACGCCGCGCTGCAGCGTGCGCAGGACATTCAGTTGGGTTCGGACGATGAGGCTGATGGCGATGTGCCTATCTTGATGGACGCAGTTTCCCTATCAAATCCACCTCACCTTGAAAGCCGCGCCGAAGCAGTAGCAAACAGCCGCGAGAGTCATATCAATGAGGCTGGTTACGCTGACGACACTGTGGTCGAATCCGCGCCAGCTAGGGAAGTGCCTGCAGAACCTGAAGAGCAGGGCGAAGACCACATAGATTCTGAAATAGATTTTACCGAAGATGATTCAGTGCAAACTCCTCAACTTGGCGAGATGCATGATGAAGAAATTCCAGACCAGGGCGGTGACGACGAGATCTGGGAGAATCAGGCGAGCCGAGAAGACGAAAGCGCGGATGATGTCCTACTAGATTATGAAGATTACAGCGACGACGATGCCCAAGTGAGCGACTCCCTAGCTTCTTTGGCGCCCGATTACAGAACCGATTCAGAAGCAAGCGCTGAAGACTCTGCCGATGAGGAGTACATTGACGAGGGTAATCATCGAGCTGAGCTTGACGATCAAGATCGTGAAGATGAGATTCTCGAAGACGATGAATTTCTAGCGGATGAAAACCTAGTTGAAAGTGTTGATGCTGCTGATCTTACCCAAGCGGACGCAGAGACAGGGCCGGCTAAGTCTTTTGAAGAGCAGCTGGAGGATTTCTCTTTAAGTGCCGGCGAAAGAATTGGATTTAATGAGTCAGCTAAGCCTGCGCCTGCAGCGCCCGCAAAACAGCAAGTTGAAACGGTATCCCAGCACAGTCTCTTTGATGACGATTTAGCAGCAGCAGAGCCAGTCGCTGAAGAGTCAAAGCCGCGATCATTTTTTTCTGCCTTGAAGCGCAGCATAACGCCGCAGGAAAAGCCGCTAGAGCCCAAGCCACTTGAATCAGCATCAGCTCGTCTGCCGGATGCTCAGGCCGAGCAAGAGACTGTCGCCGCGGCAGCGCAGCCGGCAAAAGTTGTTAGCGTAGAACCCTTAAAGCAGCCTAACAAGCCGCTGCGCAAACAAGCGCCAGAAACCCCCTCCAAAGCCCAGTCCGAATACGAAGCCGCTGCAGCCTCTGGGCCAAGTGAAGTGCTTGTCCTCAATGTTATGGCCAGAGAAGGCTATGGGTTTGCCGGTGACGATCTGCTACAGGTCTTAATCACCTGCGGGCTAAAATTTGGTGAAATGAATATTTTTCATCAGCGTATTGGTGCTGACAAGAAAGGGCCGGTGCTGTTTAGTGTCGCCAATGTCCTCAACCCAGGTACATTTGATTTGAATAATATGGACAACTTCACAACACTGGGCGTCAGTTTTTTCCTCGCGTTGCCCACCGCGATGAATAACCTTGAAGCGTTCGAGAAAATGTTAGCGGTAGCTCAGCAGGTAAAGACTGGCCTTGATGGGGAGCTAAAAGATGATAATCGCAACGTGATGACCTCCCAAACTATCGAACACTATCGGCAGCGCGTAAGAGACTTTGAACTGCGCAGACTGAAAGCTGCCGGCGCGCGAAACTAGTTTGGTCTAATGGCTAAACAAATTCCACAAGATGTATTGCAAGAAGTCTCTCGGCTTGTTGACGAAATAGATCATCACAACCGTCTCTACCATTCCTTTGATGCCCCCGAAATTCTCGATGCAGATTATGATGTGTTAGTGCTTCGCCTAGAGGAGCTGGAAGCTAAATATGATTTGCGGGCCGCAGATTCTCCGACTCAGCGCGTAGGAGCAGCACCCTTAACCGAGTTCAAACAGGTTACCCATAGCATATCAATGCTGTCACTTGATAAGGTGTTTAGCGAGAAAGATTTAGAAGATTTTGAAAACAGAATAACAAAGCGTTTGGAGTATGAGGGGGTTATTGAATTTAGCTGTGAACCGAAAGTGGATGGGGTGGCCGTTAGTTTGCTTTATGTTGATGGCCTATTAACGAGGGCGGCTACCCGAGGTGACGGCGTTACTGGTGAAGATATTACCCACAATGTAAGAACCATTAGATCAATTCCGCTGCGTATCCGCGACTTGCCAACACCATCTACATTTGAAGTACGCGGAGAAATATTTCTTGGCAAACCGGGCTTTAAAGCGTTGAACGAAAAAGCTGAGAAGCAGGGTACCAAGGTGTTTGTAAATCCGCGCAATACAGCAGCCGGTGCAATTCGCCAGCTTGACCCCAGAAATGCTTCGAAGATACCTCTGCAGATGTACTGCTATAGTATAGGCGGTAGCGAGGGAGTCGAACTTCCTGCCACTCTCAGCGCTATATTTTCATTGTTAGATAGTTTTGGGCTTCCGGTTAATCCTGATCGAGCGACCAGCAATGGAATCAAGCAATGCCTTGAATATTGTCTCGATTTGTTAGCCAAACGCAGTGACCTGAATTATGAAATCGATGGTGCGGTCATAAAAGTCAATGACCTGGCGCTTCAGGCTGAACTAGGAGTAAATGCCAAGAGTCCGCGTTGGGCTATGGCGTATAAATTCCCAGCAGAAGAGAAATCCACGCTCCTACTAGATGTGGAGTTTCAAGTTGGTAGAACTGGCACCATTACACCAGTAGCAAGATTAGAGCCGGTGTTTGTTGGGGGTGTGACAGTGAGTAATACCACTCTTCACAATATGGACGAGATAGATCGGTTGGGCGTAAGAATTGGCGATAGGGTGGCTGTAAGGCGAGCTGGAGATGTCATCCCTAAAATAGTTAAAGTACTAGAGCCCACAGCAAACAAGAATCCAGTCGCCATAGTTATTCCAAGTAACTGCCCTGCTTGCGACTCTCCAATTGAAAAAGACGGGGATGTGCTTTATCGCTGCACGGGTGGATTAATTTGTCCCGCTCAGCGCAAGCAGTCTATCAAACACTATGCGTCTCGCACCGCCATGGATATCGAAGGTTTGGGTGACAAACTAGTGGAGCAATTAGTGGATGCCCAGTTGATAAGCACAGTGGTAGATATCTATCACCTATCGGTGGAGCAGCTAACCAAGCTAGAGCGAATGGGTGAAAAGTCAGCCAACAATCTAGTCAGCGCAATTAATAAGAGTAAACAAACGACGCTGCCAAAATTCTTATTCTCCCTAGGCATTCGAGAAGTGGGCGAGGCCACCGCTTTGTCATTAGTAAAGCACTTTGGTAATTTGCCTACAATTATGCAGGCAGACTTACAGCAGCTTGAGTCTGTACAAGATATTGGGCCCATTGTCGCCCGTCATATTCATGCCTTCTTAGCCAACAGCGCAAACCGCGAGCAGATTGAAAAACTGTTGGAAGCTGGATTGCTGTGGCAAGATGTTGTTGTCGACGAAAAATCCCAGCCGCTGTTAGATCAGACTTTTGTACTTACCGGGACCTTAGAGAAAATGGCGCGTTCTGAAGCCAAAGCGCGGCTTCTTGCCCTGGGTGCTAAAGTAGCTGGCAGCGTGTCTAAAAAAACAGATTGCGTTGTCGCCGGGCCCGGTGCCGGCAGTAAACTCGATAAAGCTCAAGAGTTAGGAATAAAAGTAATTGATGAAGATGAGCTCCTAACACTTTTAGCGGCGTTAACATCATCTTAACTGCAAACCTTTATCACGCTTCGTACGTCCAGTAACTATGACTCTTTTTGGTCGAACACCAATATCAATCATTTTTAGTGTATTGCTGCTTACCAGCTGCGTAAGCTCGCCACCGCGAAACGCCATGGATGTGTGTGAGATTTTTGAAGACAGGCGTTCTTGGTATAAAGCCGCCAAAGCATCTGAGGCCCGTTGGGGTGCGCCAATATCTGTCAGCATGGCTGTGCTGTATCAAGAGTCCAGTTTTAAAGCGCGCGCCAAGCCACCAAGACGAAAGCTGCTGTGGGTTATTCCTTGGTCGCGGCCTTCGACTGCCTTTGGCTATGCACAGGCACTGGAGAGCACCTGGCAAGACTACGAGCGGCACTCCGGTAACAGGCGAGCATCACGGGCAAACTTTGGCGACGCTATTGATTTCGTTGGCTGGTATAACAGCAATTCAAATCGCAGCAGCGGCATTTCTAGGAATAATGGCCGTGATCTGTATTTGGCTTATCATGAAGGCAATGGTGGATATCAGCAGGGGTCTTACCGTGGAAAACAATGGTTGCTCGATGCAGCGGCCCAAGTCCAAGCGAACGCCAGTCAATTTGAGTCGCAGTTGGCACAATGTCGGCGTAACTTGGATAAGGGGTGGTTCGCCCGGTTGATTTCCTGATAATTTTAACGTTAGTGCAGAGAAAAAATGTTGAGTAGTAAACTATGAGTTGGTTTGGAAAAATACTTGGTGGCACATTCGGCTTCATGATGGGAGGCCCATTGGGTGCCTTGATGGGGGTTGCTCTGGGCAATTATTTTGATGGTGGTCTAGAAAATGTAAGCCGCAATGGCGGTTTGGGTATCGGTGCAACGGAGAGGGTTCAATCGGTATTTTTTACAGTCACGTTTTCTGTAATGGGCTACGTTGCCAAGTCCGACGGCAAAGTGACTAAAGACGAAATTGCTTTAGCTGAGCAGGTTATGGACCAAATGCAGCTGTCTGCTGCCCAGCGTAAAATTGCGATGACGTTATTCAATGAGGGTAAAAAACCTGAGTTTCAAATTCATGCGGTGCTTGCGCAGTTTAAACAAGAACTGTCTCGCAGAAGCACTCTGGTCCAAATGTTTTTGGAAATCATTTCTGCCGTCGCTCTTTCCGATGGCAGATTGGACACCAAAGAGCAAAAAATTCTCGAACAGATCGCGACCGATCTAGGCTACAGCTTGGCCGAATTTAATGAGCTGCTAGGCAGGATTTCTGGGCAAGCACATTTCTCCGAGCAAGTTTCCAGCGCTGATAAGCTTGCTGCCGCCTATGAGTTGCTGGGGGTGAAACCCCAAGCTGATGCTGCCGAATTAAAGAAGGCCTATCGTCGGCAAATGAATCAGCATCACCCAGATAAATTAGTTGCGAAAGGCTTGCCAGAAGAAATGATGGATATCGCAACGAAGAAAACCCAAGATATTAAATCCGCATACGAGTTAATCAAAGCCCACAGTTAAATGCTGTTGGGCTCATCGGCTAGTGGCTGTTGGTTTTATCGAATACTTTGGTATAGATATTTAGATTTGCCACATAGGCTAGTTGGGCGAGGGCGGCGTGTAACTGCTGTGCAAGCGTCGCCGAGATACTCGGTTCAGCCAGTCTCAATTCAATATTTACGCCAACCGTTTGATGGCTTAAATCCACAGACTCAATAGCTCCTTCTGGCAATAGCTGGGACCATCGTTGCTTAATCTCAGCAATTATCTGGGCGTCGTTTGGCATCCCAGTGCCGAGAGTTGAAGGGTTTGTTAATGGCACTTCGTGCACTGGGTCTATGTGCACCAAAACATCGTTGATGTCACTAAAGCGGCCACGCAGTGATTTGCTAATCTCTTCGCCAATTTGGTGGCCTCTGGATACGGAGATTGTTGGGTCGACTAACAAACTAACTTCCAAAATGATGCTGCCGCCAGATTGGCGAGACCTGATGCCCGAGATGCCTTTGATGTCGTTAGACTCGTGAATAGTATGTTCAATCTGGGTGCGCCGCTGCTGCGGCACTGCGGTATCCACTAGCTCTTTCAGCGCTTCAGTACAAAGCCCCCAGCCTATTTTAGCGATTATCAATGCCACCACTAGAGCAGCGACAAGATCCATCCAGTAATAGCCCAGCATGGCCCCAGACACCCCTGCAAGCACTGCAATGGATGAAAACGCATCGCTGCGACTGTGCCAAGCATTGGCTTTGAGTAAGTTGGAGTTTAATTTGTTGGCAACGGCAAGGGTGTAGCGGAAAATCCATTCTTTCAAACCGATCGATGCAAGCGCGATCAACAGTGCCGGTGTCTCGGGAGCGGAGCTAGCAGAGCCCTCTAACAGGCGTCCAAAGCCATCAAAAACGATGATGCCAGCAGTGGTGAAAAACAAAACCCCCATGCCAACAGTGCCAATGGTTTCGAAGCGGCCATGGCCCCACGGGTGTTCTTCATCGGGTTCGGAGCGACCTATTTTGGCAAGGATAAGCACAAATACGTCTGAAAAAGCATCGGTTAGAGAGTGTATTCCATCGGTGACCAGTGCAAACGAATGGCTTAGAATTCCGCCTACGATTTTGCCAACACCCAGCACAATATCCAGTGCCATGCCGATGAGCGTGACTTTAGTGGCTTCGTGCATAGGTTGAGTGGCTGAAAAAGCTGCGATCATGGTGTTGTCTGGTTAGGGCTAATTTTGATAGCCCAAAAAGAAAAGAGCCCAGTAGTTGTCACTACCGGGCTCAATATACTATCAAGGGAGAGATAAATGAAACAAAACCCACAATTTTGCAAACCATCTACCTACACTTATTCAGACCCTGTGGTTTTGAAAAAGTTCCAAACTATTTTATTTAGTGACTTTTCTATAAATAGTTTTTACATTAAGTTAGGTGTTTAATCTATTGTTAATGTTACAAATCTATCCTTTCCATTCCAAGGCTTGCCAACCTGTCAGCTGACTCAGGGCTGCTAATAACACCAATGCTGGCGGTCTTTGGGTCGAAATAGGTGGCTACAGCGCTGCGTAAATCTTCCATGGTGGTATCTAACGCCCGTTGTCGAAAGCGCCTTCTTAAGTCTAAATCTCGACCAAACAGATGATTATAATAGGCCTGCTTGGCTTCTCCGGCAGGTGAGCTTGGCTTATCCAAGCTGGCAATAACCCCCAGAATGGCCTCTTCAAGCTGATGGTCCCCGTGGCTGCCAGACACCACCCAATCTAATGACTTATCGAAATCGTCTAAGGTCTCTTCGAGACGGGGGTCTCTGTAAGAGAAAAATCTAAAGGACGCCGAATTGGTATCTTGGCTAGCGCCACCGCCATAGGCACCGCCCTGTTCACGAATCGCCTTATGGAGGTAGCCATTGCGCAGAAAGCCTGCCAACACGCTTAAAACTGCGTTGTCTTCATGGGATGAGGGCACGGTTGGGTAGGCTTTGGCGCAAAAGCTCACCTGGGTTGAGGTGGTCCAGACTTGCCGCACCATGTGTCTTGCAAACGGCAGGCTCAGCGTAGACGATAGCTTGGTTGGCACAGATCCAGCCCAAGCAGTCTCGATATCAGATTTCATTGCTGGTAGTGAGGCGCTCTCGGCTATCAGCATGAATTCCCTCGGTGCACTCAGCACAGCTTCATGCAACTTGGCAAAGTCGTCCAACAAAGCGTGTCGCGAGCTTTCGTCGGCCATTGTGTCACGGAGCTTTTTCAAGTGCTGGATGCCAGCCAGGCCACCGGCGTGATGGGACAGCTTAGCAGTAGGGCTCATCCCGCTTGAAGCTAGGCTCATGGCTAAGCTATGCCCTTGTCCAGTAATACTGCTTTCTTTGCGGGCCGCTATTTGCTCGATGAGCTCGGCCAAACGTTGTGCTTCGTCGAACCTGACGTCGGTCATCGTCTGTTTTAGCAGCTCGGTCATCTGCCTGTGGTTGGCAGACAAACACTTGGATGAATAGGTGAGTAGGCCTTTGACTTGGTTAATGTCGTCGATTGAGCCTCTGATGCTGCTGAAGCAGTTAACGCCACCACTCACTTTGGCAGCCCAAGTTTGCACCTGAGAATAGTCTTTAGCGCCGACACCAAGTTCAGTAACGCAGGTAGTGTAAAGGGGCAGGGTGTTAACCAAGTGGTCTTCAAGCGCCGGTAAGCCAATTACAATTTGTTGGTAGCTCAGCCCATTGGTTCCCTGGGCATAGGAGGTGAGCTTTGACCCAGTCGGCATCACGGCTTCGCTGCGTTGGGGTTCACTAATGGATTTAGGTACGTCAGACAAGTCGACCTTTGGCAAAATTTCTGGGTTGTCTACCACTTCTTGCCGCGCAGCGAGGGCCAGTGACTTTTCAACGATAACATTCGTCTCACCTGGTGAGAGTGATTCTTTGATGGCTTTGAGCTTGGCTACTTCAGCCTCGACCTTCTTACTCGCAAGTTCAGTGTCTGGCGATAAAGTCAGGGTTAAGCGGTGCTGATTGTTGAGAATCAGTGAACGAATCAAGTTAGGAATAAACTCAGGTTCCAGCACCTGTGCCCGCAGTTTTTCCAATACTGGGTCAATGTTGAGCAGGTTTATCGGGTCTCCCCTATGCATAGCGGTCGACAAGCCAGTCAAAATTAGCTGCAGGCCGTATGGGTAGCTGTCACCAGAGATTTCTCGCTGATTAAGCTCAAGCTGATGCAGTGCTGCTTCTACTTGCTCGGGATCGACGCCGTTGTTTGCGATGTCTTCTAGAGTGCTCAATACCAGACTTTCTACAGCTTCAGTAGAGCCCTCGGCACAGCCTTCAAGACCGGCCATAAAACTCATCTCTCGATTGGAGTCTTCAAGCCCACACATTGGCGATGGCGCGCTGCCCAATTCGGTGGTTTCCAGCACTTTTAGCAAGGGGCTGGCACTGTTGTCCAACAAAACACTGGAAAGTAGCTGAGCCTTGAATAACTCTTCAAGGTCGGTACTGTGTCCTAACAGCCAGCCCACGACGACATGGTGCTTATTGGTTTCAGATTGTTCAGCGGCATAGGTTTCTTCAACCTTGATGGGAGCTGTGTACCTTTTCTCATCCGTCACAGCAATATGTACATCAAGCTTTGAAAACTGCTTTAAGGCTAAGTCTTCAAAGTAGTGATGGTGTTCAACTGCAGGAATGTCGCCAAAGGTCATAAAAACCGAATTGCTCGGGTGGTAATGACTTTTATAGAAAGACACAAGGTCTTCATACGCGAGATTCGGGATGTCTTCGGGTTCACCGCCGCTGTTGTAGTGGTAGGTCGAGGTAGGGAATAGGTGTTTGCTCAAGGTATGCCAAAGTACGCTATTGGTTGAGCTCATTGCCCCCTTCATTTCGTTAAACACAACCCCTTTATACTGCAGTTCACTGGCGGGGTTTTCCATTTCAGTAAATTCTAAGCGGTGGCCTTCTTGGGCGAAATCCAGTTCATGTAGCCGAGAAAAAAAGGCTGCATCTAAATACACATCGAGCAAATTGTTAAAGTCTTTTTTGTTTTTGCTGGCAAACGGGTAGGCGGTCCAATCACTGCTTGTGAAAGCGTTCATAAAGGTGTTGAGAGAACGCCGAATCATCATAAAAAACGGGTCGCGAACAGGGTATCTCTTGCTGCCGCAAAGCGCTGTATGCTCCAGAATATGGGCAACCCCAGTAGAATCCATGGGCACTGTTCTAAAAGCGACTATAAAAACGTTCTCTGTATTCTCACTGGCAAGGTGGTAGTGCATGGCACCAGTGACTGTATGCTGATACTCCTCCATAACAATATTTAAAGAGGGTATTGATTCGCTGCGTAGCCATTCAAAGGCAGGGTGGACCTGGCTGGGTTTAGTGGTCTGGCTTGTGTTTGGTGATGAGGTTACTGCTGATTCAGACATTAATTAGTAATTCTCTACTGACGCTATGTGAGCGATGAATTCAAGGGTTGATTGAGTCACTTGGGTTCTGGACTACCGAGTCGGGGCTCTCCAAGGTTAATCGACCTAGTTTACCCGAGCGATAGTCATTTAGTAATATATCTGAGGCTTTGTGCCAATCTACTTGGCCCCGCTTTTTGTTGCCTGCCCTATGATAGCCAATAAATTCGAGCAGTGCTTCTGCTGAAGCTATGTCATTTCCTATTTCATAGCGCTCGATTAGCCGCTGGCGGAAGTTCGCCAAAAGAGTTTCCGCTGCAAACCAGCCTATATCCCCTATTTCTACTGCTGTGTTTCTGATTGAGCCGATCATGGCAAGTTTGTAGGCGCCGTCTTGGTCTTCGAGTTTAGGCCAAAGCATGCCTGGGGTGTCGATCAGGTAAAAGGTTTCATCCAGCTTGATTCGCTGCTGGCGTTGGGTAACAGCTGGCTCGTTGCCGGTTTTCGCCAGTTTTCGACCGGAAAGGGTATTCAGCAGGGTTGATTTGCCGACGTTGGGTATGCCTGTTATGAGGATCTGAACCTTTTTATCCTTGGGGTTTGATCCAAGTTGCAGCAAAGAGGAAACCGCGTGAATGATCTGACTTGCCTGTAAGGGAGCGTCTAGGGAGTTTGTAAGGCAGGTATTGTGCGCATTTGAATTAATGAAGCTGCGCCATAGTTCGGTGGTTTGGGGGTCGGCAAGGTCAGCTTTACTGAGTACTACAACCTTGGCCAGGCTGGCTGTTACGGTTTCTAGCAGTGGGTTTGAAGTCGCCCTAGGTGCTCTTGCGTCCCTAAGCTCAATTACTGCATCGACCAGCGGCACTGCTTTGATCAATTCCTTGCGAGCCTTGTTCATGTGGCCCGGATACCAGTTAATACTCATAGTAGTGCCTAATTAAAAGCTGCATTCTAGCTATGGTTGTGGGTTAACTCCACCGCTGCATCAAGTTTGCAGATGATTTACAATGCACCAACGCAAACGCTGCTGCTAAAAGGGTTAACAAACAGACATGAATATTGAGAAAAGTATTGAAAGTAAGGTTTCACAATCACTCAGGCCGGAGTTTTTAGCACTAGAAAATGAAAGCCATAATCACGGTGGGTCGGCGATCGATTCGCATTTTAAACTCACAGTGGTATCTAGCGATTTTTCCTCCCTCAGTAAAGTAAAACGGCATCAGATGCTTTATACACTTTTAGCCGTTGAGTTAGCCGGTCCGGTGCACGCACTGGCGCTACATCTCTACACGCCCTCAGAATGGGAGACAAGACAATCTAACTCTCCGCTTTCACCGAACTGTTTGGGTGGCAGCAAGCCTTAATTTATACCTAGCGTTCACTTTCAGTTTACAGGTCTAAAGTGCTATGGCGTTGAAACAGTGGGCTTATTTTTTTGGCGGTTTAGCGGGTTAAATAAAGTTTGCTTGTAACTAGAAGGCAGTTTACGATCCGTCTACCTCACAAATTGGCGTGCGATTGGGTGCTAGATAGGAATCAAGAAACTACTGAAAACTCAATTACATAGATTGGGTTTGATGAGCTTGACTGGTTTTAAATATGTAATAGAAACGTGATGAAAATCAATGCGATATCAGCGTTCTTAAAAGCCTGATGTCAGCGTTTGGAGCGGCAAGGGATGTTGATTTGGTAGCGGCAAATAGGCGGGTAGAATTACTAGTAGCTATGGCATCAAGTGTTGTCATGGGGCTCCTTATTGTCATGGTTATGAGCGTAGCTCCACAGCAGGCACCAAAGTTGGTGGTGCTGCCTGAAATCGATCCAATCGCCGTGTTTCCAGATTTTGCCTCAATAGCAGATGTCGATGAAAAAAAGCGTCAGTTCTTTGACTATTTAGAAAACTACGTTGATTCGGAAAACGAAAAAATACTTCAAATGCGTGCCGATTTAGAGCCCTTGGCTGAGATGGCTAAAATCGGCGTGCCATTTTCCGCGGTTGAGAAAAGCATTATTCTAGAACTTGCCGAAAGCTATAGGCTAGAAATTGATCAGCTAAATGAGGCGGAATTAGTGCTCGAACTAATGCGCCGAGTTGATGTGATTCCGCCTTCGCTGGTGCTGGCTCAAGCCGCCAATGAATCCGCTTGGGGGACCTCGAGGTTTACCCTAGAGGGCAATAATGTATTCGGCCAATGGTGTTTCATCGAAGGCTGTGGCATCGTGCCAAAAAGGCGCAATTCGGGTGCAATTCATGAGGTGAAAAGTTTTGACTCGGTGGCATCTGCCGTATCAGCTTACTTCCTCAATATAAACACTAATCAGTCTTACGATTACCTACGGGATCTGCGGGTGCATATGCGCAGCGAAGAGCAACCTATTGATTCCATGGTACTCGCCATTGGGCTCGGTCGTTATTCCCAGCGCGGTGATCACTACGTCGACGAAGTACAGAATATTATTCTACAAAATGATTTACACCTACGAGATGAGGATCTTCCAGTTTAGCCCGGCTTTTCAGGGTTAATAAACTGTATCGAATACCAATAAAATCGATTGCTGTTTGGGTCCGGTGCTGTACAAATGTATCGCCATCTTCTGCTTTGGGCATCGGTTTTTGACCTTAACTCAAGAATTCCATTTTCCCTGTCAATCCAATTTAGATCCATGGCCTCGCCGTTGTAAAAACAGCCAATTTGACTCAAGGAATAATCGCCTGGGGAAAACTGCAGGGTTGTGCTCGGCCGTGCGCTGTCTGTGACAGGAGATAGAGGCGCCAGGAGACTTACATTAAATGCTTTGCTTAAAAACTTCGTTCTTGCCGTGTCTAAATTTGCATAGACGCTGGCTAGCGGGAACCTGGGTAAGGCGGTCATATCTGATTGGTTGTTAACTGCCCCAGAGTTTTGGGCGAAGCCAACAAACCCCAATGATTCTACCATCGCTTTAATTTCTTGATTGTATTCGCCGTAGGGATACGCGAATAACTTATGGTCTTGACCAGTTTCGGTTTTGATTCGATCTTGGGCTAAAAGTAACTCCTCGCGCTGACTGCGCAGCCAGCTGACGTTATCTTGTGTGGGTGCTTTGTCAAGCATATAGGGGTGCTCTACCATGTGGTTAGCAATGATCGCTCCAGCCTCGCTAAGGGTGCGTATTTGATCCCAATTCATGTAGTTCTTCTGGGCGCGGTCAATAGGCCCGGTGCTGATAAATACGGTAAACGGATAGCCAAATTCAGTCAGCATCGGAAAGGCTTCGGTGAATATAGACAGGTAGCCATCGTCAAAGGTGATTGCTACGGCCTTTTCCGGTAGGGGTTGCTTTGACTCGATGGCGTTTACTATTTCATCCAACGCTAATACTTCCAGCCCGGTGTCTCGGATAAACTCTAAGTGGCTTCTAAATTGAGCTGGAGTTAATGAAGTGGATGCAGGTGTATCAGTCGCAACGTGGTGGTACAGCACTATGGCTGCGCTATCGGCAACCGCCAATTGCGCGATAAAGATGAGGTTGACTAAACAAAACAATTGGGCTTTTTTCATAGAGTTAACCGCTTTTGGTAAAGTTGAGCCCATGGTAGCGTATTTTTCATAGTTTAGAAGCGCCATTGTGGCTTCCGTATTGCTGGCGTAAGTAGGTATAATACTCACCCCAAAAAATGCTTCTCGTCACGCGAATTCACAGTGGATAACCGCTAAAATCGGAGTAATAAGATGATCTATTCGGGCACAGCCATACGTGTCGACACACTGCCTTCAGGCATTGCTCATGCAATATTCGACTTGGAAGGCTCATCGGTTAACAAATTCAATCAGCAGACACTTGAAGAGTTAGGGGCTGCGGTTGCAGCCATTGCCGCAAGCGGCGCGATTGGAGCTATTTTTTCCAGCGCCAAAAGCAGCTTCATTGTTGGGGCTGATATTACCGAATTTACCTCGATGTTTACCCAGGATGAGGCCGAAATTTTAGGCTGGCTGGTAAAGGCAAACGCCGTATTTACGGCGATCGAAGATCTGCCATTTCCGAGTGTGACTGCAGTAAACGGTATAGCCTTAGGCGGCGGTATGGAAATGGCTATTGCCACCGATTTCCGGGTTGCCACTGCAAACGCAGTGGTTGGTTTTCCTGAAGTGAAGCTAGGCATCCTCCCAGGTTTTGGTGGGTCGGTTCGTATGCCACGCCTAATCGGCGCTGACAACGCGAATCAATGGATTAGCAGCGGCTCTCACATTAAAGCAGAACAGGCGTTCGCCGAAGGTGCACTGGATGCCATCGTTGCAGATGAGCTACTAATCGAAGCAGCCCAAGCATTAGTTCTGCAGTGTGTAGAAGGCAAGATTGACTACTTAAAAATCAGGCATCAAAAAACCAGCCCTTTGACGCTGACTCCAATTGAATTGAATGTCGCTTATGAAACGGCGCTGGGTATGGTCGCAGCAGCGGCGGGGCCAAACTATCCTGCACCGACAACTGCAGTAAAAGCCATGCGCAAGAACGCAGCTCTCGGTAGAGATGCGGCGCTGCTTATAGAGCATGAGGCGTTTGCCAAACTAGCTAAAACTGACGTTGCTGCCAATTTAGTGCAAATGTTTCTGAATGATCAGTTTTTGGCGGGCAAAGCCAAGCAGCACCTAAAGCTGGCTGCTGAAATTAAATCTGCCGCGGTGCTTGGCGCCGGCATCATGGGTGGTGGTATCGCCTACCAGTCTGCTCTTAAAGGCACACCTATCTTGATGAAAGACATAGCCCAAGCCGGGCTTGATTTGGGCATGGCAGAGGCGCAGAAACTGCTAGAAAAACAGGTGGCAAGAGGCAAACTTGATCCTAAGAAGATGTTCGCTGTATTGAGCAGCATAGCTCCAACGCTCGATTACAGCGAAATAGACAGTGCAGATATCGTTGTTGAAGCAGTCGTGGAAAACCCTAAGGTTAAGAAGGCAGTGCTTCTGGAGCTCGAGGGTCTTGTTGATGATAAAACCATTATAGCAACCAATACATCGACTATTTCTGTCGATGATTTGGCGAGTGTATTAACTCGGCCAGAAAACTTCTGTGGCATGCACTTCTTTAATCCAGTGCCATTAATGCCCTTAGTGGAAGTAATCCGCGGTAAGCACTCAAGTGAGCAGACGATTGCGACGACGGTGGCCTATGCCAAGAAGATGGGTAAAACTCCGATTGTGGTTAACAACTGCCCGGGCTTTTTAGTGAATCGTATTTTGTTTCCTTATTTTGGCGCATTTTCGAGTTTGATAAGAGATGGCGCGGATTTCAGACACATCGACAAAGTGATGGAAAAGTTTGGCTGGCCTATGGGCCCAGCCTATCTTATGGACGTCGTTGGAATTGACACAGGAGTTCATGCCCAAGCGGTCATGGCGGCTGGGTTTGAGCGTATGCAGCTTAGCTTTGAAAGCGTAATCGATAAGCTGTATGCCAATAAAAACTTTGGCCAAAAAACTGGCAGTGGCTTTTATTGCTATGAGCCGGATAAAAAGGGTAAGCCTAAAAAGTTACCGAACCCAGAAATCGATGCCATTGTTGCTTCAGTACAAATAGCTAAGCGCGAATTTGCTGACGCTGAAATATTAGAAAGAATGATGACGCCTTTCTGTCTTGAAACCGTCAGATGCTTAGAGGATGGAATCGTAGACACGGCGATTGAAGCTGATATGGGCTTAATACTTGGTTTGGGTTTTCCTCCCTTCAGAGGCGGCGCGCTGCGCTACATAGACAGTATAGGCCTAGCGCAGTTTTGCGAGATGGCAAATAAATATGCGGACCTTGGTGAGTTGTATCAGCCTACTGAGAAAATGCAGGCGAAAGCGGCGGCTGGCGAAACCTACTATTAGGAATTAGGAGAGTAAAATGACTTTGCACCCAAGAGACGCGGTAATTGTAGATGGTATTCGCACCCCCATGGCTCGCTCGAAAGCAGGGGCATTTCGACATGTAAGGGCTGAAGAGCTGTCCGCAAGGCTGATCAATGCGCTGTTCGAGCGTAATCCCGGTGCCCAGCCGGCGGATGTAGAAGATGTAATTTGGGGCTGCGTCAATCAGACTCTGGAGCAGGGCTGGAACATTGCCAGAAACGCTGCTCTGATGTCAGTGCTGCCACATTCCACCTGTGCACAAACGGTGAATCGGCTGTGCGGCTCATCTATGTCGGCGCTACACACGGCAGCCATGGCTATCGGGAGTAACAACGGCGACCAATTTATTGTTGGCGGTGTCGAGCATATGGGTCATGTCGCTATGACCCATGGTGTTGATCCAAATCCCAAAGCGTCTAAATATATGGCTAAGGCTGCTTGGATGATGGGCGTGACCGCGGAAGTTCTGGCTAAGATGCATGGTATCGACAGGAAAACCCAAGATGAGTTTGCTGTGCGGTCACATTTGTTGGCCGATAGGGCTCGCTCCAACGGTGGTTTTAGCAACGAAATAGTGGCTATCGAAGGGCACAACGACCTAGGCTTCAAAGTGTTAATTGAGCACGACGAAACCATTCGGCCGGAAACCTCGGTGGCAGGCTTGTCTCAGCTGAGACCTGTCTTCGACCCTGTTAACGGCACGGTAACAGCAGGAACATCGTCGCAATTATCAGACGGCGCATCAGCAATGCTCATCATGTCGGCGGAGAAGGCGCAAGCAATGGGACTTAAAATCCGTGCCAAGATTCGCGCTATGGCCTATGCCGGCGTAGATCCATCAATAATGGGTTATGGTCCTGTGCCGGCGACTCAAAAGGCCCTGAAGAAAGCCGGCCTGACTATTTCTGATTTAGACTGCATAGAGCTTAACGAAGCCTTTGCCGCCCAGTCCTTGCCGGTATTGAAAGATCTAGGGCTTTTGGATGTAGTAGAGGACAAGGTTAATCTGAAGGGTGGGGCGATCGCATTAGGACATCCACTTGGCTGCTCGGGTACGCGTATTACCACTACACTGCTTAACAATATGGAAGACAAAGATGCATCGCTAGGCCTTGCCACTATGTGCATCGGTCTGGGCCAAGGTATCGCCACTATTCTAGAACGGGTGTAGCCGTAAATTATGTCTAGAGCGTCAAAGGAAGAGTTCAAGCTAAACCGTAGCCGAAAGAATTTGCGCCGGGATGTGGGGCATGCAATCGCCGATTTCAATATGATTGAAGACGGCGATTTGGTCATGGTCTGTCTGTCTGGCGGCAAAGATTCCTATGCGCTGTTAGATATTCTTCAGCGCCTGCAAAAAAGTGCGCCAATAAAATTCGATTTACACGCGGTAAACTTAGATCAGAAACAGCCAGGGTTTCCCGAGCACGTGTTGCCCGAGTATTTAGAAAACCTTGGTGTTAGCTATAAAATATTGGAGCAAGACACCTACTCCATTGTGGTAGACAAAGTTGAAGAAGGTAAAACCTACTGTGGATTATGTTCACGCTTGCGCCGAGGAATTCTCTATAACTATGCTGAATCCATTGGGGCAAATAAAATAGCCTTAGGCCACCACCGCGACGATATTATCGAGACCCTGTTTTTAAATATGTTTTACGGTGGCAAACTGAAAGCGATGCCGCCGAAACTGCTGAGTGATGACAAGCGCAATATAGTTATCCGGCCCTTGGCTTACTGCCGTGAAACTGAAATCGCCCTTTATGCCGATCTCATGAATTTTCCGATTATTCCCTGTAATTTGTGCGGCAGTCAGGACAATATGCAGCGTCAGAACATTAAGGCAATGTTGACCCAGTGGAGCAAGCTATATCCTGGCCGAGTTGAATCGATATTTCGTAGTATAACAAGCGTTTCACCTTCTCAGCTTGCTGATACCGATTTGTTTGGGTTCGCTGAGCTTGCGATTCAAAAAGCAGACACCCAGCGTCTAAACGTAGTTGAGCTAGTTTAGCTGACGTGACTAGTTAGCATTCATACGCGGTAGCAGTCTTAATATGATTATTCCTTACCAAGAATTAAGCCCCGATGTGCTAACCGCGATCATCGAAGATTTTGTCTCGCGAGAGGGAACAGACTACGGCGCGGTAGAGTCGTCGTTTTCGTCTAAGGTTTCCCAAGTTATGGCGCAATTACGCAGCGGTGAGGCTGCTATCACCTTCGATGGAGAGACTGAAAGCTGCTCGATAGTTCAAGCAAAAAGCTAGCTAAATCTGCTTCTGCTTGAATTTATCGTATTCGCCTTGATGGTATTGAGCATAGCTCAACCATTTTCCAATGGTTGCCTTAGTTGTGAGCAAATGTTCGTGATCACCATCGAGAGACTCAAGTACTTTTTCAGCTAGCTCTTGGCCAGCAATCGCCAAGGTGTCTACTACTCGCTTTAGTGTAAACGAATCGAGGGTGAGCTGGTACAGATCATTGGGGCTGGGTTGCTTGTCATCTTGCCGATAGACTTTTGCGGTTGGGGCAATGAGGTTTTGAATTCTAAGTGCAAGCGATGGGTTGTGCTGACGTATAAGACCCACTGTAAACTGCAGGGTCGCGCGATCAAATAGCGCCTGCACTGCTGCTTCTTGTGGTTCAAGATAAATAGTTGCCATAAGGCTGGTGCTTCTTATTTATTATAAAAACGCGGACCAATTTCGACTCAAGCAAATCCATAGATCGACTTGATGTTCAAACTTAAGTATCGTACGTGTTAAGTTTAGTAGCAACTGCCGAAAAGTTATAATCTCTAATGTCTAAAGAAGAAAACGAACTAAGTAATACCGCTAACACCGAGTCTACCCTGGCCCCAGATGTGCTGCTTGATGCGAGCGGCCTTTACTGCCCAGAACCGGTGATGATGGTTCATAATAAAATCCGTGACATGGCCCCCGGTCAAACCCTCAAAATAATCGCCACAGATCCATCAACCACTAGAGATATTCCGAAATTCTGCGTCTTCCTCGGGCACGAGTTACTGGACTCGTCAGAGCAGGTCCAAGTTTATAGCTACCTCATTCGAAAAAAGAGTGAATAAGGCATCGATGAGTCATAGGGTTGAAATTCGATTATGACTATCACTGGAACATCGTCTGCGAGGAAAACCGGCATCTATCTTATAGATGCATCTATTTATATCTTTCAGGCTCATTTTTCTCCTTATGTGGAGTGTTACGCAGCGCAGGGGAAGGACCTGAGTGCAGTATTTGGGTTTGCTCAGTTTCTGTTTCAGTTTTTGCGTAGAACCACGCCAACTCATGTTGCTGTGGCAAGAGATGAAAGCCTGCAAACCGGATTTCGGCACCAACTTCACTGTGCTTACAAATCTAACCGCGAGCTGCCAGATGAAAACCTGAAGCGCCAGCTAGACGCCTGTGGCTTGATTGCGCAGGCATTAGGCTTAGCCGATTTTGCCAGCTCCGAATTTGAAGCAGACGACATTCTGGGAACCTTGGCAGGAAAAGCTCAAGGCTGGTTTCCCGCTGATACTGAGATTTGTATAGTCTCCAGAGATAAAGACCTTGCTCAATTATTAAAAGACGAGCGCTGCTATCTTTGGGACTACAGCGGCAATAGGAAGCGCTATCGGGACGATGTAGCCCTTACCTGGGGTGTGAACCCAGAGCAGTTTCCAGATTACCTTGGTTTAGTGGGTGATGCGGTGGATGTCATAGGCGGAATACCAGGGGTTGGCCCAGTTAAAGCCAAAGCCCTGCTCAATGAGTTTGGCTCGCTACAGGGGATTTATGATCGACTTTCTGAAGTTGCTGATCTACCTGTGCGCGGCTTCAAACAGCTAGCTGTCTTGCTGGAGACCCATAAAGAGTCGGCATTTTTAAGCCGGCAATTGGCGACTATAATCTGCGAGGTGGCCGAGGGGCAGGAAAGCTTCGCTTCTGCGCAGATGGCTGATTTGCAGGTAGCGCCTCCTAAGGAAACACTGTTTACCGAAATTTTGACCGAGCTTGATTTCAAGCACTCTGAAGCTGATCGATTGTTGTATCAGTTTAAGCAATTAGAAAACCGACACAATGAGTCGTTAACTCCCAATTAGAATTGCTCGATGAAAATAGTCGCGGATGAGAACCTAAAGTACGTCGAGCAACTCTTTGCTGAATATGGCGATCTTCACTTATTGCCTGGGCGAGGAATAAACAGCGCCGCCGTGGCTGACGCTGATGTGCTGCTGATTCGCTCCGTAACCAAGGTTGATAAGCTGTTGCTGGCTGGAAGCCGGGTGAAATTTGTAGGCAGCGCAACAAGCGGTGTTGAGCACGTCGATCAGCATTATTTAGACCATCATGGCATTCAATTTAGTCACGCCAAGGGGAGTAACGCCATAGCTGTGGCGCAGTATTGCATTGCAGCTTTGTGCTTTTCACAGGCCGCTGGCAAATTCGACTTCGATCATGATCGGGTTGGCATTGTCGGGTGCGGCTTTGTTGGCAGCGCTCTGGCATTGTTACTGCGCAGAATGGGAGTAGCAGTCAGTGTGTTCGATCCTTTTTTAGGCAGGCAGCAGGCTGAGCAATTACTCGAGAGCGGCGTCGTGCTTGCCGAATTAGCGGCGATTTTTGCATGTGAGGCGGTTTCCCTGCATGTGCCGCTAACGGTTGAGGGGCCATATCCCACAGCGCAGATGATAGATGAGCCACTGCTGGCTATATTACGCCCTACGGCTACATTTATTAATGCCAGCAGGGGCGGGGTAGTGAATGAAAGCGCGCTATTGGGCTGTCTTAACAATTTTCCAGAACTGTTTGCTGTGCTTGACGTATGGGACGCTGAGCCGCAGATTAATCCTGAATTACTGCAAAGAGCGAATATTGCGACTCCACATATGGCTGGTTATAGTCGCCGGGCTAAAGCGACGGCGACCCAAATGCTGTGGCAGCAATACAGAGAATGCTATTTGCAGTCCTCACCACTCAACCCAGCAAACACTTGGCTAGCCCCGCAAACGCTGGATAAATTAACAGCAACTGATGCCATCAATGCCATAAAACAAGCTTTGCCACTGGATTTGCTGACCGGCGAATACAAAAAGCAAAGCTTTTCATCATTGCCTGACTCACTGAGCGTGACTTTTGACTCATTTAGGAAATCGATGATTGATAGAGCAGAGTTCTCAGACTTTGAGATTATAAAAGCTAATTCGGATTCTGCTGAAACCGCGACGCTTGCGGCGCTGGGCTTTGTCGTTAAGCCAAGCCCCAGCTAGTTGCGGTAGTCTTGCATTACCTTAGCTATTTTCGTGATCGCTATAGCTAACTCGTCTTTCTGCGGCAAAAATACAATGCGCAGATGTTGGGTATCCTTGATATTGAAGGCGCTACCTTGCACTACTAGTATTTTCTCCTTCGCTAAAATATCTAACACTAAGGCAACGTCATTTTTTATGGTATAGACGTCGGGGTCGAACCGAGGAAACATGTAGATGGCGCCCTTAGGCTTAACACAGCTCACCCCCGGAATTTGATCCAGTAGTTGCCAAGTGATATCCCGCTGTTCTTTGAGGCGGCCGCCTGGAAGCACCAAATCGTTGATACTTTGATAGCCACCCAGCGCGGTTTGTATCGCCAGCTGCGCCGGAACATTGGCGCAAAGACGCATGTTGGTTAAGATTTCCAAGCCCTCTATATAGCTTTTAGCTAAGTGCTTTGGACCGCTGAGGACCATCCAACCGGAACGGAAACCCGCTAAGCGATAGGACTTAGATAAACCGTTAAAGCTTGCCACGAAGACGTCTTCGCACAGCGATGACACTGGAATGTACTGAGCGTCGTCGTAAACAATTTTGCTGTAGATCTCATCTGCAAACAGGATCAGTTCGTGCTTTCTTGCAACTTCAACTAGCTCCAGCAGGATCTCTTTGCTGTAGACCGCACCGGTGGGGTTATTAGGGTTGATGATAAGCAGTGCTCTAGTGTGTGGCGTTATCTTCGACTCGATGTCCTCGATAGAAGGGTACCAATCGGCCTGCTCATCACAGACATAATGCACCGGCGTGCCCCCGCTGAGGCTTACAGCAGCTGTCCATAACGGGTAGTCAGGGGCAGGGATTAATACTTCGTCGCCGTTGTTGAGCAGGGCCTGCATGGCCATTGTGATTAGCTCGCTTACCCCATTGCCCAGATAAATATCGTCTATTTCAACCCCTTTTATATTAAGCCGCTGGGATTCCTGCATGATCGCCTTGCGCGCTGGATAGATACCCTTGGAATCACTGTAGCCCTGAGCGCTGGCAAGGTTTTGAATAACGTCATAAAGAATTTCATCCGGTGCATTGAAGCCAAAAGGCGCCGGGTTGCCAATATTCAGTTTGAGGATTCTATGGCCGTCTTCTTCAAGCTTTTTGGCCTGCTCGAGAACAGGCCCGCGGATGTCGTAGCACACATTAGAAAGCTTGTCGGACTGTGGAATCGTTTTCATAATAATTTCAATAATTAAGGGGGCTGGTATGCATAGTTTGTCGGCCAATAACCGCAAGTGTTAACATTCTATCAGCTCCGCTACCGGGAAAGCGGTTAGGTTTGAACTCGCAGGCGGCGTGATTATATTATGAATATCTCTTACTGCACTTTATATTTAGATTGCAGCCCATACATAAGGACCAACAAAGTTATTTTTTAGGCTTTCTAAAGCCCTTCAATTAGAATCCGGCGTCATAGTACTGCTACTTCAGTAAAATTCAATTTGAATTAGGACGAAAACCCCATGAATGATGAATCAGGTCACGACAGCGACGAACAGGCGCTAGCAGGAAAAAGCGAGCAACAATGGAAGGAAGAGCTAGGCGCCGAGCGCTATACAGTGCTTCGCCAGGGCGGGACGGAGCGCGCTTTCACGGGCAAATATTGGGATTTGAAAGACGACGGTGTTTATCGCTGCGCAGGCTGCGGCGAGCCTGTGTTTGGCTCTGATACGAAATTCGATTCCGGCTCAGGCTGGCCTAGTTTCTATGAGCCCGCTGAGGCCGGTAGTATCAAAGAAAATGCCGATCTTTCCCATGGCATGATCAGAACGGAAGTGGTGTGCGGTAAGTGTGAGTCCCATTTGGGCCATGTGTTTCCCGATGGGCCGAAAGAAACCACGGGCCTGCGCTACTGTATCAATTCCGCCGCCTTGGATTTCGAAAAGAAAACCGACTAGGTATGCTGGGTTTTTTACCGTCAGTTCATACCAATGCTAGGCTAGTTTACGCCGCCTGCTGTAAGAGGCAGCTTAAACTGGCGCTCCACTGTGATTCGCTAGCCACAACTCAGACTTTACTTTTCGATAGTGTACAGACCTCCAACTCGGTTTAGCGAGTTAATTTGATCGACTAACTCAAATCCGCCTACGAACGCTTCGGCATAGTCTCCGGTGAAGACACCGCCCAAATCTGCATCGATCGAATGACTAATGATACCGCCTGGATCCATTAAAATGCCTGCAGTAGGGTGCAGATCCACAAGACCTGCATTCACCGTGCCTGAGAAGTCTATTTGCCACGCTTGAGAATTAGCCACTTCGACCTGCAATAGACCATCGGCTATGGCTCCGGTTTCAAAATCCACTGCCATGCCTGCCACCACTTGAGTAACATCTCCGGCGCTGCCGCTGCCAATAAACGACGAGGCAATTGACGTGGCGTAGTTTCCAGAGCCGGTGAGGTTTGCAATTCGAGTAGGGGTGACCGAGGCTAGATAATCTTCCGTTTGAATTTCCACCTGCCCATCTAATTCTGGCGTAACCACAACCCAGTTCTGATCGATTGGGTTGTCCCATTTTCCCCAGGCGATTGAATATTCATCCGCAGTGGCTTCTGGTAATTCAAGCATCGCCGATGATACGCCCGAGCCTAACAGCGCGGTTCCAAATAAAGCGTGATGGGTGCCGCCCTCATTGTTGACAGCCGTTAAATTAAACCCAAGCGCCGCGCCTGCAACTGATCCTGAGCCAGTAAGATAGCCTTTAAGGCTTCCTGCCATGCTCACAAGCGGCGGTGTGCTTTCATCTTCTAAAAGATTTCTAACATCTGAGCCATCTACGTTGGCTTCTATAAAAGCCCCATTTAATGTTGCAGCTGCAAAATAGGCCCGCCAGTTCACCTCAACATCGGTAGCGCTTATGTAAGCAAAGGTTTCTAAATAGCCGTTAGTTAACTGTGCGGTGTTAAAATCGATATCAAAAGTAAGCGTCGTTTGCGTGGGATCAATGTCATAAAAATCCGGCGCACTCAAACCGCTGCCACCAGATGCTGAATAACTTCCTTGCACTTGAATTAGCTGGCTATTGGTGTCTTCGGCTGATCCACCGAATGTGAAGGAACCGCTGGTAGGGACATCGCTCGCATCAAGCGGATCCCCGATGAACCAATAGCCTATATCTCCGGTAGGCGCGTTGGTGCTGGTGCCAGTCAGAGCGTGCTGGTGTAGGTTAAAGAAATCGCTGCCTAGTGTCGCGGCTTTCCAAGCACCCCATTTATCGATGCCATTGGAGACAGCTCCCAATGAAGCGGTGGCAGTACCGACTCTCAAGATGCTGTCTACGTCGCCTGCTGACGCTAAAAAGTTCACATCGTTGGAGAAGGTGGCTTGACCAAATGCACGGTTAGTAAATACCTCGCCGCCGCTGGCTGTGCCGGCAAATGCTGGACCGCCGAAAATACCGCTAGTGTCGCCGGTTCTAGCCGAGCCGGTAACAAAGACACCTGAGCTGGCAGACAGGCCGATGCGCTCCTGTGCGGTTAGAATATCGTCATTGCCCCATAAAAAAGCGCCAAGTACACTATTACTGGAATTTTCGGCATCGACTAAATTAAAGCCGCCAGCGAATCCTGGGCCACCCGCGGTTAGAGTGGTAAGCAGGCCTAGGATGTCTCCTGTGATTTCATTGCCGGTCGCCGTGCCGTCATAATTATCGATGATATTTGTGCTGCTGAAGGTGACGCCATCGAGATAGCTCAAGACGTCGCTCGACCCATCTGACAATGTCTTGAACATACCGGTAAAGTTCACAGACCATGTTTGGTCGTAGGAAAAGCCGTCACCGAGTGCTAACTGTAAGTTACCCCCAGTTACCGAGCCATCGGAAAAATCAACATCGAACGAGCCAGTAAGGTTATTCAAAGTCCCCCCAGTGGCTATGGCGGTAAAATCTCGAGTTTGAGTGGTGTCGGCAAAGGTATAGCTGCCCATTGATCTAAAGGTCGGGCTTTGAGTTGTGACGACAAGTAAATCATCGGTAAAGGTGTTGTTTTCAAAATCACCAGATACATTTTTATACAGACGGTTAGTCTCATTAGAATTCCACGCTGACCAATTGAGGGTGGTCTGTGTGCTTACGTCGATGCTTGAACTACTGCTGCTTCTCGACCCTGCATCGCTCAATAACACATAGTCTGGGTCGCTATTGAAAAAGGGGACGGCGGAGCTGAGCGTGCCGCTGCCTGTAAAACTAATTATTGAGGGATCGGCAGATGAGCTATGGACAGCGTTACCTAAAATACTGTTCTTAGTGCCAGAACTAAGAGTAGGTATGCCCGCAGAGAGCGCAAAGCCGTAGCCGTTGTAGGACGATCGCAAATCAGAGTCATAGATTAATAGGTATTCGCCTTCCAACAGGGCAGCGCCTAACGCACTTTTGCTGCCTTCAGCGGCCTCGATATCGGTGTTGTTTAAATCGAAACCAAGCACAAAGCCTGGCTTATCCGCGCTGTTATCCACCATGAAACCGTAAATGCTGCCATTAATGTTTGAGGCTTCATCGAGGTTACCGTCGACGTAAATATTCCCCGTTACGGATTCTGATTCAATAATACCAAGATTGGCAGTAGCAACACTGCCGTTAAAGCCATTAATCACCCACTGCTGATTGGTGCCCGAAGAGCAGGTATCACTGCTCTCACCAAAACAGACAGTTAATGAGCCATTCGCTATAGACCCAGTATCCAGCGCTAAATCAAAGCCTCCAATGACATCTCGCACAGGCTGATTAAGATCGTTGACCCCGATAAATGAAGCAACCGAATCAAAGCGCACCGTACCAGTAAGATTGGTGCCGGTGAAGGCAGGCTCAGCACTTACAAGTAGGCTGGTCAGCTGAGTATCTAATAGGCTAAGGTTGTTGCGAAGCCCGATTCCGTCATAGACCTGCATCGCATTAGCGTCAGTGCCATTCCATAATCCCCAGCTAACGCCGAAGGCTGCTAGTGAAGAATTTCCGTCTCCACTAAACGTTGCCGAGTTGCTGGCTGCATCAAATTTGAAGCCAGTGTCAAACACAACCGGTGTAGTTTCAAGCGGATCAAAATAGTCAGAGCCGAGATTAAACAGCGGGGTGCCGTCTTGGGAATCAGACGTCGTAAGCAAAATGGGCGACGTCTGTGAGTCATTGGTCCAGCCCCAAGTAGGCGAGGTGAAGCTGACACTGGAATTGCTGCTTGCTATGGGTTTGCTGGTTAATACAAAGCCAAAGTCAGGGGTGCTGGATACGGATTGAATCTCGGATTGAGTAAGCTTAAACGCCTGTTCAAATAAGGCGGCACCTAGTAGGCTTTGGTTGCCTGCTGCTGCCGCCGTATCATTGTTCACGTTAAGCCCGATCAGAAAACCCGGCATGTCGGCGGCGTCGGCAACTACAAAGCCATAAATTTCACCGCTAAAATTTGGATCTATAACGTCGGTGCCATCGATGCTAATAGAGCCGGTGACATATTTTGATTCTATGATGCCGAGTCCTGCACTGGCTACCGCCGGACCGTTAAATCCAGACACCGTCCAGTGCTGGGTGCCTGAGGTGGAACATAGGTCGCCGGCGTTACCAAAACACACCGTTAACGAGCCGTTCTCGACATTGCCGGTAGCAAGGTTTAGATCGAACCCACCCATGATATCGCGAATCGGCTGACCGTCGTCACGAAGCCCGATAAACTCGGTCGCTCGATCAAATCTAACATTGCCGGTCAGGGTGGTTAACGAATCGTAAAAAGGCTCAGCGCTGACGAATAGCGAGAGGGATGTGGTGGTGTCGAAATTGTTTAGCTCATTGATAACCCCAATGGAGTCATAGATTTTTAAGTCGTTATTGTTTGAGTTATTCCATAGTCCCCAATAGACACCATAGTTAGCGAGAATGGAATTGGCACTTCCCTCGATAATGGCACTAGGGCTGCTAGGATCAAAGGTAAAGCCGTAGGTGAATTCGTTCGGTGTTCCAGTTGCAGGGACCGGGTCAAAATAGGCAGACCCATTCATGAGTGTGTCAGAGCCATTTGTCACAATTGTGGAAGACTCTCCTAAGGAAGCAAACCGTGAGAGTTGCAGCGGCTTGGTTTCTAAACCGTTGCTCCACCCCCAACTAATGTTGTTAAAGCTGGGGCCAGAATCACCGCTGATATAGTCGCTAAGCAAAATGAAACTAAGGGTTTGGTTATCGCTTACGGCTTGAACCTGCGCTTGGGTTATCAGGTCAGTGGCACCAAACAATGCCAAGCCTGAGATGAAAGAGCCGTTGTCAGGATTGCTTGGGCTGGCTGATAGCGTACCGCCACCAAATGAGAAACCGGCAGACAGAGCTGCATCAGAATCTGCGTCATCTGTGAAAAAGCCGTAAATTTCGCCGTCGAAACTTTTGATCTCATCAGTATCATCGGTATCGCCATCATCATTGAGGTCGATAGCAAATTCACCCGCAGTAACATTCAGTCTAAAGCCGCCGTCTGAACTAAATTCGTTATCGACAGGGCTCGACAAAGCTACCTGTGTGCTCCAGCTTTCCCTAAACGCGCTGGAATCACATTCACTATCGCTGAGGCATCCATAGACGTTGAAGAAGCCATCTATGTTGCCGTTAAGGAAATCGAATTTTAAGATCGAGTTTATAAAAAAAGAATTGAGATTAGCATCGCTACTGAGAATTCGCATCGGTGCGCCGGCGCTATCTAGGCTGCTGCCTGAAAAAGAAAACCGCTTCTGCGCAATAGAATTATAGGTGAACGGCTGGGCTAGAATATCGCTGATGAGGTTGCCGGTAGCAAACAGCGCGGCATCTTGTGTTGTACCTACATTGCCCTGTAAGGAATAGTCTTTTTTGCCGCTTTGCAGAAAACTGGTCGCTTCAGTGCCAGAATAATTTGACCAAGTTCCCCAAGTAAGGTCTTCGATGCCACCAACGTCTGTTAAAGGGGCAGGATCGGTTCTGTCGCTGCGCACCAAATTATAAAAAGTGTTCGCCGTGACAACTCGAGAATCAGTATCGGGCAGCATTGGCCGTGTTCCAAGACCCGTGGTTGGGTCTGCGGTAGCTCGCTGCTCTATAATTACTGGGTTGCCCCCGACCGAGTCAGTCGCGGGGCCAATTACCCCCCTTTGTTCTTTACCTGTTATGTCTATTAATGGCTGTTGGGCAAATAGGGCAAACCCCGCTTTGGAAAGTGCAGCCGCTTCAGTGCCGCTCAGTTCTGCGGTTTTAACGAAGGTGGCTGCACCAGTAAGGGTGCCAGGACTCTCTTCACTGTCTTCGGTTAAGCGAAATCCCGCAATAAAACCTGCGGCTCGTTCGCCGGTGAAACTGCCGCTGAACACGCCACTAAAGTCTGCGCCCTCATCGTCATCATCAGTCTTAAAAGTGCCCGTTAACGAGTTTGTGACGATAGCACCGTCACTATTGATAAACAGACCGTCGATTGAATTGGTAAGCCAGCGATCATCACCGCTGCCGCTTAGAGTAGAATCGCAGATGCTGCTGGTTTCACAAATTTCAAACTGTAAGTTATCAATAACGCCGTTGATAATATCGATATCAAACCCGCCGGAAATTTCTAGAGTCGACGAGGCTAGGGCGGTTGAAGCACGGTATCGGCGTGAGCCAAAAGCTGTGTTGTATTGAGTAGGGTTGTAGGTTGCAACGATGAACACATCTTCGATCGTGGACTCAGACGTGACATCATAGGCATTGTCATAGATGAGTGCTGCCTGTGAGGCTGACCCTGACATGGGTGCCGGGTCTATAGGGTTCGCGTCCCATAACCCCCATACAACCGACAAACCGCCGCCGACTGATGGCCCGGGAGTGAAAACCGCATCAGCCTGTCGCAGCACTGAGAAATTTGTGATCGCTAAGCCGTCGCCTCTTGTTCCTCGGGTGGAGGTAAACAAGGCATTACTTCCATCCAGCGGAGTCGCGCCGCCAAAGAAAAAGGTGTCTGCTGAGGCTTGGGAAATCGCCAAACCGTATTTAGTGAGGCTGGAACGCTCGGCTTGGTCAATGACGAACTGAATGGGATTACTCTGCTCAGTGAATAGAATCGAGCCGGCAACAGTGCGGGCAGGTGGCAGTGGATCAGACGAGTTGTTTATCGCTGCTAGGGTGTCGCTGAAAGAATCTGATAGGAAATCCCAGTTCCAAGCTGAGGATTCAAAGGTTAATGAGAACCCTGAAGCATCACCGCCGAGGAATACACCGCTAGCGTCAGTTGTCCGGACAATCGCACCAGCTGCAGAGGCGCCAGTGAAGGAAGTCGAATCGTTAGCGTCAAATACAATGTTGCCAAAGTTACTCAATCGCATGGCTGCGTTGCCGTTGCCGCTGCCAATCAGCGGCCAATAAGACAGGCCAAAACCGGAAATGTCGCAGGGCCCTGAACCAATGCATAAATTAGCCTGCAGATCGAATATAGCGCCTAAATCCAAGTCCACATAAAACCCGCCGCTGACACTTGTTACATTTTCGCTGCCAGGGAAATCACGAGTGGTAATCAAAAACTGTGAGGGGGCAAACTGCTTTTGACCGGTGAGACTCGCAATATTGGTCGGGCTAGCGGCGGTTAAAACTATACTCTGAGTTAAGTCCACGAGCTCAGGTGATGTATCAGAACTATTGTTGTATTTAGTCAGCCGGGCTGGGTTTGCTGAATTGGCTTCCCACAATCCCCACGATAGCGCAAATCCCCCAATGTTACTGAGTATATTGGTTGCGGGAACTCCCGATAAGCTGAGTACTTCGGCACTGTTGGAGGTAAAAATAGTAAAAGGCGACGCCCTGTCAGTGGTAGAGAGTAACAGCGGTGCGCCAGCATTCGCGCCATTAGAGACGCCGCCTAGTACCTCACCATTGCCAATGGTTGCTAAGCCAACAAAGTTCCCAAAGGCACTCAGCTCACCCGATGTGAAGCCAAAGATCGTGGGATCTGGTTCTGGCGGTGGTGGAGGCTCGGGCGCTGGCTCGGGCGCTGGCTCGGGTTCGGGTTCAGGCTCGGGTTCAGGTTCCGGCGCCGGATCTTGCTGTGGGCGGCAGGCTGGATTAGTGCTATTGAGCGTGCAGGACAATGTGCCATCACCGCTCACTTCGTTAGGATTAACTTGAATTTCACTGGTTTCTTGGCCTTGACCACCTACAGAGCCAGCACCAGTATTGCCTGCGCCGCCAGCTATTAGATTACCTAATAGTGTTGGAGTGGGGGGCGCTAAGTTGCCGGAGCCACCGCTGTTACCGCCCGAGCTGCCGCCAGCTGTTCCACCAGATGCAGGCGCGCCGCCATTGCCGTTTCCTGAATCAGCGTTATCCCCGGTGTCGCCATTGTCGCCATCGCCATCGTTGCCATTACCGTTTCCATCGCCATCGCCATCGCCATCATTGCCAGACCCATCGCCGTCGTCTTGTTCCTCACTGTTGAGGTTGATAACTGGAATGGTGCCGAGGGCCAGCGGCTGAATCAGTAATCCAATGGGAGGGCTATTCTGATCGGAAGCTAGACCGAAGTCGAAATCGACCCCAAGACCCAAGTCGATGCTACCGCCACCGTTTGACACCTGTGTGCCACCATCATAAACCCCTGTGTATAGGCCCTCGGTGGTGATGACTCCTTCATGATCAGTGCCGCGAATACCAATTGTGGCAAAATCAGTTTCTACTTTATAGGCGTCTCTATTTTGTCTGCCTATATTGCCAGTGATAGTTCTAAAACCGCCTTCAATGAGGCGCATGGTTGATTCATCTGAAGTCGGGTCTTGGCTGTAGCTGTAGGCGAGGATTTCAAACTCAGTGGATTCTTTCAGCGCTATTATGGCCTGATCCTGCATACGGATTTGCGCAAACGAAGCGACATCGGTAGTTATGGTATCACCGACATAGATTTCAGAGCGGCGTCCTAGGGCCCGTGATAAGCCCGAGCTGTCAATGGCTGTGACTGAACCATTAACCGCGACAACTCGTCCAGCGAGCTCTTCTTGAGCATAGTAATTTGGAGAATAGTTGGCCACGCATAGAAGTAGAAAACTATAGCTAAGGTGGGCAAGGCAGCCTTGAATGTAGGTTTTTATTGTCATAAGCAGTAATGTAACCGTGCCCTGCATGGGCCGTTAACAGCTGTTATCAAAAATTCAATCTTAGTCCTGCCTGGTATCTAAAGCGTGAAAAGTCAAACAAGATGATATCACTTGTATTATCGGTGTAAGACGCCTCAGCAGTAATGGTAATCTGCCGTCGAAGCTGCCACAGCCAGCCGGCTGTTAATGATTTGGTTTCGTCGCTACGGATAGTGCGAAAAAAAACCGGATGTTCACTATCGTGTTCAACATCTTGAATTGATGCTCGCACGTAAGGCGTGTGCTGAGAGTTCATGCGGTAAAGTAAGCTGTAGGCTGCTCCGCTAAAACTGCGGCCGTTGTGTTTACCGCCATTGGGGTTTTCCGGATCTTCTATAGCGTGATATAGGTTAAAAGAGTGTGTAAGTAGTCCGGCAACTTTGGTCAACCCGCCGGTGAGTAGAATTTGATCGATGTCTCTAAGTGCGGCCGAAGCACCGCCACTGCCGGTATCAAATCGAATTTGCGAGTAAGTTGCCGACACACTTTGAAACCAACCCCTGCCAGCGTCTCGTTGCCAAGAAGAGGTCAGCGCTAAAGAATCTTGAAATGAGTTCTGGTCCAGCAGCACCTTGCTGGCAGACAGGCCATGGCGAAATCTATTCTTCTCGCTGCCCCAGTTATAGGACAGGGAAGAGCGAACACTATCAATGTCGAATGCATCCGTATCAAAATTGTCTGCATGGCTCAGATTGACATTAACGTCGATAGAGCGATCACGGGTGAGTGGGTAGTTGAAATTGAGGCCGGCAGTTGTATTGGAAAAGTTATCTTCAGTTTGCTGGCCGTCTTCATTGAGCTCAATCTGGCCAACCAATGGGGTATCTATAAGGCCATTATTGGTTGCGCTGTTAATGTTGTCGTCACTACCTACGATCGATGACAGGGACCAGCGCCAAGTGGCTTCTCGAGAATTGCGCCGGGTTTCGATAAGCTGTAAAAAAGCGTCAATATTCTGTCTAACATTGGCTGGTGGGTTATTAGCTAGCACCTGGTTAAATAAGTTTTCTGAAGCGGTCAAGTTATTCGTTACGAAGTACGCTCGGGCGAGTTCAAGTCTGGCTCTAGAGCGCAGCACTTGGCTGGGCGCTGTCACGCTTACTCTTTCGAGCGCAAATACTGCATCATTGGGTCTTCCTGCTTCTAATGCGGCTAAGCCATACAGAAAGTCGAAATCAGCGTTTTCACCTTCCCAATCGTTTAAATTGGCTTCGCCAAGGCTTAGTGCCTGATCAAATTGTCCTGCGGTGATTAGTCTGTCCATTTCAGCCATAGGCGGCGGACTTTCAGCCGCATCGAGCGGGGCGCTAAGTAGCAGCATCGAGGCGAAGATCGCATGCAGGTTTTTCATTATTAATTTCCATGGCGAGGCTTTGACGCTCAACTACACAGCTCTCAACATTGGTAACACTTGCGCTAATTCAATTTAGGATTAAAAACCCAGCGGCTTATTCCCACGAATAGTGTACCAAAAGCCCGACTTTACCGCACATTTTAGGCTGATCAAGACAGAGGAGGTTCTAATCAGCGCAAACTGTGATGCGCATCACCTTTGCAGGCGAGGAAATTGGCTTTGTTAGCGGCGAAACCCATAACGCTTGTGCTGTTGTTTTCTAAGGTCCGTGTTGGCGCGGTTCAGGCTAATAGAAGGCTTTTCAACATGGCCTTTATTGGCCGCTGGGTATGGCAAAAATAACAGTTTAATCAATGGGCTATGAGTTTTATATGCAAACTCAATAGCTGTAAGCCAAACCTTAATCGCTGTGGCCGTGGCTATGAAGCTCGGGATCACAAGGGTGGTTGCTAAAATTAGTGGACGCGGTTGGCGATGACGAGTATTCCTTGCCGGCGATTACCTGAAATACTTTGGCTTCTATAAAAATCTGCACGAGATCGCCGTCTAGCTGGCCGCGATCAGCCTCGCTCACCAAGATGTCGATAGCCTTTTCATTGTTCATTGCTGGTTTATAGGGTCTATCAGAGGCAGTCAAGGCGTCATAGATGTCGCAAATAGTCATTATCTTAGACGGCAGCGGGATCTGACTTTCTTTCATTCCATGGGGATATCCGGTGCCATCTAGTTTTTCATGATGGGCGCCAGCGATCGTTGGCACGTTGGCAAACTCCTTGGTCCAAGGAATGTGATTTAAAAAGTTTTGAGTGTGAACGACGTGGGATTCAATTTCTTTGCGTTCAGCTGGAGAAAGGCTACCCTTGGCGATGGACAGTAGATCGAACTCTTCCTTGGTAATTATTGCCAGCTCTTCAGCCTGTGAGCCCAAACGATAGCCATTGATCTGATCCAGCATGGTTCGGTTATCTTGGTTTAAGATTGACGGTTCATTAACTTCTTTGATTGCTTTAAAAAAATCGTCCAGCAACGAAACTTCGCTGAGCAGTTTTTGATCAAACGCCAAGAATTCGGTTTCGCTAAATTTCCCAGTTCTGTAGAGGTTTAGCTGCTGGCTCAAAGTAGAAGATTTTAGCCTCTCTTTTGCGAGCATTATCCTATACTGTATATTTTCCAAGCTGCCAGCGCTTAATTTTTTCTCTTTAACTAAGACTGATTCCCGCACGCCAACTTTGCCAAAATCATGGAGCAAGGCTGCATATTTCAGCTCACGCACTTCAGACTCGGTGAACCGAGTATTGCGAAGGCGGGTAATATTTGATGCGGATACTGATTGAGCTAAATCAACACATAAATCAGCTACCCGAAAAGAATGGCCGCTGGTGGTAGGGTCTCGTTGTTCGATCGCTGCCACTGACGCATTCACGAAACCTTCAAATAGGGCTTTTATGTCATTTTGCAAAATCGTGTTTTCAATGGCAATACCAGCTTGGCTTGCAAGCGCCTGAAGCAATACGTTGATGTCGCTGTCGAAAGGCAGGGTATAGGCGTGAGCCGATTTTTCGTCATTTATTTTTAACGAGCGGGCTTTTTTTCGGTTAATAAATTGCAATACTCCAATTACAGATTTTTGCTTGTCGGTAAGAGGAATAGTAAAAATTGACTTGGTACGATAGCCCGTTCGTTTGTCAAAGCTTTGATTGAATTTGTAAGGTACGGTTTTCGACAGGTGATAAGAATCTGGAATGTTAAGTTCGCTATTGGTCAGGGCAACGTAGCCAGCGATTGACGCTTCATCTAGCGGGAAGCGCATTTCTTCAAATGGAAAATCCATGGAGTCATTTTGTGTCAGCTTGAACACAAGATCTTTCTCATGATCACTGATTTCATTGATCAGAAAAAGTGATGCTGCATCGCAACAGGCTATGTTTTGGCCCTCGGTCAAAATTTTTCGCAACAACTTCATCAGGTCGTCTTCTGCTGAAAGCGAGATACTAATGTCGGCGAGTTTGTTTAGATAGCGGAAACTGGTGTCCTGCATGCGTGCACGTTCAGTTTTCTCACTTTTCAGAATCCATTGGTAGCACGCCATTTCGAGTAGTTTGCAGGTTGCCCGGTAAGGCAGCTCGCTGTCTAATATAAGATCGGCATCAATATCCATCGAATCCGAGCAAATAAAAATAGCTTCAGGAAATTCTTCAGACCATTTTTGGTATTCAATATCCCGCACAAGGTGGTGGTCTAGAACGATTAAAGCTGGACTGTAGCGCTGAGCCACCGCGAGCGACATGACTTCGGTTGGTATAACTAGTTTTGACTTTAAATCATTCCATACGCGGCTACTTGCATAGCCTGGGCCATAAGCAATAGTTAGGGTGCGGGTCGTTTGGGCAAGTGAATTCATGGGCAGTTGCGGCTAACTCAATCTTGACGAGAGTGTAACCCAACAATTGCGCTTAATCGATAAATCTAACTTGAAATTAATGTCGGGGGCAGCTGCGGCGATGCAGCTGCCGCTTGGGGTTAGGCGAGAGTAGAGTAGGGTGAAGGTTTATTCTACCCCTAGTTGAGCCTGTAATTGCTCGAGGAAGCGAGTCAAATTGTTCTCAGCTTCGCTCCTGTATCTGAACGGACCAACTGTTTCGCCGTCCTCTGTGTCGAAATACCAAAGGTCCTCATTGGTATAGATTTTGTCCAGGGACGATGTCAGCGCTGTTGTCAGATTGGTGTTTTTTGTCATTGGTGGAAATCCTAATCGATTTTATTATGTTTGTCTGGTCAAGGTTTTAATGCTTTCGGTGGTCTAAGATAAAGATGACAGCGTCTTATCTAAGCCAATCTGGCGTTTCATAAACGCGATCAAAATCTACCTTGCCCGTGGCAATTGAGCAATAGGAAAAATTCATATATTTGCAATTAATGGCAACATCACGCCAATCTTTCCAACGACCGGCCAGTGTCAGCCTTGGTAAAGTGGTTTCTTGGCTTTTAAAGGGAGTATTGGGGGAATTTGGACAACGCTGTAAATTGCGCAAATGATTGAAACTGCTATACCGGTATGGGAGAATCCCGCACTTTGCTTCGCAGTAGCGGTTGGCTCAACTTATTGAAATCAATCGCCATAACATGTTTGTCTAAAAATCGCTCAATCTATCGCACGATCTTCCAGTCAAGTGATAAATCGAATAGTGTTCAAAGCAATGCTGGTCGCTAGCTGACCGGATATTCAGGGGTTAATAAATGCAAGTCTCAGTAGAAACTACACAGGGTTTAGAACGAAAAATGACCATCGCTGTTCCTAGCGAAAAAGTTGATTCCGAGGTCAATTCTAGGCTCCAACAGGCGGCTCATTCAGTTGCGTTAAAGGGCTTTAGGAAAGGTAAAGTGCCTTTTAAAGTAGTCAAAAGTAAGTTTGGCAAAGGTGTGCGACAGGAAGTTGTCAGTGAGTTGATGAGTCAAACATTCTACGACGCCGTTACTCAGCAAAGCTTAAAGCCTGCGGGCCAGCCTAGAATTGAGGCTACCAAGCTGGATGAAGGGCAAGATTTAGAGTTCGTCGCTACTTTTGAGGTGTACCCAGAAGTTGCTTTGCCGGATTTTAGTACGGTGAGCGTTGAGAGCTTAGTTGCAGACGTGACTGAAGCTGACGTGGACGAAATGATTGAAACCCTGCGCAAACAGCGTCAGACCTGGACTGCAGTAGAGCGTGCAGCGGCTGACGGCGACACAGTCAATATCGACTTTGTTGGCCGTAAAGACGGCGAAGAATTTGAAGGCGGAGCCGGTAAAGGCTCAAACCTGCAGTTGGGTTCAAATCGTATGATTCCTGGCTTTGAGGCCGGTATTGTGGGTAATAGCCCGGGTGATGTATTCACTCTGCCGCTAACTTTCCCTGAAGACTATCAGGCGGCCGATTTAGCCGGTGCCGCGGTCGAATTTGAAATAACCTTAAATACGGTGAGTGAACAGACATTGCCTGCGGTGGACGCTGAGTTTTTTAGCAGTTTTGGGGTTGACGAGGGAGGCATAGAAGCCTTTCGTGAAGAAGTGACTCAAAACATGCAGCGAGAAATGAAAACGGCTCGGCGTAATAAAGTTAAAACCGCAATAATGGATGCCATTATTGAAAAAGTAGAAGTATCAGTGCCTGCTGCGCTGCTTACGGCGGAAATTCAGCAGCTTAAGCAGCAGGCCTTGCAACAAATGGGTGGTGGGCAGAATTTTGATCCATCAATGCTGCCTGATGATTTGTTCAGTGAGCAGGCAAGCCGTCGAGTCAGGCTCGGTCTGGTGCTGGGTGAAGTCATTAAAGTCAAAGAGCTGAAAGCAGACCCAGCTAAAGTGCGTGAAGCGGTTGAAGAACTCGCCTCAACCTATGAATCGCCAGATGAAGTCATTAATTGGTACTACTCAAATGAGGAGCAATTGTCGGCTATCGAATCAGGGGTACTTGAAGATGAAGTATTTGACTACATATTAGAGACAGCAGCCGTAACGGAGAAAACTGTAAGCTATCAGGAAGTGATTAAGCCTACACCCAAGGCGGCCACCGATAGCAAAGATGAAAGCTAGATCGGAGAGCGATTTGCTCTATACGCCTGCGTAGGCGGTCTACACTTATTTTATAGCCTGCAAAGGCCTAATTTAGCGATTAAGGATTTTTTAATGCCCCATATTGATTTTTCGCCCCATGCGGCTCTTGTCCCTATGGTGGTTGAGCAAACTGCCCGCGGGGAGCGTTCTTACGACATTTACTCCATGCTTCTCAAGGAGCGGGTCATATTCATGACCGGTCAGGTAGAGGACCATATGGCTAATCTGATCGTGGCGCAGCTGCTTTATCTGGAGTCAGAAAATCCTGATAAGGACATTCATCTGTACATCAATTCCCCCGGCGGCTCGGTAACTGCGGGCTTATCGATCTACGATACGATGCAGTTTATTAAGCCTGATGTGAGCACAATGTGCATCGGCCAAGCAGCAAGCATGGGTGCTATGCTGTTAGCAGGCGGCGCTGCAGGTAAGCGGTTTGCTCTACCTCATTCGCGTATGATGATTCATCAGCCAAGTGGCGGTGCTCAGGGCCAAGCATCCGATATTGAAATACAAGCCAGGGAAATCATAAAGATACGAAAAAGACTTAATGTATTACTTGCAGAGCATACAGGCCAACCGGAGGAAACTATCGCCAAAGATACCGAGCGCGATAACTTCATGAGTGCCTCTGAAGCAAAAGAATACGGTTTAGTTGATAAAGTAATCGAACGAAGAACAGATAATAAAACTAAGGCTGGTTCAGATAACTAATATACCAGTCGGAAGGGGTTGCAATTCGGCCCCAATGCCCGCATTTTAGGGCTGTTACCTGTCTTATTCAGCTCGCTGTCTAGTCAGTTCGGGTTCCTCGTCTGTGCCAAGAGGAACGTCAGATAAATTTCTAGGAAAGTTATTAACTTAAGAGAATTATGTCAGACGATCGTTACGATAAAGGCGATGACAACGGCAAACTGCTGTATTGTTCATTTTGCGGTAAAAGTCAGCACGAGGTGCGCAAACTTATTGCGGGTCCCTCTGTGTTTGTTTGCGATGAGTGCGTGGATCTATGTAACGACATCATTCGAGAAGAGATTCAAGAAAAGCAGTCGGACAAAGCCACTCGCAAACTTCCTATCCCCGCAGAAATCAAGAGCACTTTGGATGAGTATGTAATTGGTCAAGAAAGCGCAAAAAAGGTGCTGGCTGTCGCGGTTTACAACCACTACAAGCGCCTTAATTACGAGAAAGCCAAAGGCGATGTTGAGCTGAGTAAGAGCAATATCCTGATGGTGGGCCCCACCGGCACGGGCAAAACCCTGCTCGCGGAAACCCTCGCCAGATTACTCGATGTGCCCTTTACTATTGCTGATGCAACAACTCTCACTGAAGCTGGCTATGTGGGAGAAGATGTTGAAAACATCATCCAAAAGCTCTTGCAAAAATGTGATTATGACGTCGATAAAGCCCAAATTGGTATCGTCTATATAGATGAAATCGATAAGATTTCTCGAAAATCAGACAATCCTTCAATTACTCGTGATGTCTCCGGTGAGGGTGTTCAGCAAGCGCTCCTAAAGCTCATTGAAGGCACAGTGGCATCGGTCCCCCCGCAGGGCGGGCGTAAACATCCACAGCAAGAATTTCTGCAGGTCGATACATCTAACATACTCTTTATCTGCGGCGGCGCCTTCGCCGGTCTAGATAAGATCATTCGAGATCGATCAGAAAAAGGCGGCATGGGTTTTAATGCCGAGGTTCGCAGTAAAGTCAGTGAAGGCAAAGTGGGCGAGACCCTGCGTGGCGTAGAGCCTGAAGATTTAGTGCGTTATGGCTTGATCCCTGAATTCGTTGGCCGTTTGCCAATGATAGCGACCCTTGATGAGCTAGATTTAGATGCACTGGTTAGGATTATCAAAGAGCCTAAAAACTCCTTAACAAAGCAGTATGCAAAGCTGTTTGAGATGGAAGACGTCGAGATTCAATTCCGCGACGATGCCTTAATTGCCATTGCTAAGAAAGCTAGAGAGCGCAAGACAGGCGCTCGCGGCCTTCGTTCAATCATGGAAACTGTACTTTTGGATACCATGTACAACATTCCTTCCCTAGACAGAGTTAGTAAGGTGATTATTGACGCAGCCGTTATCGAAGGTGAGTCTGAACCGCTATTAATGTACGAGAATATCGAGCAGCAGCCCAAATCTGCTGCTGATGAATAAGGCTATGACTAGCCCATGAAAGTACTGGGCTAGCCGCAATCTTAGCCCCAAGCCCAATTCTTACAAAGGTAATTTATGAGCACGTCTGAAGAAGTCTCTAATTTGACCGGTTTCCCATTATTGCCACTGCGTGATGTTGTGGTGTATCCGCAAATAGTACAGCCATTATTCGTTGGGCGTCCTAAGTCCATAAAAGCGCTAGAAGTCGCTATGGCTAGCGACAAACACGTGCTGCTGGTTGCTCAAAAGAATGCTTCTGAGGACGAGCCAGGCCTCAAAGATTTGTATGAGATTGGCACAGTGGCAACTATATTGCAGCTAATCCGGTTGCCTGATGGCACGGTTAAAGTGCTGGTGGAAGGCCTTGATAGGGCGCGTATCCGGAACGTCTCGTTTGATGGGGATCACTTCAAAGCCGATACCAGTCGTTTGGTTGCTGAAGAAATCCCTGAGAAAGAATCGGCACTGCTGATACGCTCATTACTGTCCCAGTTTGATCAATACGTACAGCTCAGCAAAAAAATTCCACCAGAGGTGATGACCTCAATTTCTAGCATTGACGAGCCGGGCCGGCTGGTAGATACCATTGCGTCCCATATGTCGCTGCAGCTGCAAGAAAAACAGAATTTGCTAGAGCTCGCCGCACTGCAGGGTCGTATTGAGCACTTAATGGCCTTGATTGAGTCAGAAATCGACCTATTTCAGGTTGAAAAGCGTATTCGCGGTCGCGTCAAAAAGCAGATGGAAAAGAGTCAGCGCGAGTACTATCTGAATGAGCAAATGAAAGCGATTCAGAAGGAAATGGGCGAGCTTGATGATGTGCCTAACGAAGCCGAAGAATTAAAGCAGCGTATCGAAGAAGCCGGTATGCCGAAAGAGGCTAGAGACAAAGCCAATGCTGAGCTCAATAAGCTTAAGCAAATGTCGCCCATGTCATCGGAAGCCTCGGTGGTTCGCACCTACTTAGACTGGATGGTTAGCATACCTTGGAAGAAAAAGAGCAAGGTCAGACTTGATTTAGCGAAAGCCGAAGAGATTTTAGAGAGCGATCACTACGGCCTAAAAGAAGTAAAAGAGCGCATCCTTGAATACTTAGCGGTGCAAAAGCGAGTTAAAAAATTGAAGGGGCCTATTCTGTGCTTGGTTGGTCCTCCTGGGGTTGGTAAAACCTCACTTGGCGAATCTATCGCGCGGGCCACTAACCGCAAATTCGTTCGTATGGCGTTGGGTGGAGTTCGCGACGAGGCTGAAATTAGAGGCCATCGCCGAACCTATATTGGTTCATTGCCCGGTAAGCTGCTACAAAAACTGTCAAAGGTTGGGGTTAAAAACCCACTGTTTCTTTTGGATGAAATCGACAAGATGGGGATGGACAATCGAGGCGACCCCGCGTCGGCCTTGCTAGAGGTTCTGGATCCCGAGCAAAACAGCAGTTTCAACGACCATTATTTGGAAGTTGATTATGATCTCAGCGAGGTCATGTTTGTGTGCACTTCTAACAGCATGAACATCCCAGAAGCCTTGTTAGACCGCATGGAAGTGATTCGGATTCCAGGCTATACAGAAGACGAGAAAGTCAATATTGCCCAGCGCTATTTGGTGCCTAAGCAAATGAAAAATAACGGATTAAACAAAGGCGAGCTGAAAATTGAAGAGAGCCCGATCCGTGATTTGATTCAGTATTATACCCGTGAGGCTGGCGTGCGTGGTCTTGAGCGCGAAATTGCAAAAGTTTGTCGCAAGGTAGTTAAAGGCAACTCACTAAAAGGCAAAGAGACAAACATAGATTTAACCTCTGAGCTGTTAGCAGATTACTCCGGCGTGCGTAAGTACGATTACGGCAAGGCTGAAGAAGAGAACCGTATCGGCCAAGTAAACGGTTTAGCATGGACTTCAGTAGGAGGCGAACTGCTTACTATTGAAGCCATTGCGGTGGAAGGTAAGGGTAAAGTAACGAAAACTGGCTCGTTAGGCGACGTAATGCAAGAGTCTATTCAAGCGGCGTTCACGGTAGTGCGCAGCCGCGCTGCAAGCTTAGGGCTTGAGCCTAACTTTCATGGGAAAATCGATACGCATATCCACGTACCTGAAGGGGCAACCCCTAAAGACGGGCCGAGTGCTGGCGTTGGTATGTGCACAGCCCTAGTGTCAGTATTAACGAATATTCCCGTGAGAGCAGATGTAGCCATGACTGGTGAGATTACTCTTAGAGGGCAAGTACTGCGTATAGGCGGCTTAAAAGAAAAGCTCCTGGCTGCCCATAGAGGCAATATAAAAACAGTCATAATTCCAGCGGAGAATGAGAGAGATCTAGCTGAAATACCTGACAACATTAAAGCCGAGCTAGAGATAGTCCCAGCTCGATGGATAGATCAAGTTCTGGAGGTGGCGCTGCAATACATGCCGACTCCAAAAGTAGTGGCGGAAAGCAAAAAAGCCGAAAAGGGAGCTGCAAGCGAAAATATCGATAAAACTAGTGATGAAAACCTCATAAATACTCATTAAACCCGAGTGTTTATGTTGACAGCTCTTTCTAGCAATTGGTATAAAGGCTCGATAATGTCTAGGTTTCGAGCCAATTTGCAGTCTCAAATTTAGGGGCACTTAAAAGCTATCCGACTCAACAAAATTCAATAACTCTTCGTAGCTTTACGCTGAACTTTTCTGGCATAAAGTCGATACCCATAGCAGAGTTGTTCAATACCAAGAAATAAAAATACGTCAAATTGAAATTAAGGGGATAACGTGAATAAATCAGAACTAATTGATGCAGTAGCTGCTAGTGCAGATCTTCCAAAAGCGTCCGCTGGCCGAGCCATTGATGCAATGATTGATGCGATAACAGAATCATTGAAAAAATCCGATCCAGTGGTGTTAGTAGGCTTTGGATCATTCGTCACTAAAGACCGTGCTGCGCGCACAGGACGCAACCCTCAGACTGGTGCCCCGATTCAGATTAAAGCGGCTAAAGTTCCTAGCTTTAAAGCCGGCAAAGCTCTTAAGGATTCGGTTAATAGCTAAGTTTGGTCGGTGTTGTTAGACCAATTGGTCAATATTTCGTCGGTAAGTTTCAGGGTGAAATGTCCAAGCTAACAAGCCACATAAGAGTTGAAAAATAGGGCGCATCAATGATGCGCCTTTTTTAATTTTTGAAATCGTTAATCTAGTAAGCTGCTAAATTTTTATAGCAGTCAATGGACCAGAAAATGCTTCAAGATATCCGAGATAATTCACAGGGCGTAATCGCGAAGGTCATCGTTGGCTTAATTATTGCTATTTTCGCCTTATTTGGTGTTGAGTCGATCATTGGCGGATTTGTGACTTCGCCTCCAGTTGCCGAAGTTAATGGTGACGAAATAACCGAAGCCGAGCTGCAAGCCAACACACAAAATCTGATTGCGTCGTTGGGAGGGAACCTTGAGGCGTTGGATCAAGATTTGTTGGAGCAAATTTCACTCAACCAGCTGATTGAAGAATTAGTCATGAAGCAGGTTGCGAGACAGGCCGAAATGACGATCTCTAGCAACCGAATTGATAGAAACATAATCGACACAGCGTCGTTTCAAATAAATGGTCAGTTTGACTCGGACCTAGCAGTTCGAACAATGGCAAGTCAGGGCTTCAGTGTGCCGCTCTACCGAGAAACCTTGAGTCAACAAATGTTGATGGCGCAAGTTGCGAATGCCTATGCGAGCTCGAATTTTGTTACAAACTCAGAACTTGAAAACCTAATCAAACTTACATCACAGACGCGAGACTTTAGATACTTATCCGTCACGCTTGGCACGCGAACTTTAGGCACTGCCATTACAGATGCCGAGATACAGGCATACTATGATGAAAATCAAGAAGAGTTTAGAGAAGACGAATCGGTAGTTGTCAGCTATGTCATGCTGGATAAAACTGTAATTGCTGATGAAATTGCAGTGGATGAGGCAACACTACTGGCACAATACGAAGAAGAGCGAGGTGCTTTTGAAGGATCTTCAGAAAAGCGCGCATCTCATATTTTGTTTGAGGTGGGTGCTGGAATGACCGAAGATCAGGCCTTAGCGGCTGCCACAGCAGCTAAACAGCGTTTAGACGCCGGAGAAGATTTTGCCGCCTTGGCGTTGGAACTGTCTAGCGATGTTATTTCTGCCGAAGACGGCGGTGATATAGGTTACACAGATGGCACAGCATTTCCACCGGAGCTTGAATCTGCGCTTGAGCTTCTAAGCCTGAATGAAGTGTCGGTACCCGTGATTACAGAGTTTGGCGCTCATTTGGTATTGCTCACTGAAGACAAAGAAAATGTATACCCAGCATTTGATGAAGTTTCTGCCAGAATTGAGCGCGAGCTTAAGTCCTCTGAGGTTGAGCTAATCTATTCAGAACGGCTAGCTGATCTTTCAAATTTGGCGTTTGAGACAGCTGACTTGTTGGAGATTTCAGATCAGTTGGGACTACCTGTTCTGCAAAGCCAAGAGTTCACTCGTCTTGGGGGTAACGGTATTTTTTCAAACCCAGGGATTACTGACGCGGCCTTTTCGGATGAGGTGTTAATCGATGGTAACAACAGCGAACTGATTGAACTCAATGATTCCCAGTCGGTGGTTTTGCGCGTGACTCAATTCAATGAATCAAGCATTTTGCCTCGGGAAGATGTTGAAGCCCAGATATCAGTCATTCTTCGCACTCAGATGGAGAGGGAAGCTGTTCGTGATCTCGGGGATGAGGTTTTTGCAAATCTTGAAAACCCAGAGGTTCTGGCTGGGCTGCTGGCAGACAATGAATTGGAGTGGGTTGAAGCCGAGGGCGTCGCTCGCACTAGCAATACAGTAAACAGGCGAATTTTAGAGGAGGCTTTCACACTAGCCGACCCGGAAGAAGCGCCAGTGCGCACTACACTTACTCTAGACAACGGTACGTTTGTAGTCATGGAATTAACCCAAGTCACCGAGGGAACGCTGGATGCACTGCCTCAAGCGGAGAGAGCTTCGCTCACGTCGCGGATGATTTCTGACCTTGGTAATAGTGATTTCCAAGCTTATCTTGGTACTTTGAAGAAAAACGCCGATGTTAAATCTCGGCTTGCCGACGAGTCGTTTTAGTTAGGGCTGTAGCGGCTGCCTGCAGCCGCTACAGTGCAATAAAACTAGGATTCAGCGAGATCGTTTAGCGACCCCATCGCCGTAGTATTAAATCCGCCATCCACATAAAGAATCTCTCCACTAATGCCTGAGGCTAAATCAGAACAGAGGAAGCTGGCGGCATTCCCCACTTCATCAATAGTGACATTTCTACGTAGCGGTGTTTGAGATGCATTGTGTTCCAGCATTTTCCTAAAGCTTTTGATGCCCGATGCAGCCAGTGTCCTAATCGGTCCAGCTGAAACGGCATTCACTCTAATTCCTTCTGGCCCTAATGAGGCCGCCATGTAGCGCACGTTGGCTTCCAAGCTTGCCTTAGCTAGGCCCATCACATTGTAATTGGGAAGGCTGCGCACAGCTCCTAGGTAGCTAAGAGTGAGAATCGAACCATTGCGACCGCGCATTAACTCTCTCCCTGCTTTGGCAAGTGCAACTAAGCTATAGGAGCTTATTTCATGAGCCATCAGAAAGCCTTCTCGAGTAGAGACGTCAACAAAGTTGCCGTCTAGTTCATGTCCTGGCGCATAGGCCAAGCAGTGGACTATGCCGTCAAGCCCGTCCCAGTGCTTTGCCAGGTCGGTAAAAAGGTCGGTAATTTCTTGGTCCTTAGCAACATCGCAGGGGAATACGAGGCTGGAGTCCCAAGTCGCAGCAAATTTTTCAACTCGCTCTTTGAGTTTTTCGTTCTGATAAGTAAATGCCAATTCGGCACCTTCACGATGCATAGCTGCAGCGATGCCGGAGGCGATTGAAAGCTTGCTTGCAACGCCAAGTATTAGAATCTTTTTACCAGCTAAATATCCCATTGAATTATCCTTTAATCGATTGAGGCTTAGAGAGTCTATAACAAAATTGATGGCCGAGGCCTATTTGATTCCGTGCATAAAGTGGCGTAGGACAGGGACAAAAATCAGGGCGATGAGGCCGGCGCCAATGCTGTAAATGCCGGCAGTTTGGTAGACTTCCATGTAGCTCGCCAAAGCGGCGGCGGGGTCAGTAATCTGTCCCTGAACGGTATCGGAGCCTGTCATGGCGGCAATGGTACCTGAGACATAGTTGCCTGCCGCCATAGCCAAAAACCAGCAGCCCATCATCATTCCCACTACGCTTGGGACTGACAGCTTAGTTGTCATGGATAAGCCTACCGGTGAGATACACAGCTCACCAGTGGTATGAAAGAAATACAAAAGCACCAGCCAGATTAGAGCGACTTGGGTAGGATCAGGCGCAATCGAAGAGCCGTAGACAAGCACTAAAAAGCCGAAGCCTAGTAAAATGAGTGATATCGCAAATTTCGTTGGGGCAGAAAGTTCCAGACCATTCCTAGCAAGGCTTGTCCACAGCCAACCAAACACAGGGGCAAGGGTAATGATGAAAAATGCATTCACCGATTGAAACACCGATGCATTCACTTCGTAACCAAAAATAACGCGGTCTACGTTTCTATCTGCCATTAAATTTAATGAGCTTCCAGTTTGCTCAAACAACGACCAGAAAATAATTTGATAGCTCATTAAAAACAAGCAAACCAACATGCGGTTTCTATCAATTGGTTCGCATTTAATGCAAGCATAGCCGATGATGGTGAGGGTCATCACCACCAAAGAAACACCCAGTAAGCCGCCGACAACTGCCCGGTATTGCATCAACTGCCAACACACTAGGACACCGACGAAGGTAAAAAGATAAATTAAAGTTTCTCGGCTAAGGCCCAGTAGTAATGGCTGCTTAAGCAGGTCTGGATTCTTTGGTTTGCCGGCCTCGCCAAAAAGGTGATGGCCTCGAAGAAAGACTAATAGCCCAGCCAACATGCCTATACCAGCTGCGCCAAAGCCCCAGCTAAAGCCCCCGTACTGCAGCAGAAAGCCGCAGACGATAGCGCCCAAAAACGAGCCGGTATTGATCCCCATATAGAACAGAGAAAAAGCCCCATCGCGGCGGGGATCTTGGCGTTCATACATAGAGCCAACTAGGGTTGAAATATTGGCCTTCAGAAATCCAACACCCATGATAATTAAGGCAAGAGACAGATAAAAAATCTGCAGATAAAAGGCGTCGCGCTGCACAGTTAGGGTATCCCCGACAATGACCTCGACTGCTTGGCTGCCTTCAATGGCCATGCCTAAGTGGCCAGCAACTAACAGCATAGCGCCAAGAACCACTGCCTTGACCGGCCCTAAATAGCGGTCGGCAACAATCCCGCCAATAACAGGTGTAATGTAAACTAAAGATATATAGGCAGCATAAATACCGGCCGCGGCTTCATCGGAAAATAGAAAGTGTTGGGTTAGATAGAAAATCAGCAGTGCGCGCATGCCGTAATAGCTGAAGCGCTCCCACATCTCAGTGAGGAAGCAAATAACTAAACCTTTGGGGTGCCCAAGAAACTCCGCAGTTTGGCTGGGTTTAAGCGCCAAGTCAGACATAGTTAGTTGATTCCAGCGTCTGGTGGCGTGACCCTAATTTCCTGTCCAGGATAGATTAGTTCAGTTTTGTTCAGGTTATTCCATTCGAGCAGATCGCTAGCGCTGCGACCAAAGCGCCTAGCTATTCTCTCTATGGTGTCACCTCGATTGACTTGATAATAGCCGGTGTCCACCTTGGCCACCTCCGGTTCCTCTGCCACTAAATCGAGATCATCTTGAGCGAAACTAAGATCTAGAACCTGGCCGGGGCGGAGGGTAGAGTTGATCGCAAAATCATTCCATTTCGCTATTTCTGCCGAGCGTAAATCGAATTTACGGGCAATGCTCCATAGATTGTCACCCCCCCTAACGGTGTATCGTGTTGGCACCTGGGGGGTGACTTGAGCAGTCGGTGAAATCACTGAATTATAGTTGGCGAGGTCGCTAATAGAGTTAATGCTGCGAGGGATTAGCAATGAGTCTCCCACAATTATGCGGGAAGAACTTAGATCATTGATGACCATAATCACATCGGCTCGTGTGCCAAGCTTGCTGGCAATTCCAGACAAAGTGTCTCCGCTCTTGACTTGATAGCGGTCCCAAGTGAGTAGTTTAGAAGGGTCTAGGGTCGCGATTTGTTGTCGAAAGCCTGGGGCTTTTGCGGGTGGCACCATAAGCACGTGAGGCCCGTCAGGATGAGTCGCCCACTGCAAATAACCCGGGTTTAGGCTTCTTAAGTCGTCGTAGTCAATGGCAAGCAGACGTGCTGCTTGGGCTAGATCGATTTGCCCAGGGAGTTCGATAGCTTCCAAGCCAGGCTGGTTCGCGATAGCAGGGAGCTCAATCCCATGGTTGTCGATATCATTCACTATCGCCGCAAAGGCCAGAAGTTTAGGCACAAGTGATTGGGTTTCTAGTGCGACTGGTAAGCTCCAAAAATCGAGATCTTCGTAGGATTGGTCGCTGCGCCGCATCGCTCGGCGCATATTACCGCCGCCGGTATTGTAGGCGCCAATAGCGACCAGCCAGTTGTTGCCGAAATTGCCATAAAGTGTTTCTAGGTAGTCCAGTGCCGCACCGGTCGAAATTAAAGGGTCTCTCCGGCCATCAAACCACCAGTCTTGCTGAACCCCATAGCTAGTTGCTGTAGGGCCAATCATTTGCCATAAGCCTACGGCGTGATCGGGGGAATAAGCGTTGGGATTATAAGTGCTTTCAACAATCGGCAGTAATGCAAGCTCAAGCGGCAGGCCACGCCTCTCGATTTCTTCAACTATATCGAAAAGGAAGGGGCTTGCTCGTAAAGCGACAAGATCAAATAGCCTTTGGTTGTCGCTATGCTTATTGATCAGCTTCTGTACGCCAGGATGGGAGTACTCTGCCTGCAATTGAAAACCATCGCGAATTCGATGCCACAAATCTGAATACTCTTGTTCAATGGCTTCAACCGATGCCACTTCGTCCTTAGCCCTCGGGATTTTCTTGACGCGTGCTGAAGGAAGCACTGGGCGCGCTATTGCAGCTGGTTGCTGGCTGATTGACTCCTGGGTGTCTATAGAAACTGCTTCTTGAGTTTGGCAGGCAGCAAGAAAGCTAATGCTGCAGCTAAATAATATTGCTTTGAAGATGGCGTGACGGCTATTAATAAGTTGTTGAATAGTAAAAGTTGCCATTAGAAGTTGTCTTTCCAGCGCCTTAGCTGTGCAAAAGTTTCTAATTCGTCAGACTGGGTGGTATTGGTCTTTAGCGCAACATTTTTTTGGACACTTTGCAGATGACATCGCAAAAAAGGATTGGTTGCTAACTCCAGCCCGACGGAGCTGGGGAGGGTGGGCTGGTCGGCCTGACGTTTCGCCTGTTCTGCTGTCACCCGGGCATTTAACTGCACATTGTCAGGGTCAGCCGCCATAGCAAATTTGAGATTCCCTAGAGTGTATTCATGGGCGCAGTAAAGCGCGGTCTCTTGATCGAGTTGGGCGAGCTTAGCCAACGATTGCTGCATCATCTGCGGCGTGCCTTCGAACAATCTGCCGCAGCCGGCAGCGAACAGCGTATCGCCGCAAAAAACGATAGGGTTGTCGTTATTGTTACTGAAGTAAGCTATGTGATCCAAGGTATGGCCAGGAACTTCCATCACCGAAAAGACCGTATCAAACACAGCAACTAAATCACCTTCTAACACGTAATTGCTGATGCCTTTGATGCCGGAGGACTCAGGTCCAGTGACTCGAGGCGAATAATGCTTGATGAGGGACGCCAGGCCGCCAACATGGTCAGCGTGATGATGGGTAACAAGGATCTCTGTCAACTGTAAACCGTGCCGCGACAGATATTCTTCAACTGGCGCTGCATCCCCGGGGTCTACAACGCATGCTGACTTGTCTGCAGAGTTAGTGAAAAGCCAAATGTAGTTGTCATCGAATGCGGGTATGGGATAGATATGGCTTATCATGTTGAGTCTTGCTGGCAAAAAAGGACCATGATAGCCGGAATCACGTAATTTACAAGCTGAGCAAATAGCGAAATAGAGCAGCAAGTAGAGCAATTGGCGATGTGACAGCGGCAAGGGTAGAATGCAGCCTTACTATTAATGCAATTTGGCAGGCTAGCGCAACGGGTGTTTAGATGACATTGCTTTCCAAGCGAGAAACACGACGGCGATTGTTGCAGGGCATCGCAGACTCATCTGACGTCGCCCAACAGCTCAGTCAATGGTTTGAATCAGCGCTAGGCGGAAAGGTATTAGCGGCGCAAAAGGCAGCGGTTGGTTCCATCATTGAAAGAATGTTTGGCTACCACATACTTCAAGTGGGGGGCAGCGAGGAGCACCTGCTACTCGATGAAAGTCCTATTAGCCATAAAATAGTATTCTCATCCGCTTATCGCCTTGGTGGCAATAAGCCTGTAGCGGACAATGAGCAGCTGCCGTTGGCCAGCGATAGTATAGACGCAGTGATAATCCATCATGGATTGGATTTTGCTGCGGACAGTCATTCTTTGCTGCGTGAAGCGACAAGGGTGCTCCGTCCCGGTGGTCAAATGCTCATAATAGGCTTTAACCCCTTTAGCCAGTGGGGCCTTGCTCGTTTCTTGAAGCGCAAATTGGAAGTACCTTGGAGCGGCCGATTTATTGCAAAACGTCGCCTTTTAGATTGGCTGCATTTACTAGATCTAAAGGTAGAAGCTGAAGCATCTGGAGTTTACTTTCCACCATTGAGAATTGCTGCATTGCTGGAACGAAGTCACCGATTGGAAGCGTTTGGCAGTAAAATCTTCAGCCCCTTTGGCGGTATTTATTATGTTTCCTGTAAAAAGCAAGTAGCCGGTGTAACCCCTATCGTACCGAAGTGGAAACCACTGAGAGCAAGGCCCGGTTTGGGCCCAATTGCGGAAAACTTCCGCTCCAAATTACATTGACATGGTATTCTTTGTGGTCTGTATACAGAGGAAAATTGATTGAGTTCTCAAGTTGAAATGTTTACCGACGGCGCTTGCCGAGGTAATCCCGGAATCGGCGGATGGGGCGTTTTGCTTCGGTCCCGAGATAAGGAAAAAACCTTGCACGGTGGTGAGGCTCACACCACTAATAATCGAATGGAGCTTACAGCCGTTATAAAGGGCTTAGAGGCCTTAAGCAAATCATGTGAAATTATAATTACCAGTGACTCAAAGTATGTCCTGTTAGGCGTTACCGAGTGGATGGAAAACTGGAAAAAAAGAGGTTGGAAAACGGCAGGGAAAAAGCCAGTTCAAAATGTCGATCTTTGGCAGCAGTTAGACCTTTTAACTCAGTCACATACGATACAGTGGAAGTGGGTAAAGGGGCATAGCGGTCACCCAGAGAACGAAATCGCTGATGAACTTGCAAACCTAGGTATCGACGAACAAAATTAACGTTGACAGGGCTCGACCCGGCATAGGGAAAATAGCAACTCGAATCTAATAACCGCCCACTCATTGAATAGAGATTTATGCGACAAATAGTATTAGACACCGAAACTACTGGCTTAGACCCAAAGCATGGCCACAGGGTTATTGAGATAGGCTGCGTAGAAATTAATAATCGGCGGTTGACTGGCAATCATTACCATAAATACCTAAACCCGCAGCGTGACATCGATGAAGCCGCGATTGAAGTTCATGGTTTGACTCGACACTTTCTAAACGACAAGCCACTGTTTTTAGAGATTGAAAAAGAGTTTCTTGATTTTGTTGCTGGCGCTGAATTAGTTATTCACAACGCGCCGTTTGATGTGGGCTTTCTAAATAGTGAACTATCTATCGTTAAGTCCAGTGTCAAAAAAGTGGATGATGTCTGTGGTATTTTAGACACACTAGCTTTGGCCAGAAAAAAGCACCCAGGTCAGCGCAATAGCTTAGATGCTTTGTGCAAACGCTACGGCATTGACAATAGCAAGCGTCAACTGCACGGTGCGCTATTAGACGCTGAGATTCTTGCCGATGTCTACCTGATGATGACTAGCGGCCAGTCTAGTTTTTTCACAGCCAAAGAAGACGATGAAGAAACGGTGACCGCGGTGAACGTAAAGCGAGTCCTTGATCCTGCTAGAGCACCACTGAAAGTGCTATCAGCAAGCGCGGAAGAGGTAACCGCCCATCAGGGTCGGCTGGTTGAAATAGATAAAAAGAGTGGCGGGGCTTGTGTTTGGCTGCAGTTGGAAGCGCAAGAATGAGCAATCTCACTTTTTACAGTTTAGCCCAAGGCGGTAATGCACTTTGACCCTGCCGGTGATATTTCCCCTAGAAAGCCAGTTAGCAGAAACAGATGCGTTGGTAGTATTTTTTGAAAATAAGATTTTAGTTCAATCTGAAACTTATCTTTGGACTGCCGCCGCCGTGGCGACTCTGTCGGCATCAACCAACAGCATCATCTATATCGACACGTTTCTCAATAAACGCTATTACTTAATGAGAGTTTCCCAGAATCCATTAGATAAGGTCGAAGGCGAACTCAGGTCATTGCGCTCACTGCTATTTTCTAATGATGAGCTGGCCTTCTCCATCGCCGGCAAGGCAGCGCAGCTAGAGGACTGGTATAAGACTCACCGCTACTGTGGTTCGTGTGGCGCTCCTACTGAAGATCATATTGCGCAAAGAGCAGTGTGCTGCACTTCATGTCAAAGCCACTTTTTTCCTCGTATCAATCCCTGTGCAATCATGCTGGTGGTGAATGGTGATAAAATTCTTCTAGCCCGCAGTTCGCGCTTCAAGAGCAATTTTTTTAGCTGTTTAGCAGGCTTTATTGAGGTTGGCGAAACCGCAGAAGAGACCGTGGTCCGAGAGGTCAAAGAAGAGGTTGGGATTGAGGTTGAAAATATTCGCTACTTAAAAAGTCAATCTTGGCCTTTTCCATCTCAACTCATGCTTGCCTTCATAGCGGACTATAAGTCTGGTGCTATCGTGCCTGATCCCGAGGAGATAGCAGAAGCAAATTGGTACCATGTTAACGATTTGCCAACTGTGCCCTCAGCGGCAATCAGTGTTGCTGGCGAGTTGATACAGCACTACGTAAGTCAAGTTAACGGTATTGGCTAAATTTTTCTAATTGTTTGAGATTTCTATTTAGGAGATGTTTTTGGAATTTTTGATTGAGTACGGCATGTTTCTAGCGAAGTGCGCGACGATCGTTGTAGCAATTGTGTTTGTCGTTGGCATGATTGCGGCCACTAGTGGCAAAGGTAAGAAGGTCGGCAAAAAGGGCCGGCTTAAAGTAACTCAAATTAACGATCATTTAGAGGACTTGAGAGATATTTTGAGAGAGTCCGTACTCGATGCTGACGAATTAAAGTCGTTGGGAAAAGTCGAGAAAAAAAGGCTCAAAGATGAGGCGAAAGTAAAAAAAGCCAGCCGGAAGAAACTAGAAAAATCTAAAGCCGGCGATGACGCGCACCCAAGTGTCAATGAAGCAGAGCGAAAGCGGGTGTTTGTGATTAATTTTAAGGGCAATATGGCAGCTGATGCAGTCGAATCTCTGCGCGAAGAGATTACTGCCATTCTCTCTCTTGCCAGTATAGGCGACGAAGTTATCTTGCGTTTGGAAAGTCCGGGTGGGATGGTTCATGCCTATGGCTTGGCTTCTTCACAGCTGCTGCGAATCAAGAACAAAAAAATCCATCTGACTATTTGTGTCGACAGGGTTGCCGCCAGCGGTGGTTATATGATGGGTTGTCTTGCTGACCGCTTGGTTGCCGCGCCGTTTGCCATAATCGGATCTATCGGGGTATTAGTTCAGCTACCTAATTTTCACCGGGTATTGAAAAAGAACGACGTCGATTACGAGATTATTAGCGCAGGTGAATTTAAACGTACCCTCTCTACTTTTGGTGAAATTACCCAAAAGGGTAAAGATAAAGTGCAAGAAGATGTCGAAAACATCCATGAAATTTTCAAAAAGTGGGTGAAGGAACACCGCCCAAGTGTAGATATCGACAAAGTTGCCACAGGTGAGACGTGGGTTGGCATGCAAGCCAAAGAGCGTTACATGGTTGATGAGATAAAAACTAGCGATGAATGCATAATTTCAGCGTGCGAAAATGCTGAGGTGTTCGAAGTGGAATTCGAACTTAAGCAATCTATTCAAGATAAGCTGGGCTCTGCATTTGAAGGCGCAGCGGATAGAGTGTTTGCGCGTTGGTTCGAGAAGTCTTCTAACAATCACTATCAATAACTTACATAAGGACGCCAGCTGTGACGAGTTTTAAAGCATTTGAGGTAACTGAAGTAGCCGAGAAAACCTACAAAGGCAGTGTTGTTGATAAACAGATAGATCAGCTACCAGCCGGTGATATTTTAATCGAGGTTAGCTATTCCTCACTTAACTATAAAGATGCACTTTCTGCCAGCGGCAACAAAGGCGTGACCAGAAATTATCCTCACACACCGGGTATCGATGCAGTAGGGGTTGTGCGCTCATCAGAGTCGGACGCCTTTACCGTTGGCGATGAGGTCATAGTCATCGGCTATGACCTAGGTATGAATACGGCTGGCGGGTTTGGGCAGATGATTCGAGTACCCGCCCAGTGGGTTATCCCTAAACCCCAGGGGCTGAGCGCAAAAGAAAGCATGATTATTGGGACAGCAGGGTTTACAGCCGCACTTTGCGTTGAGAAGCTCCTGCTAAACGGTTTGCAGCCGGAGCAAGGCCCTGTGCTGGTTACTGGTGCAACTGGCGGCGTTGGAATTATTGCAGTCGCGCTGCTGAAGCAGCTTGGGTTTGATGTCACAGCAAGTACAGGCAAAGCTGCAGCTCATGACTTTCTAACTAGATTAGGGGCCTGTGAAATTCTTGATAGAAATGAGTTAAGCGAGGAGTCGGCTAAACCAATGCTGCGAGAGCAATGGGCTGGTGCAGTTGACGTTGTGGGCGGGGCGACTCTGTTTAACGTGGTTAAAAGCCTTCAATACGGCGGCAGTGTGGCAGCTTGTGGCTTGGTTCAATCACCAATTTTTCAGGCCTCAGTGCTGCCATTCATTCTTCGCGGTGTGAATTTGCTTGGGGTTGACTCGGTAGTTTTGCCGCTTGCAACCAAAGTTGCCGTTTGGGAAAAACTAGCCACAATTTGGAAGCTCGACTCTCTGGAGGAAATTTGCACCGAGATAGGTTTTGATGAGCTGGACTCTGCGCTGCAAACCGTTTTCAAGGGCGGCGCGACCGGGCGTTTTGTGCTGAATCTTAAGCCGTAGGTTAGTCCCTGCGCAATTTTGGATTGCTGGCTATAGGCGTGGGGCAGTACATCACTACGATATACGAAGACACCAAGAAGGTAATGATTGCAGCAGCCTGAATCACAAGGGATACAGGTTCTCCAATCATGCCTGAACTGGCGGCAACAAAGGCAATAAGAAGTGAAAATTCGCTGATTTGCCCTAACCGCAGTCCCGCATCCCAAGCCAGTCTATTGCGCTCGCTGAATCGGTGTAACAAAAACCTAAATACGATTGGTTTCACAATAAGAGCTACCAAAGCGAGAACAATGGCCGGGGCAGCGATTACTTCGATGAGCGCGATGTTGAAACGTGCACCCAGAGAAAAGAAAAACAGGATAAGAAAAAAGTCCCGCAGCGGTTTTAAGTTCTCAGCGATGTATTGAGAAATTGGGTTGGTAGCCAGTGACACCCCGGCAATAAAAGCGCCAATCTCTGCAGACAAACCGATTGCAACAGCCAATTCTGCAACGCCTAAACACCAGCCAATCGCCAGCAGGAAAATATATTCCCTGAAATGGTCAAACCGGGCGATTAGGGGGATTAGCGCGAAGCGCGTCGCTAAATAAGCGAACACCACTAGCCCTGGAAAGGCGATTAGCATTAGTAAAGCGGTAGACTGTTCTACATCGCCAGCATCTAGAAAAACCAGAATAAATATGGCGATGAAATCCTGCATCAACAGGATGCCGACCATGAGTTCTCCCATATGCTTTTGATGCAGCACTGTGGTTGGCAAAAGTTTAATGCCAATGATCGTGCTGGAAAAAATCATGCTGAATCCAATCACGAGGCTTTCTAATAATGAAAACCCAAACAGCAAGCCCGTACCGAAGCCGAAACCCACGAAAACAACTGAACTGGCTAATGTCACTAGAAAAGTTTTGCGCAGGGTGGTGGCAAGTTTTTTAGGCTGCATGTCCAGCCCCAACAGGAAAAGCAAAAAGATAATGCCAAACTCGGCAATATCAGACAGTAATGAAGCATCGTCAATGAGCTGAAAGCCGAATGGCCCTATCACTATGCCTAGAAAGATATAAGCAACTAACAAGGGCTGCTTTAAGCTCAGAGCAACCGTTGAAAATACTGCGGCACCGCTGAAAATTAGAAAGAACGGGAAGAGTAAGGACTCATGCTCCACGGCAGCACCAATATGGCTGTGATTGAAAAAACACTATAGCTAGCTAGCGGCGTCTGAACAAGGGTTCTTGTTTGACCATAGTCGCTTGGTAGTTTTCTTTGAAATCGGTAAACGCACTAAGACAAGATTCTGTGTCCTGATCGTGGCGCAGGGCAAAGCTGCTAAAGCCACACTGCTGCATGTAAAACAGCTGGTCTCGAAGCACGTCTCCGAAGGCGCGTATTTCACCCTTATAGCCGTATTCCTGCCGCAGCTGCCGCGCATTGGAGTAGGCGCGGCCGTCAGTAAATACCGGAAAGTGCAGGGCGATCAATGGGAAGTTAAAAAGCTGGTTTTTTATAGTCTCTACAAGCTCATTGCTGGCCAGCCAAATCCCTACGGTGCCCGGCTGGGATTCTAACTCTTCTTGATACAGCTGCCAAAAAGGCAGGGGTACAATGATATTTTTCCCGCGCAGTGCCATCAGCACTTCAGGGCCAGTTGCCTCTTTAAGAAGAGTCCAAGTGTCTTGAGTAATAGCGCCATCTTTAATCAGGCTTGGCATAGACGCGCTCCTTAAATGGCTCGATTCCAATTCGGTTGTAGGTGTCGATAAACAGTTCATTGCCTTGTTTATGATTCTGATAAACATCAACAATTTTGCGAACAATGCCAGGTATCTCTTCTTGTGCAAACGATGGGCCGATAATTTTTCCTAGTGCTGCATCGTTTTTCGAAGAGCCGCCAAGCGACACTTGGTAGAATTCCTCACCTTTCTTGTCGACCCCTAAGATGCCGATGTTGCCTACGTGGTGATGACCGCAAGCATTCATGCAGCCCGATATATTGATATTTAATGAGCCTATGGACTGCTGTTCCCCTACGTCATCAAACATGCGCTGAATTGACTCGGCGATAGGAATTGACTTGGCATTAGCTAAAGCGCAAAAGTCTCCGCCGGGGCAGCAAATGATATCTGACAAAAGTCCTAGATTGGCAGCTGCCAAGGAATTTGATTTTAGCTGCGTCCATAGAGCGGGTAGGTCAGATTGTTTAACATCAGCCATAACCACGTTTTGCTCATGGGTAACCCTCACTTCACCGAAGCTGTATTTATCAGCTAGGTCAGCAAGTTTTTCTAATTGGGCATCGGTTACGTCGCCAGGTGCTACGCCGGTCTCTTTTAAGCAAACGGTGACAATGGCGTAACCGGGCTTTTTATGTGGATTCACATTTTGCTGATACCAACTAGCAAACAGCGCATTGTGTTTTAGCTCTGCAGCTAGTGCTTCTGGATTGTCTGCAAGCTGCTCGTAGTCAGGGTCAGCAAAAAAACCAGCACAGCGCTGAATTTCGGCGTCAGTTAATTTCATTTCGGGCGAGTCGATTACTTGCCATTCTTTGAGCAGTTTTTCTTTGAAGGCTTCAACGCCTGTCTCACGCACAAGAATTTTTATACGGGCTTTGTATTTGTTGTCACGCCGGCCTTCTCGATTATAGACCCTTAAAATCGCTTCCAGCGCTATCAGCAAGTCCTGTTTGTGGACAAACGAGAACACCTCTTGGCCAATAACAGGAGTCCTGCCTAAACCGCCGCCAGCTAGAATACGAAAGCCAAGCTGACCTTCATTGTTTTTGGTTATGTAGATGCCGATATCGTGCACCTGGGTTGCCGCCTGATCAATTTGGGTGCCACACACTGCGATTTTAAATTTGCGCGGCAGGTAGGCGAATTCTGGGTGAAAGGTTGACCACTGGCGGATGATTTCGCAGTAAGCGCGGCTGTCTGCGATTTCATTGCGGGCGACGCCTGCGAATTGGTCGGTTGTGGTGTTGCGGATGCAGTTGCCGCTAGTCTGGATTGCGTGCATTTCGACCTCGGCAAGATGCTCCAAAATATCGGGAGAATCTGCCAGTTCCGGCCAATTTATTTGAATATTTTGCCGGGTGGTAAAATGCGCGTAGCCCTTATCAAAATGCCGGGTAATAAAGGCAATTTTACGTAGCTGTTTGGAAGACATCATGCCGTAGGGAACGGCGATGCGCAGCATCGGCGCCAATCGCTGAACATAAAGTCCATTTTGTAGGCGCAAAGGCAAAAACTCTGTTTCTGCTAGTTTGCCGTCCAAATAACGCGCAGTCTGATCGCGGTACTGTGCGATTCTGTCCTTTAGCATTTGATGGTCGTAGTTGTCGTACTGATACATGTTGGTGTCTCATAAAATTCAATTGACAGTGTTTTTTCGCTTAGCTTACTCTAAGTTAGGTCCTAGCAATTTCATAAGTCCTTCTGGCGCCTCATTTTTTCGTTTGGCCAAGTCTTCAACCTGGGAGACGCTGATTTTTCCAACAGGAAAATACTTAGATTCGGGATGAGAAAAATAAAACCCACTGACACTGGCCGCTGGAGTCATTGCATAGCTTTCGGTCAGTTTAATGCCGATGGCATTTTCTGCGTCCAACAAACTAAATAGTTTTCCTTTTTCGGAGTGATCTGGGCAAGCAGGGTAGCCTGGTGCTGGGCGTATTCCTTGGTATTTTTCTTCAATCAATTCGTGATTTGCTAAGTTTTCATTAGCCGCGTAACCCCAATACTCGTTGCGCACTTTTAGGTGCATTTGTTCTGCAAAAGCCTCGGCCAATCTATCCGCTAGCGCCTTGACCATAATCGAGGCATAGTCATTGTTTTCCTGTTCATAGCGCTGTGAAAGTTCATTCGCACCAATTCCTGTGGTTACCGCAAACCCACCGATGTAGTCCTGAATTGTCTCTTTAGGCGCAATGTAGTCGGCTAGGCATAAATGGGAAAGCGATCCATCTTTTGGCATTTGCTGGCGCAGAAAATGCAGCTTGCCCAGCGACTCTGTTGCGTCCTCGATGTTAAATAATTCAACATCATTGTCGTCGCACTTCTGTGCCGGCCAGAATCCGATCACTGCTTTGGCTGTAAGTAGCTTGTTGTTGATAATGTCATCCAGCATTGCCTGTGCATCGGCCCATAGATCGCGGGCGGCTTCACCTACTTTATGATCGTTCAAAATTGCGGGGTATTTGCCGGCTAAACTCCAAGTAATGAAAAATGGGGTCCAATCGATGTAGTCCCGCAGAGTCTCTAAAGGATAGTCATCGAAAACCCGCGTACCCAAAAACTGCGGCTTGGTAGATTCGTAATTGTTCCAATCAAGGGGTAAAAAGTTTCGGTTAGCCGCACGGTAATCGACAAGTGTGCGCTTGTTTGATCGGTTTGCGGTGCGGGCGCGAATATCGATATATTCTTGCTTGATTCCGGCGCAGTAATCAGGCTTGGTTTCCTTGTTTAGGAGGGTGCTAACAACAGAGACGCTGCGAGATGCGTCTGGAACATACACGGTTGCATCGTTTAAATAATTCTCTTCAATTTTCACCGCGGTATGCGCTTTAGAGGTAGTAGCACCACCAATCAACAGTGGAACCTTAAAATCTAGGCGCTGCATCTCACTGGCCACGTGAACCATTTCATCGAGAGACGGAGTAATCAGGCCACTTAGGCCAATAATGTCGACGTTTTCAGCGCGCGCTGTGGTAAGTATTTTCTCTGCCGAAACCATAACCCCTAAATCAATTACATCGTAATTGTTGCAGCCAAGAACGACGCCCACAATGTTTTTGCCAATGTCATGAACATCGCCTTTTACTGTGGCGAGCAAAATTTTGCCTTTGCTCGACATGTCTGTACTGCTTTTATTGGCTTCAATGAATGGCAGTAAATACGCAACCGCTTGTTTCATAACCCGAGCACTTTTAACAACCTGGGGCAAAAACATTTTACCGGCGCCGAATAAGTCACCAACTTCATCCATGCCGCGCATTAAAGGGCCTTCAATTACTTTGATAGGCTCTGAGGCATTTTGACGAGCGAGCTCAGTGTCCTCTTCAATGAACTTGGTAATGCCTTTTACTAAGGCATAGCTAAGTCTGTCCTCTACACTACGTTCGCGCCATGTCAGGTCTTCGGTAGCCTGAATGCCCGCAGTGCCGCTATAGTTCTGCGCCACGGCCATGAGTTTGTCAGTACCTTGGGGGTCAGTATTGAGAACTACAGCTTCTACCACAGCTTTTAGGTCTGCGGGGATGTCATCGTAGACAGCCAGTTGGCCTGCATTAACGATGCCCATAGACAGGCCGGCTTTAATGGCATGGAATAAAAATACAGAGTGGATTGCTTCTCTGACTAGATTATTGCCCCTGAATGAAAACGAAACATTGCTGATACCGCCGGATATCAAAGCGCCAGGTAGGTTTGATTTAATAAACTTGCAGCTTTCAATAAAATCAACGGCATAGTTGTTGTGTTCCTCTATGCCTGTGGCTATAGCAAATACATTGGGGTCAAATATTATGTCGCAGGGATCAAAGTTGAGTTCTTTGATCAATAGCTCATAGCTGCGCTGGCAGATTGAATTCTTGCGTTCTAGTGTGTCCGCTTGTCCTTGCTCGTCAAATGCCATGATGACAACAGCGGCGCCATAGCGTTGGCATAATCTTGCTCTTTCAAGAAATTCTTCTTCACCTTCTTTTAAGCTGATTGAGTTAACGACAGCTTTGCCCTGCACACACTTCAGCCCAGTTTCGATAATTTCCCACTTCGACGAGTCGATCATCAAGGGCACGCGGCTAATTTCTGGCTCAGCCGCAATTAGTTTGAGAAATTTCTCCATTGCCGCTTCTGAGTCGAGCATCCCTTCATCCATGTTGATGTCGATGATCTGGGCTCCGGCCTCAACCTGCTGGCGGGCGACTTCCAGCGCGTCATCGTAGCTTTCTGCCCGGATTAGGGAGGCAAACTTTGCCGACCCAGTAACGTTGGTTCTCTCGCCTACATTGACGAAAAGCGAATCGCTGGTGATGTTGAACGCTTCTAATCCGCCTAAGCGGCAAGCAGGCGCCAGAGTAGGGCGCTTTCTTGGAGGGTATTTGCTTACGGTTTCCGCAAGCTTAGCGATATGCTCCGGTGTAGTGCCGCAGCAGCCGCCAATGATATTCACAAACCCACGTTTGGCAAACTCGCCGACTATTTCTGCCATTTCCTCAGCAGATTGGTCATACTCACCAAACTCATTGGGCAGGCCTGCATTGGGGTGGGTGGAGACGTAGCTGGCAACAATGTTTGACGTCTCTTCGATATGGGGCCTTAGCTGCTCAGCACCTAAGGCGCAGTTAAAGCCAATCGACAAAGGCTTCGCGTGGGCAATTGAATTGCAAAAAGCGGCCACCGTTTGGCCGGATAAGGTGCGTCCGCTGGCATCGGTGATGGTGCCTGAAATCATCAGCGGTATCTCTTCACCTAGCTCTTGCATGCACTGCTGCACTGCAAAAATAGCCGCTTTAGCGTTTAAGGTGTCAAACGCTGTCTCTATCAAGAGGATGTCGGCGCCGCCTTCGATTAGACCCTTGGCCGAACTCGTGTAATCGGCGACTAATTCGTCGAAACTGATGTTTCTGAAGCCGGGGTCATTAACATCCGGCGACAGCGATGCGGTTTTGCTCGTTGGGCCTAGTACCCCAGCAACAAACCTTGGCTTGTTGGGGGTCTGCGCGTAAACCTCGTCACAGGCCGCGCGGGCTAAGGCTGCTGCTTTGACATTGAGTTCATAGGCTAAATCCTCTAAACCGTAGTCGGCTTGGGAGCTTCGAGTACTGTTAAAGGTATTGGTCTCAAGAATATCAGCGCCGGCTTCAAGGTACGCCAAATGGATGCTTTTAATGGCTTCGGGCTGTGTAATTGTGAGCAAATCGTTATTGCCGCTAATTTCGCGAGCATAGTCTTTAAAGCGCTCGCCGCGGAAATCGGCGTCGGTAAATTTCTTCGACTGAATCATCGTGCCCATAGCCCCGTCTAGAATCAGAATTCTCTCTTGGAGGGCTTGGTGGAGCAATTTTGAAGATGAAGCAAATGACATTCTGTGAACCTGTAATCTTAAGGTGCGAAAAGCGCGCAATTCTAGCAAATAGAGACGATGAAAGCAGTCTTGAAACTCATAGATTTAGGCTTTTAATAATAACCCAGTAAAGAACTCAGGTATTTAAAAACTTGCTGTCATGCAGTATCATTACGCCATCGAAACCCATTCATAAGGATCCCCATGGTTAGCATTACTGAAACCGCACAAGAGTACCTTGCCGAGTTGCTCAAAAAGCAAGACTGCGAGGGGATAGCTGTCCGTGTCTTTGTCTTAGATGCAGGTACGCCTAGAGCTGAGACCTGTATCTCTTTCTGTCGCCCCGGAGAAGAAAAAGCGGACGATGAGGTTCAGCAATACCCGGCCCTGAAGACTTATATAGACAAGCCTAGCATCCCATTTTTAGAAGAGGCTGTGGTGGATTACGCCAAAGATGCCATGGGCGGACAATTAACGATTAAAGCGCCAAACTCAAGGCTGCCCAAAATCTCCGACGATAGCCCTATCGCTGACAAGGTTAACTATGTGCTTTATAACGAGATTAACCCGGGATTAGCAGCCCATGGTGGCAACGTGACCTTAGAAGAAATCTATGAGGACAATATCGCTGTCCTGCGCTTTGGCGGTGGCTGCCAAGGCTGCGGAATGGTTGATGTGACGCTTAAAGACGGCGTGGAAAAAACCTTGCTCGAGCAGGTGCCGCAATTAAAGGCAGTGCGGGATGTGACGGACCACACGGTCACCGAAAACGCCTACTACTAAGCATACTCAGACCGTAAGCGCAGCCCTGGGTAGACTCAGCTTATGCAGGGTAACGGGTTTTGAGCTCCAGATAGAGGGTGTCTTTAAAGTCTGCTATGGCTGGATCAAGGCTCGCTAACACTTCGACCAAATGCTCATTGTCTTCGCGCCCGGCCCAGTGTTTCAAGTAACTACCTTCTTTGTAGCCGTGGTCCTGGCGGAACATGTTGAGTACATTCTTGCCAACATATTGGGCAAATAGACTATTCCAGTTTAGTTGGCAGTCGGCAATTATTGATGCGAAGAGATTGACCTCAAGACGACGAGCTGCTGACAGGCCAATTAGCAACTCAATCTCCTCTAATAGGTCCAAGTCGCTCAGGTGATAGGTTTTACCATCAAAGTGCAGAGTCCCTTCGCCTGCTGTTAATTCGTTTAATAATTGCTCTACCGCCGCGGCCTCGTCGGCATTGTTTCGCAGCAGCATCTCCGAAAGCATGAAATGCCAAATATCTATCAGCTCCATTTGTAGCTGGGCGACATCTTTGTCCTGCTTCTTCCACCATTTCCAGCCATGATGCTCAATCGCCTCGGCGCCTTCGATGACAACGGCAAGTAAGTAGGGGTAGCGAGAAACTACCCAATTGGGGTCGATTTTTGCGTTCATGCTGGCCTGTAAGGCAAACATGGTGCTGGCTTGGGCTTTAGTTAACATGCGCTGTGGCTGGGCCTGCGAGCAGTTTGAGAGGATAATTTCCTATGGAGTTTGGCAATTAATCGGCGCTAACTGCCTGCAGTTTAGACTGCTTAGCGAGACTGCTTAGCATTTCTCTGCGACTGCGCAGCATGTCGTTGTATGACTTTCGAGCAGCGACAATTTCATTGTCTTCTTCGGTCTTGGATTCCAACTCCCTGAGCCATGTTTCGAGTACTTCAATTTCACTCGAAAGCTGGGCAGTTCCTTCTTCGATTAATTTTTGATCAATGCTTATGCTCATGGCAGTCTCTATCTGAATATTTTCTTTACAGGTAATCAATAGCAGGTATTCAACAACTGTTCCGTCAAAAAATTGACTATAAATAATGCTGCCAAGTGTATTTTGATAGTGAGTATATCGGCAGCTCTTCAGAATCGCATAGAGAAAAACCTCGGTCAAGAATGAATGACTGTAATCTCAAGTTCTTACTAGATTAATTAGTTTAGTTTTGCCGCGAAAACCGCAACATAGGTTCTAACAACCCATGTTCTAAACAGAACCTATTGCAGTGCTCTAGTGGCGGGGTGGCTAGGTAATTTGCTCTTAAACTGGGTTGCTTGGTGCCGAGTTATCCCTAGAAGCGACGCTTTTTCCAAGACTCATCGGGCTTCCCTAGCGCTTGCCATTGTGCCAAGACCTCCTCTTGCTGAGCAGACTGGCTTAATGGGTTTTGGTTTCCAGATTGAATTTGCTGCTCAAGTCTTTGCACTCGCTCAGTAAAGTAAGCTTTTTCCTTGTCCAAGCCACCCAATGTCTTGTCTTGATTAAGCCGGCTGAGAGCGGTCGAAAAGTAGTGCAAGGCTAGACCGTTATTGTTGCGTGATAGAGCGTTATCTGCCGCGTCTTTGTAAGTGTCTAGAGTGACAAGCAGCATTGCCTTGCGAACGGCCTGAAGCTGAATTTGCGCGGAGTCGTTGTCAATGGTGCCGTCAGAGTGAAATTCGATGATAAGTGAATGCAGGTCCTGCAGCAGGTGTTTGCACTCCCTCAGAGCCGCTACAGACTCGGTAACCGACTCGCTGCTGGTGGGCTCAATATCTACCAAAGATTCCAAGGTTTTTTTGACGCTGGCTAGCTGCTGTTCAATATCGCCTTTTCCAGTGAGGGCATGGATCTGCCTCAGGCTGTCAATGGTGCAGGCATAAATTAGCACTCTAAGGGTTTTTGGCAGGTAATTCGGGGGTAGGCCGAAGATTATTTTGTCCAGCTTGCGAGCTCGATCCTTGTATTTCAACATCATGCGCTGCTTGCGGGCGGCAATCCGCTCTTTGGACTTGCTCAGGTAGCTAAAGCAGATAATTATTACCGCCAGCACTGGAACGGCAATGAGAATAACGGGGTTCATGTTAAATCTATCCTTTATAGGGTTCGCTTTGATCGATTAATGATCAATTAAAGTGCTAATATTTTGGTTCTTGATAGAAAGTGTAGTAATTACTTCAGAAATTGACAGTTTACGCTTGACTGATTCATGTAAGCTTCTTAGAATCCCCGCCTCTTAAAACAGCCTAATCACTGTTTTATCTAGTCCCCTTCGTCTAGAGGCCTAGGACACCGGGTTTTCATCCCGGCAACAGGGGTTCGAAACCCCTAGGGGACGCCATACTTAAAAAGCCCAATTTCACATTGGGCTTTTTATTGCCCAGTGGAATGTGATTTACTCGCTCTCCGAGCTTTAAGCCACGTTAGTATCCATCGCCAAAAAGACTGAAACTATGAGCATAGCGATAGCTATCAAAGACCTTAAGAAAGTGTATGCCAATGGCTTTGAAGCCTTAAAAGGCATTTCGCTAGAGGTGGAGCAGGGCGACTTCTTTGCTTTGTTAGGACCCAATGGTGCAGGCAAATCTACAACCATCGGCATTATTTCAACCCTAGTTAACAAGACTGGCGGCTGTGTAGAAGTGTTTGGCCGCAATGTGGATACCCATGTGTTCGAAACTAAGCTGGATTTTGGCGTTGTCCCGCAAGAGGTAAACTTCAGCCAGTTTGAGCGCGTGAAAGATATAGTTATGACTCAAGCAGGCTATTATGGCCTGCCTCGTAAACTGGCCGCTGAGCGCTGCGAAAAATATTTAAGGAAGCTAGGGCTATGGGAAAAGCGCGATGACCGCTCGCGTTCCCTGTCCGGCGGTATGAAACGCCGACTTATGATCGCCAGAGCCTTAGTACACGAGCCGCGATTGCTGATTCTGGATGAGCCCACTGCAGGCGTCGATATTGAACTCAGGCGGTCGATGTGGGAGTTTCTCACCGAGATCAATAAAAGCGGCACGACAATTATTCTCACGACCCATTATTTGGAAGAAGCAGAGTACCTTTGCCGCAACATCGCTATTATTGATGAGGGTAAGATTATCGAAAACACCAGCATGAAGAATCTGCTGTCACAGCTAGATTCTCAGGTGTTCATTATGGACGTGGTTGGAAGTCTTGATGCAGGCTATGCAAACTTTGCGAGTGAGATTAGCGCCAAAGAAGGTTTCTCATGCCAGCAACTCGACGCTACTAGCCTTGAAGTTGCACTCAAATCTGGCTTGGATATCAATACCATTTTTACAGCGCTGGACAACGCTGGCATAAAAGTCAGCGGTATGCGCAATAAGTCAAACCGGCTAGAGCAGCTGTTCCTTTCAAAACTAAACGACAATGGGTGAGCGACTGTTTTATGTTTACTAATCATAAATGGATAGCATTCGAAACTATAGTCGTGCGGGAAGTGAGGCGCTTCACTCGGATTTGGCTCCAGACCCTGGTGCCACCTATCATAACTATCGGCCTGTATTTTGTTATTTTTGGCAACCTTGTCGGCCGCCGCATTGGCGACATGGGCGGCTATCAGTATATGGATTTTATCGTGCCTGGCCTGATAATGATGTCGGTAATTCAAAATTCATATTCGAATGTTGTCTCCAGTTTCTTTAGTCACAAGTTTCAGCGCAGTATTGAAGAGCTGCTGGTTTCACCAGTACCTAACTATGTAATTTTAGGTGGCTTCATTGTGGGAGGCATGGCACGTGGCTTGGCAGTTGGTGCGGTAGTAACAGCAATGGCCATGATTTTTAGCGATCTGCGAATTGAACACCCGCTGATCACAGTGTCGGTTATTTTACTTACCTCTATCGTATTTTCTATGGCTGGATTTATTAACGCCGTATTCGCCAACAGTTTCGACGATATTTCGATCATTCCCACATTCGTTTTAACGCCGCTTATTTACTTGGGCGGAGTATTTTACTCGATTCAACTGCTGCCGCCATTTTGGCAAGGGGTGTCAGGGGTTAATCCTATTTTTTATATGGTCAATACATTTCGCTACGGTATTTTGGGCAGTTCTGATGTAGATGTGTACTGGGCGTTTTTAATCCTCGGTGTTTTTATTGCGGTGCTCTACGTTTCCTGTATATGGCTGCTTCGAAATGGAACTGGGCTGCGCAGCTAATAACAAGCCATGACTCATAATCCCCTAGGCGATCAGACAAGTTACCCCGCAAACTACGCACCCGATGTGCTGTATCCCATTCCCAGGTGGCCAGCTCGGTCGCTGCTTGAGATTGATAAAAATATTCAGATGTACGGTCTCGACCATTGGCGGGCCTATGAAATGTCGTGGCTTAATTCCAAGGGCAAGCCGCAGTTTGCTATCGGCGAGTTTTTTTTCAACGCGGAGTCAGAAAATATAGTTGAATCTAAGTCGCTTAAGCTGTACTTGAATTCACTGAACAACGAAAGCTACGAATCGCTCGACTCGGTAAACCAACTAGTCACAGCCGATCTTTCTAGGGTGAGTCGCTCGGAAGTGAAAGTGCGGATTACGCCACTTAACCGCTGCGAAAATAATCTCAAAGTAGATCTGCCTGGACGCAGCATTGACGAAGAAGATGTAGTGATTGAGCTTACTGAGCCTGATAGCAGCTTGCTTGAGAAGGGCGCCGAATTAGTGTTCGACGAAGAGCTGTATTCCCACTCCTTTAAGTCTAACTGCCCAGTAACAGGCCAGCCTGACTGGGCATCCTTCTACGTGCAGTACACTGGCCTACAGATAGACAAAGCGTCACTGCTGCGATACTTGTGTAGCTACCGCAATCATCAGGGCTACCACGAAGAGTGTGCTGAACGAATTTACCGGGACATCATGCTGCGCTGCCAGCCGTCTGAACTTTTGGTGGCAATGAATTATCTACGCCGCGGCGGTATCGAAATCAACGTCTACAGGGCCACAAGATTACTGGGCTCAGATTGCATTAACCCGCGCCTAATTCGGCAATAGCTGGCTTGTAATGGTAATTTCAGTAGGATAGAGTACGCGCCTTTCAAGGGGCGAGCGCGAGCGCTTTAGATTAGAAAACCAACACTCAGTCTTACACAGACTGAAATCAAACACGGTGAGGTGTCCGAGTGGCTTAAGGAGCACGCCTGGAAAGTGTGTATACGGCAACGTATCGAGGGTTCGAATCCCTCTCTCACCGCCAAATTAATTCTCCCATCCAGAGCATTCACTGCTTTGGAACTCATCTCGCAAGAGTGGGTGCCGAAGCCTCGCGGTTCGAAAGGCGCGTAGCGCCGCAGACGGCTGCAAGCCGCCCGTAGGGAGAGCTATTCAGCTTAGCTGAATAGGGAATCAATCCCTCTCTCACCGCCAAATTAATTCTCCCATCCAGAGCATTCACTGCTTTGG
>CAYGSO010000002.1:0-808 GCA_964352445.1 uncultured Pseudohongiella sp. | reverse complement strand
AACTCAACTCGCAAGAGAGGGTGCCGAAGCCTCGCGGTTCGAAAGGCGCGCAGCGCCGCAGACGGCTGTAAGCCGCCCGCAGGGTGAGTTATTCAGCTTAGCTGAATAGGGAGTCAATCCCTCTCTCACCGCCACATTTTTTAATGAATTTTAGCCTCTTAACAGTCTTTGACTTCCCCGACTCCAATTGGGCCACCCCTACTTAAGCCAAACTCCCATATCCAGCATGTTGTTTTTAGACAACGTGCTCGAGATCACCTCCGTGATTGCCTAGAAAAACTAAGCTGATAGCCTAGGCTTGCATAGAAATTGTATAGCATCCTATGATGTGGGCACTCTGCCCCTAAGTTAGACTTTATTGTTGCATGAGGGCATTGTCGTGAAGCATGTAATCTGTTTAATCCTATTCAGTTTGTTTTTAGCAACTAAAATCTCGAACGCTCAAGAAAACCCAGTTTACAAAAATCGGCTGTTATCTATACCTGCGGTAGACTCCGATCTTGGTGCCGGTAGTTTGCAAGAAGTGATTATTCAGCTCACTGAGGCAGGTGCATTGCGTTTAGTGGACTATAAGGAAAGCCTTCTAATACAGCCTTTAAATGATGTAGAGCTTATACAGACCGAAACTCTCCCAGTGCAAGTATTCCTGAGAGTTTCAGGAAGTCTAATTTCGGGCTGCGCAGAGCTTGGCCGGACAGCAAAAAGGGTTGTGGGAAATCGAATCGAAGTGAACATGTATTTCGCTAATAATGGGGCCATAGGCAATCCTGATGTACTTTGCCCGGCTGTATTTACAAACTTTAGTGAA
>CAYGSO010000001.1:35250-198412 GCA_964352445.1 uncultured Pseudohongiella sp. | reverse complement strand
CAGCCTACAGTGAGGCTGGCTAAATCGACGTCTGCTAACAGGCCAGAGACTATTTCGAATCGGTCCAATATATCAGAGTATCTAGTTCCTGAGGGCTCGTTCAGGTCGATTATCTCCGGCCGCAGGACAATAAAAAGCTCTTGTTTGCGCAGGCTTTCCTGCTGATAGGAAAACAGCCGACCAAGCACAGGAATTCGATTTAGCCCCGGCACGCCGGTGTTTAGGTCTTCAAAATCAGACTGAATCAGGCCGCCGAGAACGATATTCTCGCCGTTGCGTACCACCACCGTGGTGTTGATCTCCTGATTATTGAACACCGGGTTGTCGCCAATACCCCCCGCACCGGCGTCGACGGACGACAGCTCCTGACGAATAATAAGATTCACCACCCCGTCGTTGTTTATTTGCGGGGTAATGGTTAAGACGATACCGGTGTCGCGATACTGAATGTTATTAGTGGTTACACCGCCAGCGCCGACTACAGACCCCTGTTGGATAGGCACCTGGGAGCCGATGGTAATTTCACCTTCTTGATTGTTCATCACTGTTATAGTCGGGCGGGCCAATAGCTGCACATCATTGTTGGTGGCAATGGCCTCTAAGGTGGCGTCCACTTGGGCAGCGCCATCGATAAAGGTTTTGCTGAACAAAAGCCCGGCTGTGGAGCCGGGTAAGAACCCTGTGGATGTATTAGTCGAGATATCATCAACCACGCTGTTGGCAGCAATTCGGCTCCAGTCGACGCCAAACTCATTGGCCTCGGTTAGGGTTACTTGGGCGATCACCGCGTTAATCATTACCTGCAGCGGCACCGCGTCCAGCTGATTGATAGTGGTTAATAGCTGGCGATAGTCTCGAGCCGATGAGCGCACCAACAAACTGTTGGTGGCCTCATCAGCCACTATTTTTACCCGCAGGTTTGCAGATACCGCGCCGGTGTTTGGGTTTTCAGCAGTGATTTCAGTGGACTGGGGAGACTCGCGCTGAACCAGCCGCAATGACATTGTGTCATCCTCATTGTTGCGGTTTTGCACCGCTGTGTTTTCGTCATCGCGGTCAATTTCAAACACGCTAGTGAGGGTCTGCTCCAGTTCAACTGCTTTAAGGTTGCGTACCTTGTAGTAGAACAGCTGTTCCATCTGTTCCTGGCTGTCGGCGTCGAGAATTTTTATCCAGCGCTCGATTTCTTTAAAGCCCCGTGTTGCCGGCGCCGTCACCAAAATGGAGTTAATGCGCTCAATGCCTTTTACTTGGTATGAGGGCGCGCCGCCTTCGATGAGCTGAAGTATCTCGTCCAGCTCTTCGGCTACTTCTACTGCATTGGCGTTGCTTAGCTGAAAAATTTGTATGCCTTGGTTGGAAAATGGGTCGGCGTCGATCAGCATGAGCAGCTGGTTTACTCGGTCTAGTTCATAACTTGTGCCGGTGATGATTAAGGTATTGTTGGTTGTGAGTTTACGAATATTGTCCGTAGCACTAAGCACCGGGCCCAGCACTTCGATAGCCGCATCGGAGCTGACGTAAGTGAGAGGGGTCACCTGCATTACTAAAGCGGCTGCGGAATCTTGCACTGTGTCAGGGGTCACAATTTCAGTAGGTAGGTTTCGTTGTACTTTGCGGACGTTGAAGACGTTACCCACCTGCTCAAGCAATACGCCGGCATCGCGGGACAGCAGTCGTATTAATGGCCAAACATCTTCCATGGCCAAAGGCCGGTCGGTAGCGGTGCGAATGCTCACCTTGTTATCTATAGAAGGGTCTATGACTAGAGTAATGTCCAAGGCCTCGGCAAGCTCTTCGAGCACCAGGCGCAGGTCTGCCTGCTCGTAGTTCAGCTCAACCACGTTGTCGCCGGAGAAGTTTACCGAGCTAGGGCCGGTGTCGGTGAGCCCGGCAGTTTGGGTTTGGCTGCCGTCGGTATTGATCTCATCAATCAGCCTTTGTTGCTCACTTTGGGCGCTAATTTCAAGCGCTGGTATTGCTGAGCTTTGCACCGCCCCGGTGGCGCTGGTACGCGCCGCCATGGGTGCAGTTGTCGCATTTGGTGCTGCCGGGGCAGTTGTTGGCTCGGTAACTGCACAGGCTGACAGCATGGCGATACACAGTGTGTGCCCTGCAAATTTGGAGCCCGCTATAATTTTTTTGTCAAAAGGCACGACTTTCTCCGGTTTAAAACTCTACTGCATTCATACTAAAAACGGCGGATAGCATGGTGATAGTTATGCCACCTACTGCCAGCGCAAGAAAAATAATTAGCGCCGGCTGCAGCGCTGCAACCACGCTAGCCATTTGATTACGCACATAGGTATCAAACGTGGTGGCTGTCTTAAGCAAGATAGACGCTGTTCTGCCAGACTCTTCACCGACGGTAACCAATTGATGCAGCAGGGTCGGAAATTGCCCGGTTTTTTCTAAGGAAATTCCAAGGCCTGCGCCGCCTCGCACATCTTCTTCCACTTTTTTCAAATGGTTAGTAATCACTGAATTACCCACCACTTCTCGGGACACTCGCAGCGCCCGAATCAGGGGAATGCCTGCGCCTAACAAAGCCCCTAGGGTTCTCGAAAACACCGCACACTCACGGTAGAGAATTAACACCCCGATTAAGGGCAAGCTCATTAGAAACTTGTCCTTTTGATAGCGGGTATTGGGCTGTTTATCGAGCCGTTTCCAGCCATAGACCGCCGCTATCACTAAGACGACAATAAGGTAGCCATAGTTTTGAATGGCCTCGCTCATGGCCAATAAAAATGCCGCCGAGGCCGGTATGTCGGTGCCCGCGTCTTCAAACATCGCGGCAAATTGGGGTACCACGAACACTAGCAGCAGCACCACTGAGATAATTCCAGTGACCAGTAGCACGGCAGGGTAGATCATGGCCGAAATCACCGCTTGGCGGGTTTTAGCGCTGCTTTCTAGAAACTCGGCAAGGTCAGGCAAGAGCTGGTCTAAGATGCCGCCTTCTTCGCCTGCTTTAACAATATTGATATACATTTTGGAGAACACATCGGGCCGCATCTCCATGGCCTCTGCTAGGCTCTTGCCTTCTTTGACATCCCTGAGCAGGTTTAACACCAGTTCCTGCATCGCCGGCGCTTCGGTGATGCCTTCCAGCAGCCGAAGGGCTTTGTCCAGCGGCACTCGGGCTTCAATCAAGGTGGTTAGGCCGTTGGTAAAGTCCAGAATATCGTTGTTGGCTATTTTTTTGCCCCGGCGCCGGGAGCTGCTCGCTTCCGCGGGCTGAATTTTTACCGGCGTTAGCTTACGGCCCTGCAGTAGGCGAATTGCTTCTTTTTCTGACTCTGCAGAAATCTCGCCGCTTTGAGACTGGCCGGCGGCATCGAAGGCCTGATACTTAAAATACAGGGTGCTCATATGGCTCTGGTCACCCTAACCACTTCTTCTGGTGTGGTTAGCCCCTGTTTGAGTTTCTCCAGCGCGTCTTGTCTAAGGGTGCGCATGCCTTCTTTTATGGCCTGATCGCGGATGATATTGGCATCGGCGCCGGAGGCAATGTGATGGCGGATGGCATCGCTCATTATCAACAGCTCGTACAAACCAATACGGCCTCGGTAGCCGGTATTTGCGCAGCGTTCGCAGCCCGCGCCGCGGTTAATGGAAAAACTGTTATCGTCCCCCAGCTCAAGCACGTTTACCTCATCCATGCTAATGACGACCGATTCACAGCAGTCGGTGCACACCCGGCGCACCAGTCGCTGGGCCTGAATGGCCAGCAAACTTGAACTAATTAGATAGCCTTCTACTCCCATATCCTGCAGGCGGGTTACTGCACCCGCGGCATCGTTGGTATGCAGCGTAGAAAAAACCAAGTGTCCGGTTAAGGCCGACTCGATGGCGATTTCTGCCGTCTCATGGTCGCGAATCTCACCCACCATTAAGACATCGGGGTCCTGTCTGACGATAGACCTAAGGCCTTCGGCAAACCCCAGCCCTATGCTGGCATTGGCCTGAATTTGAGTAATGCCCTCTAGCTGATATTCAACCGGGTCTTCCACGGTAATTATTTTTTGCTTTTCGCTGTTTATTTTTTCCAGCGTGGCATACAGGGTAGTGGTCTTACCGCTTCCGGTTGGCCCGGTGATCAGAATCATACCGTGGGGCTGGGTGATCATGCCTTGGTATTGCTGCAGGATACTTTCCGGCATCCCAAGCTGCTGCAGGGATACCGAGGTATCGCTTCTATCGAGAATTCGCAGCACGATAGATTCGCCATGTACCCCAGGCAGTGTCGACACGCGCATGTCAAGATGCCGCGAGCCCAGCTGATAGTCGATGCGGCCGTCTTGGGGCAAGCGTTTTTCACCGATATCTAGCTTGGCCATCAGTTTCAGCCTGGATGCTACCGCCGTGTGAATCTTACTTGGCAGCCGCTCGATGCGCGTCATGATGCCGTCAACCCGACAGCGAATGTCTAGAAAGTTTTCATTGGGCTCAAAGTGAATGTCACTGGAATTTAAATCCAAGGCCCGGGCAAACAGGTGATTTACCAAGCGAATAATTGGCGCATCGGAGGCGAGATCTTTTAGCTCTTCGTCGTCTTCAAAGCCAGACACAAAAATATCATCGTCGGAATTTTCAATAGTTGGGGAAAGCTTGGCCCGCCAGTGTTTCATTAGGCGCCGCAAGTCATCGTCACCCACCTGCTTAAAGCGAATTGAGTCGTTGATGATAAATCTGATTCGCGCCCTGACTTCCAAGTTAGGCAAAACGTTAAAGCACAGCTGCCCGCTATCGCTAAAATCTTGGGCCGGCGCCACGCCGTGGGGCTCTAACAGCTGAGTGAAAATGGGTAGAGTAATGTCTTGGGCTAATGCCAAAGTCTGTTCCAGTGCTTCACTCATTAGCGGGCCTCCGCCGCTTGCGCCAATGCAGTTGGGCTGCGTGCAAAACCCACCACCGTGATAGAGCCCGAATACTGATTTCTAGAACGATTGATACTAAAATCTGTCACCCGCATTCTGGGCAGCGACTCTTCCAGTTTTTGCAAAAAAGAAATTGTATTGGCCGCATTGGTCGTGCTGAAGGACATCTCTTGACTGATAAGCAGCCACTCATCTGTCTCTAAACGTTCGGCTAAGCGGGTGGAGTTAACAGTAATACCAGAGTCTCTGGCGTCAGCCGAAAGCTTGCGCTGGATGTTAGCTTCAACCACGGGAATGGTGCCGCCACTAAAAATTTGTTTTTCTAACTCGGCCTGAGACTGCTGGGCTGCCTGTCTGCGTTCTTGCCAGCGGTCGGTCTGAGCGATCAGGCGCTGTTCCCGCTCGATATCTAGACTTACACTCTCGATATTGGCAGCTCTGTCTCGGTACCGCGCCGCAATAGCAGGGCTAATGCTAGACACAAAAAACACCAAGGCCACCGCGGCGGCTAATAAGAGTATGTTTTTCTCGCGGCTGCTAATGTCCATCATTGCCTCGTGCTTGAAACGCGTTACTCATCGGGAAAATACCGCACCATATAGCCTTCAAAATTAACGCTACTGAGCCTAAGATCTATGTAGTAGCGGCTGTTGTTAGTGGCCCGAGAAAAAACCACTTCGGTAAACATGGGGTCTTGTTCTAGGCGCTGTAAAATGGCTTGGGGCTCTGCGCTTGTGCCCTGAATTTTTATTAGCCCCTCGTTTAATTCCAGAGACGCTAGTTGATCAGGGAGCAAGATAGACTGCAGGGTAAACATCGCCTGCTGAACATCTTGCACCGGAAAGTCTGTAATAATTCCCCACTGGTTTTCGAAATCAACCACCACTGCCTGATCCTCTCTAGCCCCTGTAGATTGCGCTCGATAGTCAGCCAGCTCACTAGCAAGGCTGCGAAACTGAATCGCCTGCAGCAGAAAAGGAATGTAAGCCACAAACATCAGCACCACAACTGACGCCGCGACTAGTTTGATATTGCGGCCTTTTTCTTCACGGCGGCGCGACTGCAGGGCACCATTAGGCACAAAGGCATAATCCTGAGACGGCAGGGTGTTTTTAAATTGAGTGAAATCAGCGGGGCTGTCCAGAGTTAGTGGGCTGGATTGAAGGCTTGCTAAAGTTGACACCCACTGCTGGTTTAAACTCTCATCGAGCATGTCGAGCTGGTTGATATGAAGCCAGTTAACCAAAGCGCCCTGCTCAAACTGAACAAGTGTTCCACCATTTTGGTCAGTGTCAATAATAGCCGCCGCGGTGCTATCGAGCACGACCCGAGGCGCTACTGCCACTAAAAACAGCTGCACAGCGGCAAATTCATCGAATAATTGGTCCATTAAATTTTCGGGAAACCAAAGCGCAATTTGGGCTTGGTCCGGGTCTTTGCTATCGCTACCCAAAGTCACCACTAGGTTTTCACTAAAGCTAGGAAATAGGTTGTCCACCTGTAGCTGCAAGGCCGACAAAAGCAGCTCTCGGTCTAAACCCGGCATGGTGAGAGAGGTGGCGACAAACTCACTGGGCTGTAAATACAGCATCACCCCTGAGAGGTTTTCGCTCGCCGCCAGTGTTTTGGCGGCCATGGCCAATTCTCGCGCTGGCAGTTCTTTGCCAGTTACTTCAAGCGCTGCACTTTGGCCGGTATCCAGATTAATCAGGCTATTGTTAAACAGCAGGAACCGCTGGTTCACCTGACTAAACAGATGCCTGCGGGACCCACCGCCAAACAGCCCCTGAACAGGCGCCGGCAGAGCAGGTAAAATACGCGCTTTAAATTGAGAGCTTAGGTCTTGCGCCAGAGTCATGTCGTTTAGTGATGCCAGTAACGTGGTCGTCATTCACCAAAATAGTGAATCAAATCTTAGTGTTAAGACTGGGTTATCGGCAAAATAGTTTGTCGCAATACGCGGTGATTAAGAATCTTGGCGAGGAAATTGAAATACGCTGCTCAGGAAGACCACATAGGCTGTGGAGGCTTGGGCAAAATACATGGGGAGAGGGAAGTTTGGGTCAGGGGTGAAGTCACAGGGCCAGCAGGCCAGCCCTGTGCTAAAAAACTCTTAGTCGCCTGATTTGCTCATTGCAGAGCGTTCTTTTTGTACCAGAAAATCAACCACTTCTAGCATATCTGCCTGAGTTCGAACGGCTTCGCCTGTTGTGATGACATATTTGCCGTTCACAATCATGTTGGGCGTGCTGCGGATTTGGTAGTCCTGCATCCGCTTCTCAGCCTGATTCACTTTAGTGCGAACTGAGAATGAGTTGAAGGTCTTCTCAAAATCAGCTTTTGCGATACCGTGCTCAGCAAACAGCTCGCCAATGGACGCTTCGCTTTGCAGGCGGTTGCCTTTGATGTTGATGGCGTCGAAAACTGGCTCATGCACGGTGTCTAGCGCGTCAAGGGCCTCAGCTGTGTAATAAACTTGAGCGTGAATCTTCATCAAACCGTTCCACATAGCAGGAAAGCGCGTGAAATCTACGTAGTCTGGGGCTGTTTCTTCCCAGTTAACAACCAAAGGCTCAAACCGGAAGCAGTGCGAGCAGCCGTACCAAAATGCCTCAATTACCTCAACTTTAGACGCGTCTCGAGTGTTGACCGGGTTATCCAGCTCAACATAATGAGTGCCCGCCACAAAGCGCTCTATCTGCGCGAAACTTGAGAGAGAAACCGGCAGCATTATTAACACTGCAGCTATCTGAATTAGTCGTTTAGTCATTTTTGTGCTCCGAAAACCAGTATTTGGTCAGTTCAACCGTACCACACTGCTATAAAGTCGCCTAGGGAACCACCTCGACAATGAGATGGAATTAACACTAGCTGCGCTTAGTTCAAGCCCGAAACATAGCTAGCCAGTGCTTCTAGCTCTTTGTCAGTCAGGCGCTCAACCACCGAACGCATCATTGCGTTGCTGTCATTGTTGCGCTCGCCAGACCTAAAGCTTTTTAGCTGCAGCAAGGTGTATTCGGGATGCTGGCCGCTGAGTGAAGGAAAACCAGCAGGGCCATTACCCGCGCCAGTTGGGCCGTGACACGCCGCACAGGCTGCTGCCCCGATCTGCTCGTTGCCGCCGCGGTAGAGCCGCTGTCCGACCTCAATTGCTTCGGCGTCGGCACCAAGCAGAGTGGCTTCTTGAGAAGAGAACCAGGCCGCAAGGTCAAGCATATCCTGCTCTGACAAGCTGCCCACCATCGCTGCCATGGTTGCATTAGCGCGGGCGCCAGATTTGTAATCTCTTAGCTGTTTTGCCAGATAAACGGCGCTCTGCCCAGCCAATTTTGGGTTTATAGACAGCTCGCTGTTGCCATCGGCCCCGTGACAAGTCGCGCACAGCGCTGATTTTGCTTGTCCAGCCGCAGCGTCACCTTGAGCTAACACTGCGATAGATACTGATGAGGTCACAATAGCTGTAAAGAGGACCAATGCTAATTTCTTCATGAAGACACCTGAATTAATTCATTTTAATGGAATGTCGTGGTTTCACCTGTATGATGCGAGGCTTAAATGGCACTGAAATCCAGCGGGGTAGTCCCCTAGGTTTCTGTGCAAGCTGACAACTACAGTTCAAACTTGAGCATCCGGCAATTATTGCGGTCGCGAATTATAACGTAGTTATTGCTCCAACGTGTATACCGATGCTGTCAATTCCTGCGTCAACTTCGCTCTTTATAAGGGTGTGGTACTCTTACACCCTCGCTTGCAGACATTTGACGACTGGCAAACACCTTAACCACTTACTTATTGACAACAGAACACCAATGGACTTTTCTCTCGCCACATTCGAAACCAGCGCGGCAAAGCTTGGCGCTTGCCCTATAAACAGTGTAGCCGAAGTTGCCTTTGCCGGCCGTTCAAACGCCGGAAAATCTAGCGCGATTAACACCATAACCAATCAGGCAAGGTTGGCGCGCACCAGTAAAACCCCAGGCAGAACCCAACTTATCAATTTCTTCGCCTTAGAAAACGATCAGTATCTGGTGGATTTGCCAGGCTATGGCTACGCTAAAGTGCCGTTGGCGGTGCGGGACAAGTGGCAGATTGAGCTAGAAAAGTATCTAAGAAACCGCGAATGCCTGCTGGGTTTGATCCTTTTAAGCGACATTCGCCACCCGTTAAAAGAATTTGACCGCATGATGATTGAGTGGGCAGTGCAGTCTAAGCTGCTAATACACGTGTTGCTGACCAAATCTGACAAGCTTAAGCGGGGCCCTTCTCAGGCCACGCTGCTGCAGGTGAAAAAAGAGGTATCCCAGCTACCTGGGGTCAGCGTCCAGCTGTTTTCATCCACTGACGGCACCGGCCTATCTGAGGCTAAAAAAACCATCACTTCCTGGTTTATCAACGCGGCGCCTGCCGCTGAGGCTGAACCGACAGTGGCAGACCCCGTGGTTTAACTGGCGCTGTAAGTTGTTGAGTTAGCGCTCAGAAAATCGCTAGCCATTACAATGGTCTGGCGCCCAGCAGCCGCCCCAACCAAAGGCATTAATGAGCCTCGTCCCAGTTGTTGCCAATACCGACGTCAACCACCAGAGGCACATCCAACGCGGCGGCGCTGGTCATGCGAAACTTCACCCCATTGATCAACAGGTCCAAGTCTCGCTCTGCCACCTCAAACACCAATTCATCGTGAACCTGCAGCACCATACGCGCATTTAGGTTTGCGATAGATAACCAGTGATCGATATCGATCATCGCCTGCTTGATAATGTCCGCTGCGGTGCCCTGCATGGGCGCGTTGATCGCGGTGCGCTGGGCGGCTTTGCGGATCATGCCGTTGCCGGCGTGAATGCCGGGCAAGTATAGCCGCCGGCCAAACAGCGTTTCAACAAAGCCTTTCTCGTCCGCCAGCGCCTGAGTCTCATCCATGTAAGAACGCACGCCGGGGTATTTCTCGAAATACCTGTCCACGTAGCCTTGGGCATCACCGCGACTTATATTCAATTGATTGGCCAGCCCAAACGCTGACATACCGTAGATCAAGCCAAAGTTGATGGCTTTTGCGCCGCGGCGCTGCTCGGGTGTCACCTCGTCCAAACCGACCCCAAACACATCGGCAGCGGTTGCTTTGTGAACGTCTTCCGCGCTGGAGAATGCTTTGAGCAGGCCAGGGTCTTGGGACAGATGGGCCATGATACGCAGTTCAACCTGGGAGTAATCTGCCGCCACCAGCTTATTGCCGGCATCGGCAATAAACGCCTGCCGAACTCGGCGTCCTTCGGCGGTTCGAATAGGGATGTTTTGCAGATTAGGATCGGTTGAAGAAAGCCGCCCGGTTGCGGCCACGGCCTGCTGAAACGAAGAGTGGATTCGCCCGGTGCCAAGATTCACTTGCTCCGGCAGCCGGTCGGTATAGGTAGACTTTAATTTACTTAAGGAGCGATGCTGCAGCAAATAGCGCGGCACCTCGTATTTCTCGGCCAGCTCTTGCAGCACCGGCTCGGCGGTTGAAGGTTGCCCGGTTTTGGTTTTTTTGGTGACCGGTATCTCCAGCTTTTCGTAAAGAATGCTCTGCAGCTGTTTGGGTGAGCCAAGGTTAAACTCTTCACCGGCAAGGGCGTAAACGTCTGCCTCAATCTTGACCAACTGTTCCCCAAGTTGAGCGCTTTGGGCTTGCAGTATCTCGCTGTTTAGCTTTATGCCGTTGCGCTCCATGCGCTGCAATACTTCCACCAGTGGCTGCTCGTAGTAGCGGTACAGCCCCGCCAGCTGGCCCGCGGCCTTGAGGGTATGGTCTAAATGAATTGCCAGCCGCAGAATAAAATCAACTTTTTCATTGGCGAAATTGCTGAACTCAATAATCGGCAGCTGTGCGGGGGTGATTTTTGCTTTGCCTTTGCCCAAAAGTGTCTGGTAATCGCTTAATTTGAGGCTTAAGTAATAGGCCGCGATTTCTTCTAGGCTGTGTTTGGTCGCTACCGAATTGGCCACATAAGACTGCAGCAACACATCGTTAACTATAGCCTCCAAATTTATTCCGTAGTTGGCCAGCACATGCTTACAGTGCTTGAGGTCGTAGCCGATCTTGGCAACTTCAATACTTTCCAATAGTGGTTTTAAGGCATTCAATGCGGTGTCGACATCTAGCTGGGTATCCGCCAGATCCATAGCATGGCCGACCGGAATATAGTAAGCCTTACCGATTTCAGTACTCACAGCGATGCCGAAAATTTCACTGTCAAGAAAGTGGCCAGCGGTGGTTTCTAGATTAATACAGAATGACTTTACAGCGCCTAGGTCATTCACCAGTTCTGCTAGCTCTGACTCATGACTAATCACCTTATAGTCTAAAAGCTCAGGCACTAGATTGAGTTCCTGCTGGGTTTCGCCTTCGGCCTCACTGCTAGGGGCATCTGGCACCTCAATGACAACACCGGCGTCTTCCAACTCTTTAACCCAGGTTTTAAACTCCAGCTGGGTAAACAAAGAATGCAGCTGAGTTTTGTCTTCTTCGGTTTGATGAAGCTGGTCTATTTCTACCTCCAGCTCGACGTCTAATTTTACGGTTGCAAGCTCGTAGGAAAGTCGCAGCTGATCAAAATTATCCCGCAGTTTCTCGCCGACCTTGCCGCCGATTGACTCGGCATTTTTAATAATACCCTCGGCCGTTCCATAATCTTGCAGCCACTTGACCGCAGTCTTAGGGCCAACGCTTGGCACCCCGGGAATGTTGTCCGCCTTGTCGCCCATGAGAGCCAACAGATCGATAATCTGATCCGGCTTCACCCCAAACTTGGCAACGACGCCATCATGGTCCAAGACTTCGTTGGTCATGGTATTCATAAGCGTGGTGTGCTCGTTCACCAGCTGCGCCAAGTCTTTGTCGCCGGTGGAAACCAAGGTTTTTATTTTTAGTGCTGAGGCCCTTTGGGCCAGAGTTCCAATGACGTCGTCCGCCTCTACCCCGTCTATGATGAGCAGCGGCAAACCCATGGCGGCGACAATTTCATGGATAGGTTGAATTTGGCTACGCAGCTCATCGGGCATAGGCGGGCGGTGCGCTTTGTAGTCGGCGTAAACATCGTTTCTAAAGGTCTTACCTTTGGCATCAAACACAATGGCGATATTGCTGTCAGGGTATCCCTTGATCAGCGCACGAATCATGTTGATAACGCCTTTTACGGCGCCGGTGGGCTGGCCCTTGCTGTTGACCAATGGCGGCAGCGCGTGGAATGCGCGAAATAGGTAGGATGATCCATCGACGAGTATTAGCTGTTTGGAGTTCTTCAATTTCTATCCTAATAATTGATGGGGCTAGTATGTAGTACTAATCCTTAGTGTGCGGCGCTCAAACAGGCAGAGTATGAATCGGCGACCGACTCAAGTAATTCTGTATAGGCCTGCGTGCTTAACTCTATGTTGTAGCCTAACAGATCGACTTCGACAATTTGCATCTCAACCCCTCGAGTAAAGGTGTTAACAAGGTCTGCATTGGCATCGGCCTCACTGATCAAGCACCGAGGCTGCATGGCTTCGATTGTTTTTCTGACGGCGACGATTTGACTGATGCTAGGGCTTACCTCGGGATCCAGCACAAGAGGCAGTAAGTGCTGCAATCCTTGCTCCTGTTCAAAGTACTGAAACCCGTTGTGATAAACCAGATAAGCCGTGTTTTTGTAGTCATTCAACTCTGTCTGAATAGCCTTATTGCTGAGCTCCACGCTGATTTTGAACTGCTGCAAATTTGCCGCGAAAGCTGCAGCATTGGTTGGATCAATCACAGCGAGCTGGGTCGCCAGTTCGCTGGCAATCACTAAGGCGTTGTGTGAGCTTAGCCAGACATGGCCGTCTTTGGCCGACGACTCAGCCAAATACAGCAGTTTAAAGTCTGGCAGATCGAAAGCGGTGAGCAGGGGTCGGCCTTTTACTAGGCGTTCTATGCTTTCGCTTATGTGCACTTCAAACTCAGGGCCCACCCACAGCACAATATCGGCCCCATTCAGCGCGCGGCGGTTGCTAGGAGTGAAATTAAAATGGTGGGGAGAGGCATTTCTGCCAATAAGAGAATCTGTTGAGCCTAATTCTCCGATTACCGCTTTAGCGATAAACTCCAGCGGCCGAATAGTAGTCACGACATTAACATCCGCAAGCGCAGGCACGCCCGCTGCGAAAATCAGCGAAATTATGGCGGTTTTTAAGGCATTAGTTATTTGCATCAGAAGACGGGCTAAGCAAGTTTGACAACAGTGCTATCATATAACATTGTTTGCCCACCAACTAAGCATACTCAATAAGTATGTACTCGGATTTTTCATGTCAGCAGTCACGGACCGCTCCTCAAGCCTTATCTCAGCTAGGAATTTAGTAAAGCATTTTGGCGACCGCGCAGTGCTGCAGAATATTTCTCTTGACGTGGCACAAGGCAAAATAGTGACTCTGATCGGACCCAATGGCGCCGGCAAAACTACGCTGGTGCGTATTCTACTTGGCTTGACCTCGGCGGACCAAGGCTCTATCCAGCGCAGAAAAGATCTTAAGATTGGCTATATGCCGCAGAAACTGACAATAGATCCAACTCTGCCTATCACTATTGAGCGATTTCTCAAGTTGTCCGGGAATCACGATCCTCTCAAGATCCGCGGTATTTTGGATAGAATTCATATCTCACATCTGTTTAACGCGCCGCTGCAGTCTGCCTCTGGCGGTGAGATGCAGCGGGTGCTGTTGGCCAGGGCACTGTTGGGTAGCCCAAACCTGTTAGTGTTGGATGAACCCGCGCAGGGGGTTGATGTGTCGGGCCAGGCAGAGCTCTACGAATTGATCGGCAAAATTAGAGACGAAACAGGATGTGGCGTAATCATGATATCTCATGACCTACATATTGTGATGTCTTCCACTGACGAAGTTGTTTGTTTAAATCATCATGTGTGCTGTCACGGCGAGCCGGAGCAGGTGAGCAATGACCCCGCGTATCTTGAATTATTCGGCGCTAATACTGCGAGCAGCCTGGCTGTCTATACCCACAATCACAATCATGAGCACGACCTTACCGGTGAAATTAGCAGCGAGCAGGACCACTAGCAGTGTTTGAATTACTAACCACAGACTTTGTCGTGTTAGCGCTAATAGCCGGTTGCGCGCTTGCTTTGGTGTGCGGGCCGCTGGGTTCGTTTATCGTTTGGCGCCGGATGTCTTATTTTGGCGACACGCTGGCACATTCGGCGCTTTTAGGCATTGCTATCGGGCTACTAACCGGCGCTGATCCACAGTTATCGATTTTAGTCAGCAGTTTGCTATTAGCCTTTTTGCTGACCCTACTTGATAAATACCCTGGGCTATCCATCGACAATCTGCTGGGAATTTTAGCCCATAGCTCTCTCGCCCTAGGGGTAGTGGTCCTGTCATTAGCAGACTCTGTGCGGGTGAATTTAGAGGCCTATTTATTTGGTGCCTTGCTAACAATTACAACCTACGAGTTAACCTGGGTGCTGTCAGTGGTTTGCGTAGTGGGAGTTTTGATTCTTGTGTTTTGGAATAAGCTGCTCGCAATTACCGTGCATGCGGAATTGGCGCAGGTTGAAGGCTACGACGTAAAAAAACTCAATTTGTTGTTAGTGATATTGATGGCGTCGACTATTGCCATTGCCATGAAAATTGTCGGGGTTTTGTTAATAACGTCGCTACTTATCATTCCCCCAGCGACAGCGCGGATTGTGTCGAAAACCCCGGAAAAAATGGCGTTAAACGCGAGCATTGTTGGAATTTTTAGCGTGATATTTGGGGTTTTTGGGGCGTTCTATGCTGACACCCCAGTGGGGCCGACTATCGTTGTGATGTCGGCGTTTTTCTTCGTGCTTTCCCGTACTTTGCTGTTTATTCCAAAATTTAGAATCTAGCGTTTTCAACGATCTGCGAGAAAGCGCGAGCCAGGTCTCTGGCCCGATGGGGCGGCCGCATAACCGAATGGAATTCGCCTTTAGGGCTGATGATGGCAATGTGACCGCTGTGCTCGATTAAATAATTGGCTTGGCTGTCTGTTGGGGACAGGCTTGGCGGAAGATAAGGCGGCTGGTTTAACGAAAGCTGCAAATCCGCTGCTGGCTGTTCAGCGGCTGACGGCCCTTCATTGGCTGACGGCTCTGAGTGCCCCATGTGTTCGTCATGACCTGCGTGGTCTTGGGAGTTAACAGCGGCGGAATTGTCTTGGTTATGCTGATACACAGGCTCAGAGTAGGCGATAAAAAATTGCCGAGCGACTGACGCTATCTCCAGATAATCACCGGTCACGCCGATAAAATCTTGGTTGAATTGATCAACATAAGTCCCGATTATTTCCGGCGTATCCCGCATTGGATCCACAGAAACCATGGCAATGTTCAAGTTAGCTTTGATTGCTGGGTCGTCTATCTGCTCGTAGAATTTTTTCAGCTCCGCCATGGTGATAGGGCAAATATCGGGGCAGCTAGCAAAGCCAAAAAACAGCATGGTCCATTGACCCACGAGATTGCTGTTAGTAAAGCTTTGGCCTTGATCGTCAAGTAGCGAAAAAGGCTCAATCGGCCGCGCCTCGGGGTAAATAGTGGCGCCCAGCTCCCTCAGCTCGTTAACCACTTCTCGCTCACTTTGCAGTGAATACAAGAACACCAACGCCAGCAGCACTGCGGCGTCAAAAATTAGAAACGCGATTAATTTTTTACGAAAGCTTAAGCCTGTAGTTTCCATAAACGCGGACTAAACCAAGTAGTGATCGATGAGTAGGGCTAAGAACAGCAGCGCTAGATATACTATAGAAAAACGAAATGTATCCATGGCTGTGGTGGGCTTTGGCTTAAACATTAAAATGCATGACCACCACATGAAACCTGCACCCAAGGCCAAGGCAGAGAACAAGTACAAGTATCCGCTCATACCTGAAAAGAAGGGGAAAACGCTCGAAATAATCAGAAACCCTGTGTAAACAACGATATGCACTTTGGTGACATATTCCCCGTGTGTCACTGGCAGCATTGGCACACCGGATTTTGCGTATTCATCTTTGCGGTGAATAGCCAGCGCCCAAAAGTGGGGTGGTGTCCAAGCGAAAATAATGAGCACTAAAATAAGCGCGTCGGGCTCGATAGTGCCTGTGACCGCGGACCAGCCGAGCAGAGGAGGCATGGCCCCTGCCAAACCACCGATGACGATATTTTGCGGAGTGGCATGCTTTAAGTATCCAGTGTAGATAAATGCGTAGCCGATGAACGACGCCAAAGACAGCCAAGCGCACAGCGGGTTGACCCAAATCATTAATATGGCCATCCCGGCTAATCCAAGAACTAGCGCGAAAACAATAGTTTGCGCGACTTCGACACGGCCCTGAGCCATGGGTCGGTTGTGAGTTCGCTTCATCTTAATATCGATTTTGCGATCGATTAGGTGGTTAACGACGGCGCCCGATGAAGAAATTAAAGCGATCCCGACGTTGCCTAAAATCAAAATATCTATCGGCACAAATCCAGGAACTGCCAAGAACATACCAACCATCGACGTGAGTATCATGAGCATGACAACTCTTGGTTTACACATTTCGTAAAAGTCACGCCAGCTTGCTGTCGATTTGGATATGATTTCTGTCACAATCTTTGCTCTGGATGTAGTTTAAAGGATGGCTCGAGTGTCTTAAGTACGACCCGAATGCGTAAATGGATTCGCTTTCATCCGAGGGCGCGAATTCAACCACGATTTGGCCTTAATCTCAAGGCTGAAGCACTACGACTGATTCGAATAATAGCCGTTTTCTAACCGATTGTTAGTTAATTTCAAGAGTGAATTTCCATACTGACAGGAAACTGTCAAAAATGCTTGATATAACACAGGTTTTCTAGATTTTCTTGCCTATAGTTACTTGCTACAGATGCCAATTTTCTATAGCATTCCGTTGCGCATGAGGTGCGCGAAAGCTCTTCAAAATTAGGCCTTTGAAGAACTATGAAAGATCCCTCCCAATAGCAAAAATAAATAGGGAAATGGCACGACCGATCTAATCCAAAGTCATGGCGATTTGCGTTTAATTAAATGCCAATGAACAAGGCTTCGGTTTGAAAAGTTGCTATCATTCAAAGGGAGTCTTACAAACTTGACAAGAACTAAACTAATTCTAATTTCTCTGCTCCAGTTCCCATTAGGAAACGAAGAGATTGGGACTCGTTTTTAACTTTAGAAGGATTACTGGTTTATGGCTTTAGCGGTCGTTATTTTTCTTCTGGTTATTGGATCAGTTATTTTCCATTTTGCCAGCCCATGGTGGTTTACCGATATTGCGGCAGATTGGGGGTCTATCGACTTCACAATCAATGTCACATTTTGGGTAACCGGTTTCGTTTTTATCGCGGTTAATCTATTTCTAGCTTACTGTGTTTACAAATTTCGTCAGAAAGATGGACACAAGGCTGTATACGAACCCGAGAACCATAAACTTGAAGTGTGGTTATCCGGCATCACAACCGTAGGGGTTGTGTTGATGCTAGCGCCCGGTTTGTTCGTTTGGGCCTCGTTCGTGACTGTGCCTGAAGACGCCACAGAATACGAAGTGATGGGCCAGCAGTGGCAGTGGGCGTTTAGATACCCTGGCGCCGATGGTCAACTGGGCTATGCAGAAACTTCATTGGTCACCGAGACCAATCCATTCGGTATCAACCTTGAAGACCCGCGGGGCCAAGACGACATCATCGTTGTCGATCCGGTCATGCATTTGCCGGTCAATAAGCCTGTTAAGGCGCTACTGCGTTCCAACGACGTGCTGCACAACTACACCGTGCCGCAATTTCGCGTCAAAATGGATTTGGTGCCAGGCCTAATTTCATATCTGTGGTTCGATCCGACAAAGGAAGGTCGCTACGACATCATGTGCCAAGAACTTTGCGGTATTGGCCACTTCGTCATGCGCGGCTCGATCGTAATCGAATCAGAGCAAGAGTACGAAGCATGGCTAGCCACTCAGCCGACTTTTGCTGAAACTCAAAGCATGCCAGCTGCGAACGTAGCCGCCGGCCAAGCCCAATATGCGGTTTGTGCTGCATGTCACGGTGCTCAAGGTGAAGGTAACCCGGCGCTTAACAGCCCGAAACTCTCTGGCCAACAAGCATGGTATATAGAGCGTCAGCTAAACTACTTCAAGCAAGGCATTCGAGGCGGTGAAGGCGATACCAATGGCGCAGCGATGATTGGCATGGCGAACATGCTTGCTGATGACACGGCGGTTCGCAACATGGCGGCCTACATCGCCACGTTCCCTGACACGCCTTCTACCCCAACAATTACTGGTGACGTCGCCAACGGCGCGGATATTTACGACCGCAATTGTGCCGCCTGTCACTTAGATAACGGTGACGGAACTTGGTATACAGATGCGCCGAAACTAGCTGGCATGAGTGATTGGTATTTCGTGACTCAAATTAGCAACTTCCGCGCAGGTATCCGTGGTTTACATCCACAGGATGCTTACGGTGAACAAATGGTTTCCATGGCCACAGCGATGTCTGGGCTAGAAGAAATTAACGACGTCGCGGCCTACATCAACACGCTGCGGTAATGAGTTACAGATTTAAATAAATTGTTTGCCGTTGTTGTTTACCAATAGGGCAAGTATCACATTTAGAGTATTAGGAGGTTTTAATGGCTTACGTACCATTAGCTGATCAGGACCACGAGGTTGAGCTCCATCATCCCCATAGTTGGGTTACAAAATATGTTTGGAGCCAAGACCACAAGGTTATCGCTATTCAATATGGCGGTATCGCAATTGCGGTGGGTGTTGTAGCGCTTGTTTTGTCATTACTTATGCGTATGCAGCTTGGTTTTCCGGACACTTTCGATCTAATCGATCCAAGTTCCTATTATCAGTCGGTCACAATGCACGGCATGATCATGGTTGTTTACATGTTAACCGCGCTGCTCTTGGGCGGTTTTGGGAACTATATGGTTCCCTTGATGTGCGGTGCTCGAGACATGGTGTTCCCATTCCTCAACATGTTGAGTGTTTGGGTTTACTTTTTGTCAGTGCTTATTCTGATGTCGAGCTTCTTTGTCTCAGGCGGGCCAACAGGCGCTGGCTGGACACTTTACCCACCACAAACGTCGATGGCCGGAACGCCAGGTCATGACATGGGTATTGTCTTGATGCTGTTGTCGCTGTTTGTGTTCATTATCGCCTTCACAATGGGCGGCTTGAACTACGTAACGACGATTCTTCAGTATCGCTGCCGCGGTTTGACCATGATGAGATTGCCTCTCACAGTTTGGGGTATCTTCATCGCGACTATCTTGGGTCTGTTTGCATTCCCCGCACTGTTAGTGTCAGCAATCATGATGTTGTTCGACACCTTGCTTGGCACTAGCTTCTTCATGCCAGCAGTTATCGAAACAGGCACCAAGCTAGATTACGCCGGCGGTAGCCCGATCTTATTCCAGCACTTGTTCTGGTTCTTCGGTCACCCTGAAGTTTACATCGTAGCCCTGCCAGCATTTGGTTTGGTGTCAGACGTTTTAAGCACACATGCGCGCAAGAACATTTTCGGCTACCGCATGATGGTCTGGGCGCTTATCGCCATTGGCGGCTTGAGCTTCATCGTTTGGGCTCACCACATGTATGTGAGTGGTATGCACCCGTACTTCGGCTTCTTCTTTGCAACAACTACGCTGATCATTGCGGTGCCAACGGCGCTGAAAGTGTACAACTGGGTTCTTACCCTGTGGGAAGGCGATATTCGCTTGAACGCGCCGATGTATTTCGCCATTGGTTTTATCTTCACGTTTATTCACGGCGGCTTAACTGGTCTGTTCCTTGGTAACGTGGTTATCGATTTACCTTTGTCTGATACTTACTTCGTAGTTGCTCACTTCCATATGGTTATGGGTGTGTCTCCAGTGCTGGTAATTTTCGCCGCCCTGTACCACTGGTATCCGAAAGTCACTGGCCGTATGTTCCACGAAGGCATGGCTAAACTGCATTTCTGGATTACTTTCCTTGGCACTTACGCAATTTACTTGCCTATGCACTACCTAGGATTCTTGGGTGTGCCTCGCCGATACTACGCAATTGGCGAAACCGACTTTATCCCTGAGTCAGCACAAGATTTGAACGCGGCTATCACTGTTGCAGCGTTGGTTGTGGGTGTGGCTCAAATCCTGTTCTTCATTAACATCTTCTGGAGCCTACGTAACGGCAAAGAAGCGGGTCCGAACCCTTGGGGCTCAGCGTCTTTGGAGTGGCAAACTCCGGATACGCCTCCTGTCCACGGCAACTGGGGTGATGAATTGCCAACAGTCTACCGTTGGGCATACGACTACAGCGTACCGGGCGCACATCAGGATTTCATTCCTCAAAATGTGCCTGAAAGTGAAGAACCTACTGCAGACGAGCAACATTTCGACCCAGATCACGATCAGTCTAAGGCAGATCTATGAGCTTATTCAAAGAGCTCGGCTCAAAGCCCTGGGAACGTAAAGGAATCATAGGTGGCCTCAAAGCTGAGGGCACCTTTGACACCTCGCCTGAAAAGGTTGCACTAGTATTTTTCTTGGTTATTGCGTCAGTTATCTTTTCACTGTTCACCGTCAGCTACCTCATTCGCATGGAGCTGCCGGATTGGACACCACTGGCTGAACCATCACAGCTTTGGTTTAACACCGGCTTGTTGGTGCTTAGCAGTGTGTTCTTCCAGTGGGCAAGAAACCTGACCAAAAATGACCAAACACGCAATGTCATGACCTCGTTCATTGGCGCTGGCCTTTTTGCCGTGCTGTTTATCGCAGGTCAATACCTCACTTGGGGAGATCTCCAAGCTGAGGGCTTTTACTTAACTTCCAACCCGGCTAATGCGTTCTATTATTTATTAACGGGCGTTCACGCAGTTCACTTGTTAGGCGGGCTGTGGGTTTGGAGTAAAGGATTAATACGGTTAGTGTCAGGCGCTAAGCCATCTGAGCTTAAGCAGAGTGTTGAGCTTTGCGCGTTGTATTGGCATTTTCTACTTGTTGTCTGGTTGATCATGTTTGCACTATTGGCAAATACGTAAACCCAGTAATTCGATTAACAAAAGCAAATAACAGGAAGATAGAATGAGTGAAGCTGCGGCAATACAAGCAGGGCCTCAAGAAGGCGTAAACGGTCTAGTCGATGACTGGACTTCAGATAAACAGGCGTATCATGTCCCTTGGGGAAAGGCCATGATGTGGATATTCTTAGTAAGTGATACGTTTATTTTCACTTGCTTCTTGACTGGCTATCTAAACGTTCGCCTAACGACCACAGACCCGTGGCCAATACAAAGTGAGATATTCGCACTGGCAATTGGTGGCAGTGATCCGATACCCCTGATCCTTATTGCGATCATGACCTTTATCCTTATTACCAGCTCAGGAACCATGGCCTTGGCCGTGAACATGGGTTACCGCAAAGATAAGGTTAAGACATTCTGGTTTATCTGCGCTACGGCCGCGTTTGGTGCCTCGTTTGTTGGCATGCAGGCATTCGAGTGGACTAAGCTGATTGTCGATGAGGGCATCCGGCCTTGGGGCAATCCTTTTGGCGCGGCACAATTTGGATCGGTATTCTTTATGATAACCGGCTTCCACGGTCTGCACGTAACGGGAGGTGTGATCTACCTGTTGTGGGTGGCGTTCCGGGTGAAGCGTGGTTACTACGACGATAAAGGTTACGAGATTGTCGAAATTGCTGGTTTATACTGGCACTTTGTCGACCTTGTATGGGTATTCATTTTCGCATTTTTCTACTTACTGTAAGAGGAGACAGAGATGTCAGCTGAAGCAGGTCAACAACATCCTCTAGGGATTTACTACAAAATCTGGACTCTTCTCTTTGTATTGAGTGGATTCTCTTACGCAGTAGACTTTTTTGAAGTTCAGGGCGCTATGCGCTGGACTTTAGTGCTTCTCTTCATGGCGTTAAAAGCGGGCTTTATTACAGCCATCTTTATGCACGTTGTGTGGGAAAGACTAGCTCTAGTGCTTACGATCCTAGGACCACCAATCGTCTTATTGCTTCTCATTGCATTTATGGCAATAGAAGGTAACTATACGGAAAATGCCCGGTTTACTTACATGGGTCACGATCGTGATGCCGTCGCTCTAACACCATCAGATTTGCATGGTGGCGAACATGGCGAAGATCACGGTGAAGAAGCCGCACACTAACTTCTCTCGTATAAATCAAAAAAAGGGCTATAGTTAATTCAATAGCCCTTTTTTTTGTAGTAAATTTCACAGCACTTTAGGTTTATGGCAAGCAGCGGACGCAGCAATGGCCCAAGCATTAATTGAAGAACTAGTAACAGCGGCTCAGGAACACGAGACTCAAACCAGTGCTTTGTTGAGTATGCTTGAGCTACAAATGCTGACCCTGCCAAGCTCAATTGTGCTCCCGCAGGACGATCCGGCGGTTGCCCTCAAAGTATTTGTGGTGGAGTACATAAGCCACGTGCCCTCATTTATAGGCGCTGTATCCTTTGCTGCGGTAGAAGCGGGGATCGACTCCTACGTCGCGCCATTTTTGGAGGTTGCCACCAATTTTTTACTGTCACCCAAGGGCGGGGCAGCTAAAACTCTGGGTTATCTAGAACTTATGGAGCAGGCTTACCTGGCTCATCGCCTGATTGAAGAGGTTAACGATCAATATATCGTCCATGCAGGCATCCCGCTGATACCCATGGATGTCACCAAAGCAAACATCATAGTGCATCATCTTTTAGGTGAAACTCTGGCCAACAGCCTAGACGATGTGGTGGAAGAAACTGCTAGGCAGATGACGTCTCAAGATATTGTTTATAGCTCAGAGCAATTTAAGAAGTACGTGGAAATACGCAAAGGCAAAGGCTGGGATCAGGTTTGGAAGCAGTGGTCAGACATGACCCGGTTTCTGGAAGTAGACCTCAGTTTAAAACAAGCTCAGCTGTAAGTTGGATGGCGACTCATCAAACGAAAGTGGTTAACCTGGCAATACAAGAGCTCGCTAAAAGCTCGGCCACCCCCCATAAGAAACCCAATAGCGGCGCTGAATCGTTTTATGCTCCAGCTCGAAAGCGAGACTGACGTTGTTTAACTCTGCCGGTTAAATAGAAATATTTACAGGCTTTTAGGCTGCTTATTTATTATCTTAGTGATTGATAAACCGGCTTTGTATCGGGGCGCTGGCCTGTCCAAATAGCAAACGACTCTGCAGCCTGTTCAACCAGCATGCCAAGCCCGTCCACCGCAAGCGCTGCATGCCTGGCCATTCCCCACTGCACAAAAGCCGTTGGCTGGGCCGCATACATTAGGTCGTAGCACACGGTTGTCTCGGCTAAAACAGCACTCGAGATTTCGGGGGTCTGCCCGGTTATTCCCATAGATGTGCCATTAATAATTAAATCGAATCTGTCTCCACCTAATTTATCGAAGGGCAGAGCAATGATCTTAAAGTGCTTGGCCAATTCTGACTTTAAACTTTCAGCTTTCTCCATGGATCGATTTGAAACCGTGATCATGCTTGGCTGCATCTGGATAAGCGCTGGCAATATTCCTCGTACGGCGCCACCAGCGCCAAGAACTAGAATTTTTTTGCCTGCAAGATCAACCCCATGATTGACTGTGAGGTCTCTCACTAAACCTGCGCCGTCAGTATTGCTACCTATAAGCTCACCCGCTTTATCAAGACTTAAAGTATTGACCGCTTTAGCCAGCGACACTGTATCGGTAGCAGGGCTGGACAATAAAAACGCCGACTCTTTGTGGGGCAATGTCACATTTAAGCCATGACCGCCACCGGCAAAAAAATCACTAACAAAACGATCGAAATCTTTGGGTTTGATTGCATACCTTTCATACTCAATGGCCACGCCTAACTGCTGAGCAAACTGGCTGTGTATCAACGGCGATTTGCTGTGAGCGATTGGGTGGCCAACTACACCAAGTTTTATCACGAGTTATCCACGTTTTAACAAGTTGCCCACTGCCTAGGGTTTAGAAAGTCTGTATACAGCTTTGCTTCAGGGGTATTTGGCTGGGGATGCCAATCATAGGTGAACTGTACCTTTGGCGGCAATGACATAAGTATAGATTCTATTCGACCGACCCCCGATTGCAGCCCGAAGATTGTGCCGCGGTCGTAAACTAGATTGAATTCGACGTAACGGCCTCTGCGGTATTCCTGAAAATCGCGCTGTGCTGGGGTGTATGCAGCAGATTTGCGGCGCGTAACAATCGGTGCGTAGGCTTCGAGATAACTTGCCGCAGCTGATTTTACAAAACTAAAACTGTCTTCAAACCCGAGTTCGTTAAAGTCGTCAAAGAACAGCCCGCCGATACCTCGGCATTCGTCTCTGTGCTTTAGATAAAAATACTCATCGCACCATTTTTTGAAGCGAGGGTAAAAGTCATCCCCGTGTTTATCGCAGGCTTGCTTGGCCGTGTTGTGCCAGTGGACACAGTCTTCTTCAAAACCATAATAGGGCGTTAAATCGTAGCCACCGCCAAACCACCATACTGGCTCTTCGTTGTCTTTCTCCGCAACGAACAGTCTAAAGTTTGCATGAGAGGTTGGCACCATGGGGTTGTTAGGATGAATAACCAACGAAACCCCCATAGCCTGAAAAGCCCTGCCGGCTAGTTCGGGTCGCGCCGCTGTGGCTGATGCCGGCATAGACTCACCGAAAACATGGGAAAAGTTAACGCCGCCTTTTTCAATCACATCACCGCCACTAATAACTTTGGTTATGCCCATGCCGCCCGTGTCTCGATCCCATTGATCGGTGTGAAACTTGGCTTTTCCGTCCAGAGCTTCTAATCCTTCACATATAGAATCCTGCAGGCCAATGAGAAATTCCTTCACCGCTTTTGTATTTACTTGCTCCAATTTGTGGTGCTCCAGCAATTCGATTAAGACTTATTCTGCCGAAAACTGTTTGCTTTGTGATTGTTCGGCATGGGTTGGGTGGCAATAATAGCGCAATACTGAATGAGAAATTTAATCTGGATCTAGTTTTATTTAATAATTGTGGTGCGGGCGGGCGATTATTCGAAGAGTCTGACGCTGGGCTCAGCTGCGCTTTTACTTAGCGTCGATCACAAAAGCTATATCTACCATGACTAAATGTTATCACCCGCCTTGACTCCAATGCACTGAGGCCATTTATTAAGTCTTGCTCCGGAACACTGGTGCTGGCCATTAGAAAATCGAGAGTTGCTGGCTCGGCTTTTAAAGTGTTGAGGATTAACCTTTCGGCATTAGTCGCTGCTCCGCAGTGGTTGAGCTTAACTGCGACGATCAAATCATCTGTCCACAGGCCAATTTCTTGGGCGATATCGTCAACGCCTTGGACTAGTTTCACGCCATCATTAATCAGTTGATGACAGCCCTGGGCCATGGGGTTGGTAATTAGCCCTGGCAAAGCAAATACCTCTCGGTCTTGCTCCATCGCTAGTCGAGCGGTAATTAGACTACCGCTCTTTATCCCGGCCTCTACAACCACAACTCCTCTGCTCAAACCGCTTATAACCCTATTTCTTTGTGGGAAGTGGAACGAATGGGGCGGGGCCCCTAAGGGAAATTCAGACACCACTGCACCTTGATCCTTGATTTTCTGCCGCAGACCATAGTTCTGTTTTGGATAGCAGCCGTCAATTCCGGTGCCGACAACAGCGACAGTAGTGCCACTTTGGGCTAGTGCGCCCTCATGGGCTTTTGAATCTATGCCTGCCGCCATGCCGCTGGTTACTGTAACCCCCAATTTACTCAGCTCTTGGCCAAGCCAGGCTGCGTTTCGCAGGCCATAGGCAGAGGCGCGCCGACTGCCGATAATGGCTATCTGTATTTGGCGAAGCAGTTCGGGGTTGCCCTCAAGATACAAAAGGGGGGGCGGATCATTGATCTCTTTTAAAAGAGCTGGGTAACGGGGGTCTTCATAGCAAATGATGTAGCTATAGGGCTTGCTATGCCATTTAAGTGCTTTCTCTATCGCCCAGCCGCACTTTTTACAGCGGCCATTCAATAGGCCGAGTTCCCGCTGTAGATCATCGGCTACAGTTGTCGATTCAGGGCTTAGCAGCTTAGTTTGTACAGATTCGAGAGAGCCAAGCCGCTGCAGCAGGCGGCCCAGTTTTAACTGCGCTTTGGGCGCACAAACGCTAAGGTGCAGGTAGTCCTGCAGGGTGGCTAATTCCATATTTCATCCTTGATAAATGGAATGTGTGTAAGTGGTTACTTACCCGCTAAATTTTAGGGTGAAGCAACTCTATTGAACAGCAGCGCTGGTTCGGTACTGCTCAGAATGACTGCATAGCTGAGGTTTTCAAATGTCCGATAGACCAGCAGAGTGCCAATTTCTTTGCCCGGTAGTTCCAGCCTATCGTCGCGCCGAAACACACCTTTCATGCGCTCGGAGAACGACATTTTTTCGCGCTCTACCAGATCCACCATGGTTGTACTTTCATGCTGAATAGACAGTATATCGCCGATTACTAAATTGTCTGTTTTGCCTAAATCGATAACCACTGTATCTAGTTGAGAGGCCATGGTCTCAACCCCTTGAAACGAGATAATCTGGCCGACTAGATCTTCAGCGGGCTCAGTTGGAAATATGGTGGCGTCAATACGAGACTGCTCTCTTATTAGCAGGCGGTCCCCTACCCGAATCTCCCTGCTGCTATTGTTTATCAGCATACGCCTGAGGTCGGGAGACTCTTCGTTGGATACGGTTGCAAAACCCAAATACTCAACTTCTAGCCCGAGAATGTCTTTGCGGGATTCTCCGGTGAAGAGGCGGCCTCGACGGTAGATCTCAAATGAGGCGGCGCCGGCTGGCCAACTGCCGCGGACATAAACTTCATCTCCAGTGCCAATCGCCAGATTGTCGCCCAAGTTGGACACGATATAGGGGGCATTGTCGTAAAGCTCAGGATCAACAATCCGATTGCGCGTAAAGCTATTTTCGATTGCCTCTAGGGGTATGGCAGGTATTGCGCTTGAAAGTGATACCTCGCGGACTTCTGGCTGCAGATTAACAACGTCCCGGCCGCCGCGTTTTAATAATAGGCGGTTGCTGCCGTTGGCACTGCTCATCGACAGCAGGTCGCCAGGGTAGATTAGCTCAGAATTGTCGATAAAGGGGTCTGGCTGCCATATCTCCGACCAACGTTGGGGATCTTGCAGAAACTGGCTGGCAATATCCCATAACGTGTCGGTATCCTTTACAGTATACTCATCCGGATATTCCGCTAGCAGTAAACTTCCCTGAGCTAAAACCGGTAGCTGCACAGAAACACTGAAAATTAGTGTTAAAGATAGCAAGAAAGGCTTTATAACCTTGTTTTTCATCATTAGAATTCCAACCCATTAGGCATTGATATCTTATCAATACAGACCCATTATCACTAGAAGCAGTTCACAGACTGCGCACAAAGCGTCTAACTGTGCATTAAATTACCCCGGAGCAGGTTCACAAGGTCATGGCTATATTAAACATTCTGGAGTTTCCGGACCCTAGGCTGCGAAAAATCGCGAGCCCTGTAACTGTTTTCGACGAAAAACTTGATGTCCTGATCAGCGATATGCTCGAAACGATGTACCATGCACAAGGTATCGGCCTTGCTGCCACTCAGGTTAACGTTCACGAGCGACTTATTGTGATTGACGTTTCCGAAAACAAGGATAGTCCCCAAGTCTTTATTAATCCAAGTTTCGAGATAATTGACGCGCAGCTGTCTGAGTACGATGAGGGCTGTTTATCGGTGCCGGGCTTTTACGAAACGGTTTCTCGCCCCCACTCGGTAAAGATTAGTGCCCAAGACAAAACAGGGGCCCACTATGAAGTAGAGGCAAGCGATATTCTGGCAGTCTGTATACAACATGAAATTGATCACTTGGAAGGCAAGCTTTTTGTCGACTACTTGAGCACGCTAAAGCGCGAGCGCATTCGAAGCAAACTAGAAAAAGAACACAAGAAGACCGCCTAATTATTGTGCCTGAACTTCGCATTGGTTTTGCAGGAACCCCTGACTTTGCAAGTCATCATCTGCGTCGATTAATTGACACGTCATTTATGCCGGTTGCGGTTTATAGCCAACCCGACCGACCATCCGGGCGCGGCAAAAAACTTTCCCCTAGCCCAGTCAAACAGCTGGCTTTGGCCAACGGCATACCCGTACTCCAGCCTGCCAGTTTAAAAACCGAGGAGACCCAAGCCCAGTTCGCCTCGCTTAAATTAGACCTGCTGATTGTGGTTGCCTACGGCTTGATTCTGCCGGCTGAGATTCTTGAGGCGCCAACCTATGGCTGCATCAATGTGCATGCGTCATTGCTACCAAGATGGCGCGGCGCGGCCCCAATTGAGAGAGCGCTTCTCGCCGGCGACAAGGTAACCGGCGTTACCATTATGGAAATGGATGAAGGCCTTGATACCGGCAAAATGATACACAAAGTAGAAGTTGAAATTACCGCCACTGATACACGGCAAGACTTAGAGGATAAGCTTGTTGTCGCCGGCGGAATCGGTTTACTCCAGACCCTGAGCAATTTGCCCACGGCAAAGGCCGCGGCAAAAACACAGGACGATAGCAAGGCAACCTATGCGGCTAAGCTGAACAAAGCCGAAGCCTTGATTTCCTTTCAGCAAAGCGCCCTACAGATTGACAGAGTGATTCGGGCAGGCATTGGCAGACTGCCAGCCTATTGTTTTTACCATGGTGAGAGGGTTCGGTTTCTCCAGGCAACCCCAAGCTCAGGCAAATTTACCCAACCCTCGGGCACCATAGTCAATGTGAGTAAAGACAGCATCACGGTGTCATGTGATCAATCTTCACTGCAAATCACAAGTATCCAACTACCGGGGAAAAACGCCGTATCGATTCGAGACCTGAATAACTCAAGACCAGACTATTTTAGAATAGGCAGTTTATTTTTAAGCACTGAAGCTGCGGCATGAATACCAACAGCGGCCAAGAAAGAAACCCCGAAAACGTAAGGGCGCTGGCAACTAAAACTCTGCATAAACTACAAACCCAAAAAATATCGTTAACGCTATTATTGTCGCCCTATAAAAATCGCGGTGATTTTCCGCTGCTGCAGGAAATTACCTACGGCACCTGTAGATGGTTTTATCTTCTTGAATGGGTTCTTAGCCAACTGCTTGATAAGCCGCTGCGTAACAAAGACGGTGACGTTAAAAGCCTTATTTTAATCGGCCTGTATCAGCTCAGATTCATGGGCCTACCGGACTACGCGGTAATAAACGAAACCGTGACGGCCTCAGCGAAACTAAAAAAGCCTTGGAGCAAAGGCCTCATCAATGGGGTCTTGCGCAACTACCTTAGACAGGCAGAGTCTATTGACGAGTCACTTAAAACCGCTCCTAAATACACAGCGCTTGCGATGCCCCAGTGGCTAATGGATCAAGTGCTGAGCGACTGGCCCGATTATGCTATGGCCTATTTTGAGGCCTCCAATCAGCGGCCGCCGATGGTTCTGCGGGCAAACAGCGCACGAACCAGCACAGCACAGTATTTGGATCGGCTTAGGAATGCGGGTATTGAAGGCAAGGCGGGCAAATTGGCGCCAACCGCAATTTACTTGACACATGCTACTGCAGTCAGAGACTTGCCTGAATTCGACGCCGGCCATGTAAGTGTTCAAGACGAATCTTCTCAGCTTATTCCGACTTTACTGCAGCTAGAACCGGGTCAGCGAGTATTAGACGCCTGCGCCGCCCCAGGCGGAAAAACCTGCCATATATTGGAAAGCCAGCCGCAGCTAGAAACAATGACTGCTATCGAACTGGTGGCGGGGCGTGCTGCAAAAATTGAACAAAATCTGCAGCGGTTAAAACTCAGCGCTACGGTCAAGGTTGCCGATGCCAACGCACTTAGGCAGTGGTGGGACGGCAAACCGTTTGATCGGATTCTGCTGGATGCGCCTTGCTCCGCGACCGGTATTCTCAGGCGTCACCCGGATATCAAGATACTTAGAAGTCCGCAAAATATCGTCGAGCTGAATGCGCTGCAGGCACAGCTGCTGCAAAGCTGCTGGCAATGCCTAAAACCCGGCGGACTGTTACTGTATACAACTTGCTCAGTTCTAAAGGGCGAAAACGAATTAATTGTCGCTAACTTCCTGAAATCTACGTCAAATGCTAAATATGAAGGCATCACGGCCGATTGGGGAGTAGAATGTGAATTCGGCAGGCAGCTACTGCCAACCGCGCAAGATGAACCTGACGGTTTTTTCTTCTCTCTTTTAAGAAAGGTTTCGTAATTTAGCTGCGACTCCATAGTGTCATTAGAAACAGGCTCGCATGAAAATAATCATTCTAGGTGCCAATCAAGTGGGAAGCACCCTCGCAGAAACGTTGGCCAACGAGGCCAACGATATTACTGTTGTGGACAGTGATGCCGAGAGGCTTCGAGAGCTCAAAGATCATATCGATATCGGTGTCATTGCCGGGCATGCCTCCCACCCTGATGTGTTAGAGCGCGCCGGAGGCCAAGATGCCGATATGATAATCGCCGTAACAGAGAGTGATGAAGTCAACATGGTGGCCTGCCGTGTTGCCTACTCCATGTTTCAAACGCCTAAAAAGATTTGCCGTATCAGGGCGTCCAATTACTTACTAAGCGAAAAGCTAATGGGCAAAAATGGCATTGCTGTTGATGTCACCATCAGTCCTGAAAAAATAGTGTCAGACTATATAACCAAGCTAATCGATCTACCCGGTTCATTGCAGGTGTTGGACTTTGCGGATGGCTTAGTGCAGCTGGTTGCCGTAAAAGCATTCTATGGCGGCCCCTTGGTTGGCCAAGAAATTCGTTTGCTGAGACAGCATATGCCCGGGGTTGATACTCGAGTGGCGGCGATTTTTCGTAAAGACCGGCCTATTATTCCCGAAGGGTCAACAGTCATTGAAGCTGATGATGAGGTGTTTTTCGTTGCCGCCCAAAAAGACATCAAATCGTGTATGGGTGAACTGCGCCGCTTAGACAAACCCTATAAACGGATTATGATCGCTGGTGGTGGAAATATTGGGCTGCGGTTAGCGCAGAACCTAGAAGACAGATACCAAGTCAAAGTGATCGAACACAATGCCAAGCGCTGCAGCTATTTGTCAGAGACTCTTGAAAAAGCAATCGTGCTAAATGGCGAGGCCTCGCAACAAGACCTCTTAGTAGAAGAGAATATAGCTGACACCGATGTGTTCCTGGCGCTCACAAACGACGACGAGGCAAATATCATGTCGTCTTTGCTTGCTAAGCGCCTTGGTGCTAAAAAAGTCATGGCGCTGATTAACAACCCTGCCTATGTAGACTTGGTGCAAGGTGGCGAGATAGACATAGCAATCTCGCCGCAGCAAGCCACGATAGGCAGTTTGTTAACCCATGTTCGTCGCGGCGATGTAGTTAACGTTCACTCCCTGCGGCGGGGCGCGGCCGAGGCTATGGAAGCAATCGCCCATGGCGATGCGGCCTCATCAAGAGTGGTTGGCCGTGCCATAGAAGACATCGATCTACCCGAAGGCACAACAATTGGTGCTATTGTAAGAGACAACGAGGTTCTAATCGCTCACGATGCAACAGTCGTTGAGCCGAATGACCACGTGATCCTCTTCTTAGTTGATAGAAAACGCATACCTGAAGTAGAACGTCTATTCCAGGTAGGCTTTAGTTTCTTTTAGCCTGATGCATGCAACCATAATATTTAAAGTGCTGGGGCTGCTGTTAATGCTTTTCAGCGCACTGGCAAACCTGCCTCCGTTATTTGTGTCCTATCTCTATGCCGACGGTATGGCAACAACGTTTATCGACTCGTTCTTCAGCATATTCTTCGTTGGACTTGTACTTTGGCTGGTGTTCTCACGTTCCAAACAAGAGCTAGGCACTAGGGACGGCTTTCTCATCGTAACGCTGTTTTGGGTGGTGCTAGGTACCGCTGGCAGCCTGCCGTTTTTACTCTCTCCGCAGATTCAATTGTCGCTTACAGACGCTGTGTTCGAATCCCTCTCCGGCTTAACCACAACCGGCGCGACGGTAATCTCTGGCCTTGATGTTCTGCCAAAATCCTTACTGTTTTATCGCCAATTACTGCAGTGGCTAGGGGGTATGGGAATCATCGTTCTGGCAATGGCCTTGCTGCCAATGTTGGGAATTGGCGGTATGCAGCTTTACCGGGCCGAAAGCCCCGGGCCGGTGAAAGACAACAAACTCGTGCCGAGACTAGCCGAGACCGCCAAAGCGCTGTGGTATATCTATCTCACTCTTACCCTCACCTGTGCGGCGGCGTATTGGTTAGTGGGCATGGATGTGTTCGATGCCATTTCTCACAGTCTTGCTACGGTGGCAATCGGGGGATTTTCTACCCACGATGCCAGTATTGGCTACTTTGATAGTGCCGCGGTAGAAACCGTCGCCATTGTCTTTATGTTTATTGCCGGGATCAATTTCGCTCTGCATTTTACGGCGTGGCAGCGACGTTCCCTGCGCCACTACTTAATGGATCCAGAGTTTGTGTTTTATGCCTTTATCCTCACCACAGTAGCCCTTGTCACCGTCGCCGTTTTGTACTTTTCAAACGTCTACGCAGACTTTGGCGACTCCTTGATTAAAGGCGTGTTTCAAGTGGTGTCTATTGCCACCACCACCGGGTTTACTTCGGCAGACTTTAATTCCTGGCCCTTGTTTCTGCCCTATATGCTGCTATATGCGGCGATTATCGGAGCCTGCGCTGGCTCCACCGGCGGCGGCATGAAGGTTATTCGCATCCTGTTAATTTTCAAACAAGGGTTTCGCGAAGTTCAGCGTCTGATTCACCCCAAAGCGGTGATACCTATCAAACTGGGTAGAAACCCAGTGCCTGATAGGGTTATCGAATCTGTTTGGGGGTTTTTCGCCGTCTATGTGATGGCTTTTATGGTTATGCTGTTGGCACTTCTGGCAACCGGGATAGATATCATCACGGCGTTTAGTGCGGTAGGTGCCTGTATTAATAACCTAGGGCCGGGCCTTGAAAATGTCGCGCAAACTTACGGGGCGCTGCCTGCAACCGCGAAATGGATTCTTTGCTTTGCGATGCTTTTGGGCCGGCTTGAGATTTTCACACTGCTAGTGCTTTTTACGCCGATGTTCTGGAAACGCTAAGCCTCTCGCTATACCGATTTACGGTATAAATCGCCACCGTCGGGCTGACGGCGAAAGCGTTTGTATTCCCACTGATATTGATCCACTGCTTGATTGACACAAAGCTCTACGCTGCGGTTTATCCCCGCAACCGAGGTTGCCAGATCTTTTGAGTAAACTTGTTCATCGGCGGGCATAATGATGAGCTCGAAGCCCTGGGCATTGGGCAGTCTTTTGGCAAAGCCACAAAACACCAGTGCATCTACTCGTTGCAGTAGTCGGCTCGCCAAGGCCATTGTTAAAGCCGTGCGGCCGTAAAAATCAGCGTATTCTCCACCGTCCGCCTCTGGCACCTGATCAGGCAGAATGCCCACCAGCTCTCCTGCTTTTAGCGCCTTCAACAGCTGTGCCACCCCTTGCCTGTTGGCCGGGGCAAGCTTTACTCCACTGCGGGAGCGGGTTTGTCTAAGAAGCCTGTCCATAGCCACTATTTTTGGCGGTTTATACATAAAATTTGCTACAGCACCGTCGCAGGCGGCAAAGCCAAAGACCTCCCAATTGCTTAAATGTGGGGCTAGTAGAATAACCCCTTGGTTTGAAGCTAGGGCTGCTTTAAATTCATCAAGGCCACGGCTGCGGGTCGCTAGTGCCAAGGTATTTTCTATTGGGCCACTCCAAGCCTTGCCCATTTCTAGCGCGGTGCACGCTGTATTTTGCAAACTGGCCTTAGTTAACGCGCTGATTTCCGGCGCGGTTTTTTCAGGAAAACAGAGGCGTAAGTTAGTGACAGTGGTATCTCTTGCTCGATTTGGCAGCGCGGCCAAAAGCCCTCCCCAGAACCTGCCCAAGCCGTGGAGAAGCCACAAAGGAAGTAGTTCCAGCAGTTTTAAAAGTGACTTAATTAGATAGAACTGAATCGAATGAATAATGTAAATCTGCCTAGTTGGATTAGAGAAACACTAACTGCGCCTATGATAACTGATAGTCGGCCTTAATCAGAGAAGCTAAGTGCACTGTAGATAAGTCTCGTATAATCAAGGATAATTGCATCCCTTTGATTTACCGAGCTAATTGTAATTTCCGTGTCTACTATAAGTAAAATTACTACGTTTCAGGAACTCATACTTACGCTGCAGCAGTTTTGGGCGGAGAAGGGCTGTGTGGTTCTGCAACCTTTAGATTTAGAGGTTGGGGCTGGAACTTTTCACCCAGCAACATTTCTCCGTGCCATCGGCCCGGAAAGCTGGAATACCGCCTACGTGCAGCCCTGCCGCAGACCGTCGGATGGGCGCTATGGCGAGAACCCAAATCGACTCCAGCACTACTATCAATTTCAGGTAGTTTTAAAGCCGTCGCCGGCTGACATTCAATCGCTTTATTTGGAGTCTTTGACCCGGATAGGTATTGATACTCTAGTCCATGACATTCGATTCGTCGAAGACAATTGGGAGTCACCTTCGTTAGGCGCTTGGGGATTGGGCTGGGAGGTTTGGTTAAACGGCATGGAAGTAACCCAGTTTACGTATTTTCAACAGGTGGGTGGCTTGGAGTGTTTTCCGGTTAGCGGAGAGATTACCTACGGCATTGAAAGACTGGCGATGTATTTGCAGTCAGTAGATAGCATTTACGATATCGTCTGGACAGACGGTCCAAATGGCCCGGTTACTTATGGTGACGTGTTCAAACAAAACGAAGTTGAGATGTCTACCTACAACTTTGAAGTGGCCGATGTCGATAAGCTGTTTGCCTACTTCAACGATTGCGAAGCACAGAGCCAGATGCTTATCGAAAAGCATTTGCCCTTGCCTGCGTATGAACAAGTGTTGAAAGCTTCCCACTACTTTAACTTACTGGACGCGCGAAAAGCGATCTCGGTCACTGAGCGCCAGCGCTTCATTTTGCGCATCCGAGCCTTGGCTCGTGCGGTAGCCGAAGCGTACTTCGAAAGCCGCAAAAAGCTGGGTTTTCCCCTCGCGCCAACTGAGTTAAGAAATCAGTTTTTGGACAAATAGGTAAAAATGAATACTAACGATTTCTTGGTTGAAATAGGTACTGAAGAGCTGCCACCTAAAGCCTTGCTTAAGTTGAGCGAAGCTTTTGCTAGCGGGCTAACTGCTGGGCTCAAACAAGCCTCTTTAGATTTTCAATTTTTTAAAACATTTGCAGCACCCCGTCGGCTTGCGGTGTTGGTAACCGGCCTCAGCTTAGAACAACCTAACTCTAAGATTGAGAAAATCGGCCCAGCGCTTAAAGCAGCCTACGACGGAGCTGGTGAGCCCACCAGAGCCGCAACAGGTTTTGCTAGTTCATGTGGGGTAGAACTGGGTGAGTTAGGCAAGATAGACAAAGATGGAATCGAGAAACTTTACTATGTCTGGGAAAAACCAGGCGCGCCAACGGTTACTATCTTACCAGAATTGGTCAAACAGGCACTTACGCAACTACCTATTCCAAAACGGATGCGCTGGGGCACTTCGCGAGACGAATTTGTAAGGCCGGTGCACTGGTGTGTAATGCTGTTAGGTTCTGAAGTTGTGGACTGCGAATTGTTCGGCATAAAAAGCGGTTTTTGCACCTGGGGGCACCGCTTTCACAATAATCATGAAATTCATATCGACGCCCCCGCAAGCTACGAATCTGCTTTAGAAGAGAAGGGTTCCGTTATTGCTGATTTTAGTAAACGCCGTGAGCTTATTCGAAACCAAGTGCTGGCAAAAGCCAGTGAGTTGAATGCAACAGCTATTATTAGTGAGAGTCTGCTCGATGAAGTGACCGCTTTGGTAGAGTTGCCTGTTGTGCTGGCGGGAAACTTTGAGCCTAGCTTCTTAAAAGTACCCTCAGAGGCTTTAATTTTGGCCATGCAGTCCCATCAGAAATATTTCTGCTTGGTCGATAGCGAAGGAAATTTAGTCCCAAGTTTTATCTCTATTGCTAATATTCGCAGCAAAGACCCTGCTCAAGTTGTGGCGGGCAATGAAAAGGTTATTCGCCCTCGACTAGCCGATGCCAGATTCTTTTATGAGACTGACCTAAAGCAGCCCTTAGAGGCAAACCTTGCGCAGCTACAAACTATTGTTTTTCAAGAGAAGCTAGGATCGGTTCGTGATAAGACTAATCGAGTACAGGCTTTGGCTACCCATATAGCCCAGGAGCTAGGCGCAAATCAGGAGTTCTGTGGGCGGGCGGCAGTTTTGGCGAAGTGCGACTTAGTAACCAATATGGTAGGCGAGTTCGCAGATCTGCAGGGTCTTATGGGTTCATATTACGCGAAAGCCGGCGGCGAGCCCGACGAAGTTGGGCAGGCTATTCGCGAACAATATTTACCGCGTTATGCCGGTGACGCATTGCCCCAAACTCAAACGGGTCAGGTGCTTTCTATTGCGGAGAAACTGGACACCATGTGCGGTTTGTTCGCCATTGGACAGCCGCCGACAGGTTCTAAGGATCCGTTTGCGATACGCAGAGCGGCCTTGGGAATATTGCGTATCTTGGTTGAGTCATCAATAGACCTTAATATTCGCAAGGCAATAGAGTTTTCGATATCGCAGTTTGAACTTAAGATAGAGCAGGATGAGGTCGCGGACCAGGTGTTTGCTTTCTTGTTTGAGCGCTTCAGAGCTTGGTATCAAGATCAATCGATCGCCAGCGAGAATTTCCTTTCAGTGTTTGCTGTGCAGCCAGTTAGCCCTTTAGATTTTGATCGCAGGGTGCAGGCTGTCAATGAGTTTACTCGATTAAAAGAGTCTGCCTCTTTGGCGGCCGCTAACAAGCGAGTATCAAACTTACTGGACAAACAAAACTGGGTAGAGTCGAATACAGTGATCGACCCAACGCTGTTTGAACTCGAAGCCGAGAAGGTTTTATTCAACGCCATTCAAATGCAAGGTCAAGCTTTAGACGGCGCGCTATCCGCTGGCGACTACACGTTGTATTTGTCCCAACTAGCTGAATTAGAAGTCCCAGTTGACGCGTTTTTTAAGGATGTTTTAGTGGTTAGTGATGATTTGGCGGTTCGCCACAATCGATTAGCTTTGCTTGCCAAACTGCGCCAGTTATTTATCCAAGTCGCTGATATTTCTTTCTTACATTCAAGTGCATCCTAAACCCAGGGTTACGATTAATTTATGAAGCCCATCGTGCTAGATAGAGATGGCGTAATAAATGTCGATTCTGCGGACTATATCAAGTCAGCCGAGGAGTGGATTCCAATTCCTCAAAGCATAGAAGCCATTGCCTTGCTTTCCAGAGCTGGTTTTGATGTATTTATAGCCACCAATCAGTCTGGCGTTGGCAGGGCGCTGTTTACACTTCAGGAATTGAACGCAATGCACGAGAAGTTTTTACAGCAGGTTGAGGCGGCCGGCGGCGCAGTTGCGGGCATTGCCTATTGTCCTCACACGCCAGCTGATAACTGTGATTGCCGCAAACCGAAGACCGGGTTACTCACTCAAATTGAAGAAAGGTTTTCCTGCGATTTAAAGGACGCGTATTTCATAGGTGACAGTGTTAGAGATATTCAGGCTGCAATAAGTTACGGCTGCAAGCCGGCTTTGGTTACAACCGGAAAAGGCATAAGTGCGGTCGACACCCTTAGCAAGCTGGGGATTACTGATTTCCTACTATTTAGCGATTTAGCGAGTGCGGCTCGCTTTATAATAAGCGCGCCTAACGATGGGTAAGATTTTTTACTGGCCGCGATCCGTGCTGTTTCAATTGGGCTATGTCGTCATAACCATCGTCATATCCTCTCTTTTTATTTTTTTATTTCCGATTTTCACGCCCAAGCTGCGTTACAGCCTAGCCAGAGTTTGGTGTAATTCTGTCCTTACATGGCTCAGGTTAACTTGTGGGGTGCGATACGAAATTATAGGGTTAGAAAACTTACCTGACTCGCCCTGTGTCATAGTGTCGAATCATCAGAGCAGTTGGGAGACTTTGTTTTTTTACAGTCTCGTATCCCCGGCGTCACCAATCCTCAAAAAGGAATTGCTAAACATTCCCTTATGGGGCTGGGCGTTAAGGCTGCTTAAGCCCATATCGATTGATAGGGCCAATAAGCGGGAAGCAGGTAAGTCTTTACTTACCCAAGGAAGGGCAAGGCTAAGGGATGGCAACTGGATAATACTGTTTCCAGAGGGACGGCGATCGCCCCCCCAAACAGTGGCAAAGTTTAGTCGAAGCGGGGCAAAACTGGCGATCTCCAGCGGAGTGCCGGTATTGCCGATCGCCCACAATGCCGGTGACTACTGGCCAAAGGGTCGATTCATTAAAACGCCGGGGCTTATTAGAGTATCTATTGGCGTGCCGATTGACACCACCGAGGCGAACGCCTCAGCGGTGTCGCTGGAATGTGAAACCTGGATTCGAAGCCAGGCGCTAATCCGGCTCTAAATATCTAAATTTTCAGCGGCAAGGGCGTTCGCTTCGATAAATTCTCGCCGCGGCTCAACCTGATCGCCCATTAGGGTGTTGAACAGCTGGTCGGCGCCGATGGCATCGTCGATTGTCACCTGCAACATCCGCCTAGTTTCTGGGTTCATCGTTGTATCCCATAATTGTTCGGGATTCATTTCACCCAAGCCTTTGTAACGCTGTAGGTAATGACCTTTCATAGCATCGGCGGTGAGCCATTCAATTGCCTGAGCAAACGAGCTTATTTCCTTGGTTTTTTCGCCTCGCTTCACAAACGCGCTTGGCTCAATAAACCCATCGAGTGTCATGCCCAAGCCAGCTAATGAGCGATACTCGCCTGAGTGAAAGAAGTCTCCAGAGAATGTGTAATGTCTTTCTAAACCATGGAGGTTCAGGGTCGCTACGGGCAGAAACAAACCACGCTCTTTATCTTCTATGGTGTTAAACGTATAGTTAGCGCTTACTGCCGGCTGGCGATCTGAGAAAATAGTCTTTAACAGCTCAAGCCAAGAGTCAACCTTAGACTGATCCTTCAAGTCGGCCTCTGGCAACGCCGGTGCGAAAATCATCGAGTCTAAAATTTCGGTAGGATAGAGGCGAGCCAGCCGCGAGATAATTGCATAGGCATCATTGTATTGCTTAACTAATGATTCAAGTGAATCTCCGGCAATCCCTGGCGCATCGGAATTGACATGCAGGCTTGAACCTTCAAGCGCTATCTGCACTTGGTAGTTAGCGAGCGCTTGGTCATCTTTTAAATATTGCTCTTGTTTGCCTTTACGAATTTTGTACAGGGGCGGCTGAGCAATAAAAATATGCCCTCGCTCCACCAGATCACGCATTTGTCTGAAGAAGAAAGTAAGCAGCAAAGTACGTATGTGGGATCCATCGACGTCCGCATCTGTCATGATGATAATGCTGTGATAGCGCAGCTTATCGGGTGAAAACTCTTCGTTACCAATACCACAGCCCAATGCTTTTATTAGGGTGCCAATCTCTGCGGAGCTTAACATCTTGTCAAACCGGGCTTTTTCAACATTCAGAATCTTGCCTTTAAGGGGCAAGATGGCTTGGTTCTTACGGTTGCGCCCCTGTTTGGCAGAACCGCCCGCTGAATCTCCCTCGACAATGTAAATTTCGGACAAAGCCGGGTCTTTTTCCTGACAATCGGCGAGTTTCCCGGGCAATCCCGCTATATCAAGCGCACCTTTTCGGCGAGTCATTTCTCTGGCTTTACGCGCAGCTTCCCTAGCGCGGGCGGCATCTAGCATTTTATTGACAATTAATTTGGCGTCTTGAGGGTTTTCTAACAAATAGTCGTTAAAATGCGCTGCCATTTCCTGCTCAACGACGGCTTTTACTTCAGATGACACTAGCTTGTCTTTTGTTTGAGACGAAAACTTAGGATCAGGAACTTTCACCGAAATAATCGCAGTTAAACCTTCCCGCGCGTCATCACCAACGGTGGCGACTTCTTTGCCTTTTTTATTAGCTAACTCTTTATCTATGTAGCTCTTGAGTACCCGTGTTAGCGCGCCGCGGAAGCCCGCCAAGTGAGTACCGCCGTCGCGCTGGGGGATATTGTTTGTATAGGGAAAAATATTCTCTTGGTATGAATCATTCCATTGCAATGCGATCTCTACGGTTATGCCATCCTCTACTCGCTCGGAGACAAAGTAGAACATTTTGTTAACTGTCGGTTTATTTTTATTGAGGTAGTCGACAAACGCTTTCACACCGCCATCATATTTAAATAGGTCTTCCTTGCCATCGCGCTCATCCACAAGCCTTATAGCCACGCCGGCGTTAAGAAACGCTAACTCACGTAGCTTTTTAGCAAGAATTTCGTAGTGAAATTTGACGTTAGTAAAGGTCTCCACTGAGGGCTTGAAATGGCACTCTGTGCCTGTTGTAGTTGTTTCTCCAACAACGGCCAAAGGGGCTTGAGGAACGCCGTGAATATAAGTCTGCTCGTGAACTTTATTGTCCCTTCGGATTGTTAGTTTTAGCTCTGAAGAAAGGGCGTTTACAACGGAAACCCCCACACCATGAAGACCGCCGGAGACTTTATAGCTGTTGTCATCAAACTTTCCGCCTGCGTGTAGCACTGTCATGATAACTTCAGCAGCAGAAACGCCTTCTTTGTGCATTTCTGTGGGTATGCCTCTGCCATTATCAGATACAGTGATTGTTTCGCCTACGTGTATAACAACCTTTACTTCGTCGCAATGGCCGGCGAGTGCTTCATCTATCGAGTTGTCTACCAGCTCGAAAACCATATGATGTAGGCCCGTGCCGTCATCCGTATCACCTATGTACATACCAGGCCTTTTACGGACTGCGTCCAAGCCTTTCAGTACTTTGATGCTATCGGAGTTGTATTCAGATTTTTTTTCTTCGGTCATTCTAGACTCCAACTGTGGCGTCAGCCAACGTGCGTTCCCAACTATAGATATCGGATAATTTGGCGAAAAATTAAGCTGTGATTGTACCACGTTCCACGTGAAACGTTGCGGGTAGCGAAGAACTATCTATACCGTCAAGGATATCGCTTTTGTTCACGGCAGTAATAAATATCTGCGCCTTTTGCTCGATAAGAAGCGCTAGTACACTTGCTCTGTTACCACTGTCTAGCTCTGCAGCGAGATCATCAACCAAATAGGTACACTGGTGACCCGAGTCATCGGCCAGAAGCTGACCTTGGGCAATCTTCAGTGCGATGACTAAGAGCTTGGCCTGGCCACGGGACAGTAGGTCCGATGCCTTTATTCCATTAAGCTTAATAGAAATCTCGGCCCGGTGTGGCCCTGACTGGGTCGCACCATATCGACGGTCGGTCTCAACGGAGCGAGACAGAAGCATACTAAGCTCTTCATCTGGGTCCCAACCACGCTGATAGACCAGCTCGATGGCTGGCGCTAGGCTTGGAATCAGGTTAGTTAGCACTCGCTGAAAATAGGGAAGCAGCGACTCAAGATACAATCGTCGGTGATGGTCTACCTCAACGGATCGAGACGAGAACTCGGCTGTCCAGGCTTGAAGCTCTTCGCGATCAACTGCCTTCGACTTTAGAAGGTGGTTTCGGTGAGATAGGCACCGCATAAGTTTACGCCAACTCACTATGAAGGATGGTTCCACGTGAAACACACCCCAGTCCAAATATGAACGCCTGATCTTAGGGCCCCCATCTACCAATTGGAAGGTTGATGAATCCAGCACCAAAGTAGGAAGTGCCCGAGCCAGGTTCTCCCAGCTTTTAACCCTGTCATTGTCCAGCATAACCAGCGCAGTGCGCCTAGCTTGTTTACTGAAGCCGGCGCGCTGGCCGTTAACAAGCTCTGTATAAACTGTTAATTCTTCTGTACCAATCTTAATCAGCGGATCAAGTTTACTCGCTCGAAATGAACGGCCCGTGGCTAGGGTTTGGATCGCTTCTAGAACACTGGTTTTCCCGCTACCGTTCTCGCCATAGAATAAATTAACCTCCGAGCTAGGACATACTGTGCCAGAGGCTATATTCCTAAAAGAAGTCATATTTAGCTTACTAATCGCAGTCATCTGATCTACGGAGCAGCAAAAACAGAGAAACTAAGTTCGGACATTAAAGCCGCATTGGCATGACAACATAGACCGCTTCGCCACCGTCTTCTGCTTCGATAAGCGCGCTACTGTTAGGGTCAGACAAAGTGATTTTCGCTTTCGACCCGCTCAGGTTAGATAGCACGTCAATAAGATAGCTAACGTTAAACCCTATTTCGAGAGAATCGCCTTCGTACTCAACCGCAACGACTTCCTCTGCTTCTTCTTGCTCTGGGTTGTTGGCCAAAATCTTAAGCTCGCCATTGGAAAGCAGAACCCGAACACCACGGTATTTCTCGTTAGATAAGATCGACGCCCTAGTAAATGCCTGGCGCAGTTCCAACGATGTACCGACAAGAACTTTATTGCCCCCTTTGGGAAGAACTCGATTGTAATCTGGGAACTTGCCGTCGACCAATTTAGAAGTGAATGTATACTCTGTAACACTGGCACGGATGTGATTCTGACTAAAGGTTAGTGAGACCTCACCATCATCGCCGAGCAACCTTGTCAGCTCAATAACTCCCTTTCTTGGCAAGATTAACTGCTGCAGCTCGCTCATACCGCTATCCATAGCCATTGTCTCCATAGCCAAACGATGGCCATCGGTCGCAACGACTCGAAGATAGTCTGCACTAACTTCAAACAGCATACCGTTCAGATAGTAGCGAACGTCCTGCTGCGCCATGGCAAAACTGGTGCTATCCAGAAGCTCCTTCAGCCTAGATTGAGACACTGACACAGCATTGGTGCCGGGGTCTTCCTCGACTCTTGGAAACTCTGATGCTGGTAACGTGGTCAGGGTGAAACGGCTACGCCCCGACTTAACCGTGAGGCGCTGGTTTTCAATGACCGCGAGCTCGATTATTGCATCGTCCTTTAAGGACTTGCATATATCCAAAAGTTTTCTGGCTGGAACCGTCACGGCGCCAGACTGAGTTGACTCATCAACTCTTACCCGGCCAACCAACTCAACCTCCAAGTCGGTGCCCGTTAGAGATAAATCGTCGCCTTCAAGCACCAAGAGGACATTAGATAGCACGGGCAATGTTTGACGTTTTTCAACAACACCGCTTACCAGCTGCAGGGGCTTAAGGAAGGACTCTCTGGAAATTTTGAATTGCATTGTATTTACTCTTTAACTTTATTCTTTTTAACTCCGCCTTAGCTAGACAGAGACCTTAATAGATTATTGTAATCTTCTTGAATATCTACGGAGCTATGTCGCAGCTTATTTATTTGTTTGCACGCGTGCATCACCGTAGTGTGATCTCTGCCGCCGAAGGCATCCCCAATCTCTGGCAAGCTGTGATTGGTCAACTCTTTGGACAGGGTCATAGCCACTTGCCGCGGTCTGGCGATGGAGCGATTGCGCCTTTTAGATAACATGTCTGCCATTTTTATCTTGTAATACTCGGCAACTGATCTCTGTATATTGTCTATGGTCACCAGCTTGTCCTGCAATGCAAACAGGTCGCGAAGTGCTTCTTTTATCAGCTCCAAGCTAATAGGTTCAGCTTTAAAATTAGCATGAGCAATAACTCGTTTCAGAGCGCCTTCCAACTCTCGAACATTGGATCTCAGCCTTTGTGCAATAAACAGTGCCGCATCATAGGGAAGCTCAACCTTACTGAGCTCGGCCTTGTTCATCAAAATAGCGGCTCTAGTTTCCAGCTCAGGCGGTTCAACCGCCACAGTCAGACCCCAACCAAAACGAGACTTTAGCCTCTCTTCAAGGCCGTTAATCTCTTTGTGGTATCTGTCACAGGTAAGAATTATCTGCTGGCCGCCTTCCAAGAGCGCATTGAACGTGTGGAAAAACTCTTCTTGGGAGCGTTCTTTACCGGCAAAAAATTGGATATCGTCTATCAGTAGGGCGTCCACCGAACGGTAAAACCGCTTAAACTCATTGATCGCGTTCAACTGCAGCGCCGTAACCATTGTCGCGACAAAGGTCTCTGAGTGTAGATAAACCACTTTTGCGTCTGGTTTTTTTTCCACCAGGTAATTGCCGATAGCATGCATTAAGTGAGTCTTGCCTAAGCCAACGCCGCCATAGATAAAGAGTGGGTTGTAGGCATAGCCCGGGTTCTCAGCGACTTGCTGCGCTGCAGCTCTAGCCAACTGATTGGATTTACCCACAACGAAGTTATCGAACGTGTTTTCTAGGTTAAGCGCCCCTCGGTGCCTAAGCTTACCTTCTATAATAGTATCGACGTTCCTATCGGCCCGAGGCGACAGATTACGGCGACCGTTAACGGCAGGGGCGCCCCGGGTATCTAGCTGTGGCGTAAGCTGAGTTGCAAGATCAGACACGATCTCGAAGTTTGCTGGATTTTGGCCAGCGCTCATTTGAAGTTGTTCGTGCGGTTGCGCAATTGCCGCCGTAGACTGAGCTAGCCTGTCACTGTTGTTCACGCTTGGGGTATGAACAGACCTGGGAGCAGCTGGTTCAGTTGTGAAAAGTCGATCGCTGCTTTGAGTCTTTGCGTAATCATCCACTTCTAAAAGAAGGTCTTTTTGTGGTTGATCTGCAGTCACAAGAAGCTCTGTGATTCGCGTCATAAACTTGCTCTTCACCCAATCTTTGATAAAGCGATTGGGCGCAAACAACCGGATGCTCTCAGAGTCTTCTTCGACCCGTAAGGGTCTTATCCACGTATTAAATTGTTGGTGAGGCAGCTCTGATTTAAGCTGCTCTTCACATTGATACCAAATTCTCGCTACCACCATCTCTTGCCCGACGTATTATTGTTTTCATTAGGGTTGAAGATTCTATAGACTCCTGAAAAAGTTATCCACCACGCAAGCCGTCTGTTAGTAAGATTTTAAAGGCAAATTAAATTCTTTTATATCAACAACTTAACCTCGTGTCTCACAAAAAACAAGGGGTTTTTATAGCGCGTTTTTAGAAAAGCTAGGCAAGCCTGTTGATAAATATCCTGTGGATAAGATGTTATTAACTGGGGGGTGAAATTTTCTTTCCCTAGACGCCAAGGCTGAGCCTCCAGAGTAAGTGGTTTTGCATTATGTTTTACAAAAATTCTATCTCACATAATTTGCATAGTTGAGCTAAAACCACTAGAATTCCGCCTCATTTTTCAAACCCTCAGGGCAGCGGTTTGAACAACTACTATTCGGATAAGCCGTCATGAAAAGAACATTCCAACCCAGCGTACTGAAAAGAGCGAGAACTCATGGTTTTAGAGCGCGTATGGCCACCAAAGGTGGACGTGCCGTGATAAACCGACGCAGAGCCAAAGGCCGCTTACGTCTGTCTGCATAGCACCTCTGCGCTTTACTCTGACTAATAAGAGTTTTAGCGGTGACAGATAACACCTTTCCTCGCAGTAGTCGGCTTCTTACCGCCGCAGACTACAAAACAGTATTTGACAGCACTGAGCTTAAAGTATCGTCTCAGTATTTTTTGATTCTGGCTCGAGTGACTCAACCCCACTCGGCGAGAGTCGGGCTTATTATAGCCAAGAAAAATGTTAAAAAAGCTGTCCAACGCAACAGATTGAAACGTCAGATCCGGCAAGCCTTTCGAACCCATAAAGATCAGCTAGATCGCCTGGACTTAGTTGTGCTAGCGAAAAAAGATGCTGATAAACTGAGTAATCCTGCTGTGGCCAGCCAGTTAACTCACCTATGGCACGACATGAGTGTTAAACTAGCGCGCAAATTGCAAACCGCAGACCACTAACGCGCTTAGCCTCAATGTTAAAACTAATCCTCATCAAACTCATCACCCTCTACCAGTGCACATTGAGTTTGCTTATTGGGCAGCAATGTCGGTTTTATCCCAGTTGCTCTGCCTATACCAAACAAGCGATAGAACTACACGGCCCGTCTAAGGGCACTTACCTAGGCCTGCGACGCATTTGTCGCTGCCACCCATGGCATGAAGGTGGCGTGGACCTCGTTCCACAGCCTACCAAATGTCAAAGTCACTGTGAGTAGCCAGACGATTATGGATTTACCAAAGTTTTTTCTTTATACCGCACTCGCCGCCGTAACTTACATGATGTTATTGGCATGGCAGGAAGACTACCCGCCCGTAGTTTCCAGCTCAACGTCTCAGCCGGCGCAAACAGCGACCCTGAGTTCGATTGACGCCTCAGCTGGCGGCGACCTGCCTGCCGTGGTCACTGCGCTTGCTCCCCAAGCCAGTATTTCTGATACCCCTAGTGTGGCAACCATACGGTCAGTCCCTGAGCTTACTGCTAACACCAGCAGTGTAGTCCAAGTGACAACGGATTCCTTCGAGATCAGCATCGACCTCACCGGTGGCGATATTATCTATTTGGCCCTACCGAAGTTCTTAAAACAGCTGGAAGTGGCAAACGATCCGTTTGTAATACTCGAATCATCCCCTGGTCGGCAATACGTGGCCCAAAGTGGGCTTATAGGACCTGACGGTGTTGACAGTAATGGCCGCGCGATTTATCAAACTAGCGATTCGTCCTACACTATGGCGGAAACTGATAACACGTTGGACGTCGATCTGACTCTAACAACAGCTGACGGCGTTCGAGTTATTAAACGCTTTAGCTTTACTAGAAACAGCTATTTGTTCGACGTCAGCTTTATCGTCGAAAACCAAGGCGCCACATCATTTCAAGCTAACCCTTTCGGCCAAATTAAACGCGATGCCTTCGATGACCCCAGCGATGCCGGTGGCTTTGGTCGTACTTATTTAGGTTTTGTTGGTACCGCTGCAGAAGAAGACCCCTACATAGAGTATGAATTTGACGATATTGACGACGGCAGCTCTTCAGTTGATGTAACTGGCGGCTGGATAGCGTTTAGTCAACACTATTTCTTAACCGCCTGGGTTCCTGACGCAGACTCTACCAATCGGTTTATAACCAGAAAAAGTAACGCCAATCAATATTACGGCGAATTTACCTCCGAAGCATTTACGGTTGCCCCGGGCGAGAGTTTCTCAACCACTATGCAATACTATGCTGGCCCTAAAGACCAATATGTTCTGGCCGAAGTGTCACCCAATCTTGATTTAACTATCGACTACAGCTTTCTTTGGTTCCTTGCTGCGCCTATCTATTGGCTGCTTCGCCAAATCGAATCCGTGGTCGGAAACTACGGACTGTCTATTATTCTGCTGACCGTTATTGTTAAGTCACTGTTTTACAAATTGTCAGAAACTCAATACAAGTCTATGGCAGGCATGCGCCGCTTGATGCCTAAGGTGCAGCAGCTCAAAGAAGCCTATGGCGATGACAAAATGAAGCTTCAGCAAGCATCCATGGAGCTCTACAAAAAAGAGAAGATCAACCCTTTTGGCGGCTGTCTACCAATGCTGGTTCAAATGCCGGTTTTTATCGCTCTGTATTGGGTTTTATTGGAAAGCGTTGAGCTTCGCCACGCGCCGTTCATTTTATGGCTCAGTGATTTGTCGGTAAGAGATCCGTTTTTTATATTGCCGCTGATGATGGGTGCAACTATGTATTTGCAAACCTCGCTAAGCCCAGCCCCAGCAGATCCAATGCAGGCTAAGGTGATGAAGCTTATGCCGGTTATGATGACCGTGCTATTTCTATGGTTCCCTGCAGGGTTGGTACTGTACTGGTTTACCAACGGTGCTTTGGGCATCTTACAGCAGTGGTACATCACTCGAAAAATTGAAGCGCAGTACGCTGCCAAGAAAGCCTGATTTTACCCACTGATACAAAACAGTTGGGCCTATGCCTTTCATTGATAACGACACAATCTGTGCCATCGCTACCCCATCTGGTCAAGGTGGTGTGGGCATTGTACGGATTTCTGGACCAGATTCTCTGGCCATTGCCCGCCAAATAATTGGCTTTAGCCCAACCCCCCGACACGCCCATTACTGCAAGTTCAAAAATGCAAATCAGGAAACCATAGAGCAAGGCATTGCTTTGTTTTTCGAAGGGCCTAACTCGTTTACCGGAGAAGATATCTTTGAGTTGCAGGGCCATGGCGGCAGCTACAGCGTGCAGTTGATGTTGAAGCAGGTATTAAGCCATGGTGCTCGTTTGGCTAATCCTGGCGAGTTTACTGAGCGGGCCTTTTTAAATGGCAAAATAGACCTAGTTCAAGCTGAGGCAATCGCCGATCTAATAGAAGCTAGTTCTCAGCAGGCCGCGCTTTCTGCGGTGCGAACCTTAACCGGGGAGTTTTCCAATCGAATTGGTGAGCTGGTGTCAATACTGATCTCCATTAGAGTCGAAGTAGAGGCTGCCATCGACTTTTCCGATGAAGACATCGACCTGCAAACAATCAACACCATTATAGAAAGAACCAAACAGGCTAACGGTTTGCTCGCCAGCATTTTAAGTAAAGCGGAGCAGGGCGCGTTGCTCAAAAATGGCATGAGCGTCGCTATTGCCGGCCCTCCCAATGCAGGGAAAAGCAGTCTATTAAACCGCTTGGCCCAACAAGATCGCGCCATTGTTACCGATATTCCTGGCACCACAAGGGATCTGCTTTCAGAACAAATCACCATAGACGGACTGCCGATTAATATTACCGATACGGCTGGCCTTCGCGTAACTCAAGATCCGATAGAGCAAGAAGGGGTGAAACGCGCCAATACGGCGGTGATTGCCGCGGACCGTTTATTGTTGGTGTTTGATAGCTCAACCATCACGACCGCAATTGAGCCGCTGATAGCAAACTTGCTCAACCTTACTAGCTTGGATAGGCAAGACATTGACCAGATTTTGTCTCGCACTACTCTGGTGCTAAACAAGATCGATCTAGTGGATGCAAAATCCCTGATTTCTCAGTGCAACATCAATGGCATCGAACTGCCCGTTATCGTGATCTCGGCTAAGCAAGATTTAGGGATTGATGACTTACGAGTGCATTTAAAATCCTGTGTAAACTTTCTGTCCACAGGTGAAGACTCTTTTATTGCACGAGAACGTCATCTAAAAGCACTTAAATCTGCACAAAAAAGCCTTAACTTCATAGAAAAAGAGGCCAGCGAACATTCTCAGTGGGATCTGTTGGCCGAAGAATTAAGGCTGGCTCAACAAGAACTCAACAGGATTACAGGCGATTTCACCAGCGACGACCTGCTTGGCGAGATTTTCTCCAATTTCTGTGTGGGTAAATAATTCAGCCTTTGAGCGGATGTGTATAACGTGCCGAAAAACCTGAGCAAGTTATGTATAGCTAAACTGAACAACCGCTATTTAAAGTTAAGCTGGATTAGCTCCACAGCCCATACGCCCTTACGGACCCTTAATCCTTAGCTTATAAACCTAGCTATACTTACTACAACGTATTGAAATATATTAAGGTTTTAGGCTTTTCAACAGCAAAACGATTAGCTATTAATATCTATATCTATACCTTAATCTATATACTCTATTAAATACTCTAGTTAGTATTTTAATAATCAATGTGAATCTTTTTACGTTTTCACCCTATATACTTCGCTCCCGGATAATTGTGCTCTAACTTGAAATTATGGAATTTCCAACCCGTTTTGATGTGATTGTGATCGGTGGTGGCCACGCAGGTACCGAAGCGGCGCTGGCCGCTGCGCGCCAAGGCGTTTCTACCCTGCTGGTGACCCATTCAATTGAGACCATTGGTCAAATGTCGTGTAACCCCGCCATTGGTGGTATTGGCAAAAGTCATTTGGTTAAGGAAATTGATGCCCTGGGTGGCGCGATGGCCAAAGCCACTGACTTGGCTGGCATTCAGTTTCGGGTATTGAATGCCTCGAAGGGACCGGCAGTTAGGGCCACACGAGCCCAGGCTGATCGCGTACTTTATAAAGCCGCGATACGCCAAATTTTGGAAGCTGAGCCTAATCTCGTTTTGTTCCAACAGGCGGTTGACGACTTAATTATCGAAGGCGATAAAGTGAAAGGTGTTGTAACCCAAATGGGTGTCAGCATTTTTGCCAACCAAGTGGTACTAACAACAGGCACGTTCCTTGGTGGAAAAATACATATCGGGTTAGAAAATAGTGCGGGCGGTAGAGCTGGTGATGCGCCCTCTATTGCTTTAGCCCACCGGTTGAGAGAGATGCCGTTTAGAGTCGATCGGTTAAAAACCGGAACCCCCCCTAGAATTGATTCTCGCTCAGTGGATTTTTCAGTGATGCAAGAACAGCAGGGCGATACACCCCTGCCGGTTATGTCTTACTTAGGCCAAGTATCAGATCACCCACAACAGGTGAACTGCTATATCACAAAAACCAGTGAAGCCTGTCACGACATAATTAGAAGTAGTTTAGATAGATCCCCAATGTTCACTGGCATAATTGAAGGCACCGGCCCACGCTACTGCCCTTCGATAGAAGATAAGGTTGTTAGGTTTGCCGATAAAACATCCCACCAGATTTTTGTCGAGCCAGAAGGTCTTAATACCAATGAGCTTTACCCCAACGGCATATCGACTAGCCTGCCGTTTGATGTACAGGTAAAGTTTGTTCGCCAAATTCAAGGGTTTGAAAAGGCTCATATCACAAGGCCTGGCTACGCTATTGAATACGACTACTTTGACCCGCGTGATCTTAAGTTTTCACTAGAGACCAAATTTATCGAAGGTCTGTTCTTTGCCGGCCAAATAAATGGAACGACGGGTTATGAAGAAGCAGCGGCCCAAGGTTTGTTGGCTGGGTTAAATGCTGGCTTAAAAGCGAGAGACCTAGAATCGTGGTGTCCGCGCAGAGATGAAGCCTATATTGGCGTACTTGTTGACGACCTTATTAATTTGGGTACTAACGAGCCTTACCGGATGTTTACCTCTAGGGCTGAATATAGACTCACTCTAAGAGAAGACAATGCGGACACTCGGCTTACCCAGCAGGGCAGAAAAATTGGCTTGGTTGATGATAAGCGCTGGCAGTTTTTTAATGAAAAAATTGAAGCGGTAGAAAATGAGCTAAGCCGCCTTAAAAATACTTGGGTTCAGCCTGAAAACGAAAATGCCGGCGCAGTTAATGCTCTGCTTGAAAAACCCATGTCTCGGGAATACAGCTTAGCCGACCTGTTGGCTCGGCCCCGAGTGAGCTATAAGGAGCTGACCACGGCTGCAAACGTAATACCTGCCTACCCAGACACTATGTCTGAGCCGATGCGAGAACAAATCCAGCAACAGGTAGAGATAAAAATAAAATACCAAGGCTATATAGACCGCCAGGGAGATGAAATAGAAAGGCTTAAGCGGCAAGAAAATACATACCTGCCTGCTGATCTTGATTATCAATCAATGCAGGGCCTTTCAAATGAGCTTAAGCAAAAATTGGCTGAGGCTAAACCGGAAAACATTGGTCGAGCGTCTCGAATACCTGGCATTACACCGGCGGCTATCTCTTTGCTGTTAATTTATTTGAAAAAGCACTCATCTAGCGTGCGCAAAGCAGGCTAATAAATTAGTGTGAAAGCTGCAACGTTCGATGATCAGTTTATTCAAGACGCAGCCAACTTGGGTGTTCCGCTGGAACCCACGATGCTGGATCAATTAGATCATTACCTTGTTGAATTGCTTAAATGGAACCAACATTTCAACTTGTTGGGGATGTCAAAAGCCGAAGGCATAAAGTCTAAACATATTTTGGACAGTCTCGCCGTCTCACCTTTTTTAACCGGCGAGACCATTTTGGATGTTGGAACAGGGGCTGGGTTGCCCGGCATTCCACTTGCCATAGCCAACCCCAACAAACACTTTGTCCTTTTAGACAGTAACGGCAAGAAAACGCGATTTTTATTTCAGGTTAAGGTCGCTCTGGGGCTGAGTAACGTTACAGTGGAAAATTGTCGAATAGAGAACTATCAAAGTAAGCGCCAAATTGATATCGTCTTGAGCAGAGCCTTCGCGTCACTTGGCGATATGGTAGACTTGTCCCAGCACCTGCTTGGTGAACAAGGGCTTTGGCTTGCCATGAAAGGCCGCTATCCTGAACAAGAAATAGATGAGCTACCTGGCTCAGCAGAAGTTATTGGTATCGAAAAGCTTTCCATACCTGGTGAAGCGGGCGAGCGTCATCTTGTGCGCCTTAAGCATATTTAACATTCAGGCTGCCTGAGCTAACTTGCTGGTAAACCCATTTGGGGTTAAAAAGTACCAGTTAAGCAATTTATAAGAGGTTTCAAACAACCGTGGGTAAAGTTTTAGCAATCGCCAATCAAAAAGGAGGAGTGGGTAAAACCACCACTTCTGTCAATTTAGCGGCATCGCTAAACGCTACCCGTAAAAAGGTCCTCTTGGTCGACTTAGACCCTCAGGGCAATGCCACCATGGGCAGCGGTGTTAACAAGTCTGACTTGGAACACTCGATGTATGATTTGCTAGTGGGCCAGGCCAATTTCTCCGACACAGTTCTTTCCTTGGAGGGCGTTGATTACCATTTGCTGCCGGCCAATGGGGATTTAGTCGCCGCAGAGATAGAGCTTATGTCTCTAGAAAATCGTGAGCTAAAGTTAAGGCAACTGCTAGAAAAGGTGAAAGATCAGTACGATTTCATCGTCATTGACTGTCCGCCCTCACTTAATATGCTGACAATTAATGCTTTGGTGGCTGCCGATGGCGTCGTAATCCCCATGCAGTGTGAATATTATGCGCTGGAAGGGCTTTCTGCTCTGATGGATACAATTCGCGCCATAAAAGACACATTGAACCCAGATCTAAAGATCGAAGGCATCTTACGAACCATGTACGACCCTCGAAACAAACTTACCACCGAGGTGAACGGTCAGCTGTTTCATTACTTTGGAGATGCGGTATACCGCACTGTTGTGCCAAGAAACGTGCGTTTGGCTGAGGCGCCAAGTTATGGCAAGCCAGTAATAAATTATGACCGTCAATCACGTGGAGCGATCGCTTACCTGGCGTTAGCGGGCGAGCTTTTAAGGCGTGATGATGAAGCCGCTGCAGCTTTGCGCGGTTAAGCAGATATACTAGGAAGATCTTTTAAAAAGCGCTTTTTAGTTTCATGGTACTCACTGTTTAAGGCCGTTGTGGCGAGCAGATCTGGATGACGTTTAACAGCAATGACAGAAAATAAAAAACTTGGCAGAGGGCTAGACGCTCTTTTATCCAGCAGCAGCACAGAAACCATGGCCAGCCTGTTGGGCAAGCCCCGTGACCGCTCAGCGGCGCCACAAGCACCTGCTGCACCCCGAGACGGCGAGCTCCGCCATGTCCCAATCGAGCTTATCCAGCGCGGTAAATACCAGCCCAGAACAGATATGCATGAAGAGGCACTGCAAGATCTAGCGGCGTCGATCAAAAACCAAGGCATCATGCAGCCAATCGTTATTCGACCAATTTCGGCGGACCGTTACGAGATTATCGCCGGCGAACGACGTTGGCGGGCTAGCCAAATCGCTGGCATGGACACAATTCCAGCCATTATCAAGCCAGTTGGTGATGAAGCTGCAATCGCCATGTCTCTCATTGAGAACATTCAGCGCGAGAACCTTAACCCTATTGAAGAAGCAATGGCGCTAAAACGGCTGCAGGATGAATTCGAGTTAACCCAGCAAGAAGTAGCCGATGCTGTGGGTAAATCGAGAGCGGCTGTTACCAATCTCATTCGACTTATCGGCTTGTCTCTCGACGTGCGTAAGATGTTAGAACACGGCGATCTTGAAATGGGCCATGCCAGAGCGCTACTTTCTCTGGATGACACAAAACAATCGGAGGCCGCGCGGTCTGTGGTTGGCAGAGGGCTATCAGTGCGTCAAACCGAAGCTCTGGTGCGCAGACTTAACTCTGAAGAGGCCGGGACAGACACTAAAACTCCACTAGATCCCGATATAAAAAACTTGGAAGACAACCTTGCTGAGAAGCTAGGCGCCAAAGTAATGATCCAGCATACAGCGAAAGGTAAAGGCCGATTGGTTTTGACTTATAATTCGCTGGACGAACTGGACGGCATTCTTACACACATAATTTGATCTCGCCTGTAGTTGATTAGGGTCTATAAAGCCCCTATAATGCGCGTGCTTTGATAAACGCCGTTGCAGCATTTGCGGTTGAAACGGATGTTAACAAGCGCTGAGCGAGACTCAAGCCGCAGCGTAAAACCTAGGTTTGTGACTAATTTAAAATCCCCACCAGTGTATAAAGTGATAGTTGCTCAACTGGCAGCTAGCGCGATTATCGCGACAATTTTCCTGATCTTTTCAGGTTTTGTGACATTTTACTCAGGCCTGTTGGGGGGCTTAATAAGCGCAGGGGCAAACGGTTTTTTTGCTTCTCAGGCCTTCCGCTTTGGGGGCGCTCGCAACGCAAAAAAGATTGTACAAAGCTTTATGACGGGTGAGATTGGCAAATTTATCATTGTAGTTGGTCTGTTTGCCCTAAGTTTCGCGTTTATTGAGTCACTGAGCGGCGCAGCGATGATGTTTACGTTTGTCGCGGTTCAAATTGTAGGCGTAGTGGCGTCGGCTCGAATGAACTACTCGCCGTCTGTAAAGAAACAATAGAAAGCCAGATTTGTAAGCAAATTCGCTAAACCAGGACACGAGAATAGAAATGGCAGAAGCAGCCCACGGCGCGGAACACGCGGCAGAGCAAACAGTCCAAGACTATATAATTCACCACTTGTCTTATCTGACATTCGGCAAAAACCCCGATACAGGTAGCTGGGAATTTGCGACTACTATGGAAGCCGCCAGCGACATGGGTTTTATGGCGTTTCACGTCGACACCCTGTTCTGGTCATTTTTCTTAGGCGGCGGCGCGCTGTTGTTTTTCCGTTACATCGGCAAAAAAGCGACGTCAGATACTCCAAGCGGAATTCAAAATTTTGTAGAAATCATTTTTGAGTTTGTCGGTGACCGAGTTTCCGAAGGCTTCAATCATAAAAACGCTCATATAGCGCCGCTTGCGCTCACCGTGTTTGTGTGGATTCTACTGATGAATCTAATGGACTTGGTGCCGGTGGACTGGCTGCCTGAAGTGGCGATGTTTTTTGGCCATTATGTGGGCCAAGACCACATGTCGTTTAAAGTGGTGCCAACCACAGATCCAAATATCACCCTAGGCATGTCTTTAGGGGTGTTCATTCTAATTATCTATTACAGCATCAAAAACAAAGGCATTGGCGGCTTCTTGAGTGAGCTGGCATTCCACCCCTTTGGCAAGTGGATGCTGCCGTTCAATCTTATGATTGAAATACCGACTTTCTTAGCTAAGCCTATTTCATTAGGTTTACGACTCTTTGGCAATTTGTATGCCGGAGAACTTTTGTTCTTGGTAATTGCGGGCCTGTTAGGCGCCTATCAATTGCCAGCCTACTTTGTGTGGGCGGTATTCCACATTTTAGTGGTGCCACTGCAGGCCTTCGTTTTTATGATGTTAACGATTGTCTATTTAAATGCGGCTCACGATTCACCTGAACACTAAATTTTACTAAGCACACTATTTTCTGATTTAAAGAAAATCCTGGAGGAAAAAGATGGAAATGATATTGGCTTCTACAGTCATCGGCGTATTTTGGTTGCTCGGAATGGGCGCACTAGGTACAGCAATTGGTTTTGGTATTTTAGGCGGTAAGTTCCTTGAAGGTTCTGCGCGTCAGCCTGAAATGGCACCTAAATTACAGGGCAGTATGTTCCTAGTAGCGGGTCTTATCGATGCGATCACAATGATCGGTATTGGTATCGGAATGTGGTTTTCATTCGCAAACCCAATCCTTGGCCAGTTAGGCTAATTGCACCGAAACCTCGGTCAATTTAACTAGCGGGAGACATCGCTGTGGATATTACTCTTACCCTATTTGGACAAACGATCTCGTTTTTTGTCTTCTGGTGGTTTTGTAGCTCAAAAGTATGGCCGTTGTTCGCCAATGTATTGGACGAACGAAAGCAGCGCATCGCTGATGGGCTTGAGGCTGCCGCGCGAGCAGAGCAAGATCTTGAGTTAGCCAAAGCGGCTTCGACTGATCAGATGAAAGAAGCAAAAGTGGAAGCGGCGGGTATTATCGACCTGGCGAACAAGCGAGCTTCACAGATCATTGAAGAAGCTAAAGACAAAGCGTCTGAAGAAGGCCAGCGCATCATTGCTGGCGCTAACGCTGAGATCGAACAGGAAATCAACCGGGCCAAAGAAGCATTGCGATCGAAAATATCGGCCATTGCTATTGCTGGCGCTGAAAAGATTCTTGAGCGCTCGATCGATCAGGCTGCAAACGAAGACATCCTACAAAAACTCTCTGCAGAGCTATAAGTTAACCAATGGCTGAATTAAGCACACTCGCAAGACCGTATGCAAAAGCTGCCTTCCAGGTGGCAGTGCAAGATGGCTCGTTAGACGGCTGGTCAAAAATGTTGACCCTGTCAGCGGCGGTCTCGGTTGATGCTACGGTAGGTGTAATGCTTGCAGATCCATCTCTTTCTTCAGAAAAACTGGCGACTACGTTCCTGGAAGTCTGTGGCGATGAGATCGATGCAAAAGGTGCAAACTTTGTTCACCTCTTGGCTGAAAATAAGCGGATCAAACTGCTGCCGGAGATTTCCGAACAGTTTGATGCCTTAAAGGCTAACCAAGAGAAGACCTTAGATGTTGAAGTCACCACAGCTTACGAACTTAGCCCCGAAACCTTGGCTAAGTTAGCTCAGAGCCTGAAAGTTAAGCTTGAGCGAGAAGTAAAATTGAATACCAATGTTGATCAGAGCCTGCTCGGCGGCGCTGTTATTCGTGCGGGAGATACTGTTATCGACAGCTCTGTGCGCGGAAAACTGGTCAAGTTAGCTGAATCAATGAATTCCTGACAGAGTCGGGGACAAAGGACACAAGCATGCAACAACTGAATCCATCTGAAATCAGTGAAATTATAAAGCAACGAATTGAGAACCTCGACGTCTCTGTTCAGGCTAAAAACGAAGGCACTATCGTCAGTGTTTCTGACGGTATTATTCGTATACATGGCCTGACTGAAGTTATGTACGGGGAAATGATTGAGTTTGAAGGCGGCCTTTACGGTATGGCCCTTAACCTCGAGCGTGATTCAGTAGGCGCCATCGTTCTTGGTGACTACCTGTCGCTAACAGAAGGTCAGTCTTGCAAATGTACTGGCCGTATTCTAGAGGTGCCAGTTGGCCCCGAACTAGAAGGCCGTGTTGTTGATGCTCTGGGCAAGCCCATAGATGGCAAAGGCCCAATTGACACAAAGATGACCGACGCCGTTGAAAAAATTGCACCGGGTGTAATTGCTCGTCAATCTGTATCGGAGCCCGTGCAAACTGGGTTGAAATCTATTGACGCCATGGTGCCAGTTGGCCGTGGTCAGCGCGAGCTCATCATCGGTGACCGCGAGGTAGGAAAAACTGCAGTAGCAATCGACGCCATCATCAATCAAAAAGGTAAAGGCGTTAAGTGTATTTATGTAGCGGTTGGACAAAAAGCCTCCTCTATTGCTAACGTCGTAAGCAAGCTCGAACAGCATGGCGCGATGGACTACACCATCGTGGTTGCAGCCAGCGCATCTGACCCAGCGTCTATGCAATTTATTGCCCCGTATGCTGGCTGTACGATGGGTGAGTATTACCGCGACCGTGGCCAAGATGCGTTAATCGTTTATGACGATTTAACCAAGCAGGCTTGGGCCTACCGTCAAATCTCATTGTTGCTACGTCGACCGCCAGGTCGAGAAGCCTATCCTGGAGACGTGTTTTATTTGCACTCACGTTTACTAGAGCGGGCATCAAGAGTCAGCGCAAAGTATGTTGAGCAATTCACCAACGGTGAAGTAAAAGGTAAGACCGGATCTTTAACGGCTTTGCCAATTATTGAAACCCAAGCCGGTGACGTATCTGCATTCGTACCAACTAACGTGATCTCTATTACAGACGGTCAGATTTTCTTGGAAACCGATTTGTTTAATGCCGGCATTCGCCCAGCCATGAACCCCGGAGTTTCGGTGTCTCGAGTAGGTGGTGCGGCGCAAACCAATATTATCAAGAAGCTTGGCGGTGGTATTCGTATTGCACTCGCCCAGTACCGTGAACTTGCCGCCTTTGCAGCGTTCGCCTCAGATCTCGATGACGCGACTCGCTCTCAGCTTGAGCACGGCCAACGCGTTACAGAACTGATGAAGCAAAAGCAGTATTCACCCCTTTCGGTGGCTGAAATGGCAGTGTCTATTTACGCGGCTAACAATGGCTACTTAGAAGATATCGAGCTGAAGAAGATTCTCGATTTCGAAGCGTCATTATTGTCATACATGAACAGTGAGCACGCAGCGCTATTGGCTGAGATCAATGAAACAGGCAAGTACAGCGATGAGATTGGCGCTCAGTTCAAAGCGGCAATAGAAAAATTTAAGAGCACCCAAACCTGGTAGCAGGTAGAACGTTGCGGCCAGCAAGACGCCGGCCGGTGGGTTAATTGAAAAGTAATTTATAGGTAGCTAACAGACATGGCTGGTGGCAAAGAAATACGCACTAAGATCTCGAGTATTAAAAACACTCAGAAGATTACCAAGGCGATGGAAATGGTCTCCGCGAGCAAGATGCGTAAAGCGCAGGATCGCATGCGACTAGGCAAGCCTTATGCGCACCGTATTCGCTCTGTTATTGGTCATATTGCGAATTCGAACCCTGAATATCGCCACCCCTACTTAGAAACTCGTGAAGTGAAACGGGTCGGCTACATTGTTGTCTCTACCGACCGAGGCCTTTGTGGTGGCTTGAACATCAATGCGTTTAAAGCAACTGTGGCCTCTATGAAGCAGTGGCACGATGCGGGTGTAGAAATTCAGATTTGCACAATCGGAGCGAGAGCGGCGTCATTCTTCAGAAACTTTGGCGGCAACGTAGTTGCATCGGTGCGAGACATGGGCGACACGCCTGAGCTGGCTGATGTAATTGGTGCGGTAAAGGTGCTTTTAGGTAAATATGACAACGGCGAGTTAGATCAAATCAACTTAGTCAGCAATGACTTCGTAAACACAATGACACACTCGCCGGAAGTTATGCAGTTGGTACCACTTCTCCCATCTGATGATGAGGATTTGAAACGACACTGGGACTATCTGTACGAGCCAGATGCGAAAGAGCTTTTGGACGGTCTGTTATTACGGTTTATTGAATCGCAGGTTTTTCAAGCGGTAGTAGAAAACAACGCCTGTGAGCAAGCAGCACGAATGATTGCCATGAAGAGTGCTTCAGACAATGCGTCTGACCTCATCGAAGAACTGGGCCTTGTTTATAACAAGGCAAGACAAGCAGCAATTACCCAGGAACTTTCCGAAATTGCTGGTGGAGCTGCGGCGGTATAAACGCGCCAAGACACACACAAACGAATTTAAACTTAGCAACAGATTAGCTGGATTGAGAGGAACCGAACATGAGCAGCGGTAAAATCGTACAAATTATCGGAGCGGTTATCGACGTGGAATTCACGCGTGATAGCGTGCCAAAAGTTTATGATGCCCTTCTCGTGGAAGGTAAAGACATTACTCTCGAGGTTCAACAGCAGCTTGGTGATGGCGTGGTTCGCACCATCGCTTTGGGAAGCACAGAGGGTTTGAGCCGAGGTCTGAATGTTGAAGACACCGGCAACCCAGTCTCGGTGCCGGTAGGGGTTGAGACCCTTGGCCGAATTATGGATGTACTAGGTCGCCCTATCGATGAGCGCGGCCCCATCGGCGAAAAAATGCGCATGCCAATTCACCGCAAAGCGCCGACCTATGAAGAGCTTTCTGTCACTAACGAGCTGTTAGAAACCGGTATCAAAGTTATCGACCTGATTTGTCCGTTTGCTAAGGGCGGTAAGGTTGGTTTGTTTGGCGGTGCCGGCGTTGGCAAAACAGTCAACATGATGGAATTGATCAACAACATCGCAACCGAGCACAGTGGTTTGTCAGTGTTCGCCGGTGTTGGTGAGCGTACTCGTGAAGGTAATGACTTCTACCACGAGATGCAGGAATCAAAAGTAATCGACCTTGAAGGCGAGTCTAAAGTGTCCATGGTGTACGGACAGATGAACGAGCCTCCCGGTAACAGATTGCGGGTTGCCTTGAGCGGTTTGACTATGGCGGAAAAATTCCGTGATGACGGCCGTGACGTACTGCTGTTTATCGACAACATTTACCGTTACACCCTTGCGGGTACTGAGGTATCTGCACTATTAGGCCGTATGCCATCAGCGGTGGGCTATCAGCCGACACTTGCTGAAGAAATGGGCGCACTGCAAGAGCGTATTACTTCAACCAAAGACGGCTCAATCACCTCTATCCAAGCGGTATACGTACCTGCCGATGACTTGACTGACCCCTCACCGGCAACCACCTTCGCTCACTTAGATGCGAAAGTAGTATTGTCTCGTGATATTGCGTCCTTGGGTATTTACCCCGCGGTGGATCCACTAGATTCATCATCGCGTCAGCTTGACCCGCTAGTAATTGGGCAAGAGCACTACGATGTTGCCAACGGTGTGCAAACAGTTTTGCAGCGCTATAAAGAACTAAAAGACATCATCGCCATTTTGGGTATGGACGAGTTATCTGATGAGGACAAGCAAGCAGTGGGCCGCGCACGTCGTATTTCTCAATTCTTGTCACAGCCATTTACGGTTGCAGAAATTTTTACTAACGCCCCGGGCAAATACGTGTCTTTAAAAGATACTATTGCAGGCTTTAAAGGCATCCTTGCCGGTGACTATGACCACTTGCCCGAACAGGCATTTGGCATGGTAGGCTCTATCGATGAAGCCGTCGAAAAAGCCAAGAAACTTAAGTAAGACAGACTCTATAGCTAGAGCAACGAGGTCACGCACATGCCAATGACATTACACTGCGACATAGTAAGCGCCGAGAAAAGTATTTTCTCTGGGCTTGTTGAAATGGTGGTGGCCGCGGGTTCAATCGGAGACCTTGGTATTGCTTATGGCCACGCCGCATTGCTAACGGGCTTAAAACCTGGCCCGGTTAAGCTAATCATGGCCGACGGCGAAGAAGAAGTTTTCTATGTTTCTGGCGGCTATCTTGAAGTTCAGCGTGGCACAGTGACCTTGCTTGCCGACACCGCATCAAGAGCTGACGATGTTGACGAAGCTGCTGCAATGAAAGCCATGGAAGACGCTCAAAAAGCGATGGCCGACCAGGGTGCTGAGTTTGAATACTCAGCTGCCGCGGCCCAATTGGCTGAAGCGGTTGCTCAACTACGGGCGCTTAGGCAAATTAAGAAGTAACACAGCGTTTTTTCGCTATAAATTAAAAGGTGGCATTAGCTGCCTTTTTTTTTATATTCTGCAAACCCACCAACCACTAAACGGAACACCCAATGGAAGTTGTAATACTGGCGGCAGGCAAAGGCACCAGAATGAACTCCACCCTGCCTAAGGTTCTCCATCAAATTGGCGGCAAGCCGATGCTGGCCCATGTCATCGAGGCAGCCAAAGCGGTGGGTAGTGACAAAATTCACGTGGTGATAGGGTTTGAAGCGGATAAGATTACTCGGTACTGCGCGGACAACTTTGCAGATACTAGCTTAAGTTTCGTCACTCAAACGCAGCAGTTAGGCACTGGCCATGCGGTGCAGCAGGCGCTGCCGCAAATGCAAAATACGCCAGATGATGAGGTGGTGCTGATACTGTACGGTGATGTTCCTTTGATCCAAAGTCACACCCTGAACATGCTGATAGAACACACCAACGAAAATACAGTGGCAGTATTGACCGCCGTCACAGAAGATCCAACCGGCCTTGGTCGCATCGTTAGAGATGAAAGCAACCACGTTGTTGCTATCGTTGAGGAAAAAGACGCCAGCGACGAACAGCGTCAGTTAAAAGAAACCAATACCGGCATTATGGCGCTGCCCGCTGGAAAGCTTAAAGCGTGGCTTGGCAACCTAAGCAACAGTAACAAACAAAATGAATACTACCTTACCGACGTCGTCGCCATGGCGGTGGCCGACGGCTGCAACGTTGTTCCTCAAATATTGGCAGATGAAATTGAAGCCCTTGGGGTGAACGATAAAATTCAGTTAGCGCTGTTGGAGCGCTATTACCAGAATCGAGTGGCGGGGTATCTTTTGCAAGCAGGTGTCACCCTGCGGGACCCAAACCGCCTAGACATCCGCGGCGAATTCGAGTTTGGTAAAGACGTCGAGATAGACATTAACTGTCTGTTTGAAGGTAAAGTGACCTTGGGAAACGGTGTTTGTATCGGTGCTAACTGTATTATCAAAGACAGTAATATCAGTGATGACGTGCACATTCTCCCGGGCTGTAATATCGAAGGAGCGGTTATCGGTAAAGGCTGTGTAATAGGCCCAACGGCGAGACTTCGCCCCGGTACCAATTTAGCTGAGGGCGTTAAGATTGGTAATTTTGTTGAAACCAAAAACGCGAAATTCGGCAAAGGGTCAAAAGCCAATCACCTTTCTTATATTGGCGATGCCGAAATCGGCGAGGGTGTTAACATTGGCGCCGGGACTATTTTTTGTAATTACGATGGCGTTAACAAACACAAAAGCACCGTCGGTAATAATGTCTTCATTGGCTCGAACAGCGTACTGGTAGCCCCAGCAACTATTGCAGACGATGCTTTCATTGCAGCTGGGTCTAACATCACTGTAAAAGTAGAAGCCGGTCAACTGGCGGTGGGTAGGGCAAAACAGCGCAATATAGACGGCTGGAAAAGGCCTAAGAAAAAATAAGATTGCGTAAACCACAAAGCGCCGGATAATTGGCAAATCAATTTTAAGGATACAAACCCATGTGCGGGATTATTGGTGCAATCGCCGAGAGAGACGTTACCGGCATACTGGTTGAAGGTCTAAAGCGCCTAGAATATCGTGGCTACGATTCCGCTGGCATCGCAACCCTCAGTGGCGATAGCAAGAAACTAAAAATTGTAAAGGCTGTTGGCAAAGTACAAAAGCTGATCGACGCCACTAACAAAGCCAAACTTAAAGGCACAGTGGGCATTGCTCATACGCGATGGGCTACCCACGGCAAACCCACTCTCAAAAACGCCCACCCCCATACATCGGGCAAACAGATTGCCTTAATACACAACGGCATCATCGAGAACTTTGAAGTTCTTAGAGAACAATTGATTGCCGATGGCTACACATTTATTACCGACACCGACACCGAAGTAATCGCGCATTTAATTCATCAGTTTCGCTTAGACGGTAAGACAACTCTTACTCAAGCGCTCAAGAAAACCGTCAAAAAACTTCATGGCGCTTACGGGCTGTGTGTTATCGATGAAACTGAGCCAGATAAAATTGTCGTCGCTCGTAGCGGCAGTCCCTTGGTGATAGGGGTGGGTATTGGTGAGAACTTTATCGCCTCGGACCCCTTGGCCCTTGGTCAGGTGACAGATACCTTTGTGTATCTTGAGGAAGGCGATATCGCCGAAATCACCTTGACTGACTACACTATTTGGCACGGCGCCAAAAAAGTTAAGCGCGAAACTACCCATGTCAGTGATCCGTCAGCATTGTCGGAAAAAGGGGTCTTTCAGCACTTTATGCTGAAGGAAATATTTGAGCAAGGCCGAGTTATTCAAGACACTCTCGATGGCCGCATTAGCCACGATAAAGTATTAGAAGAGGCGTTTGGCGTTAAGGCCAAAGAAATATTCGATAAGGTGCACAACGTACAAATAGTTGCATGTGGCACCAGTTGGCATGCGGGCCTAGTCGCTAAATACTGGTTTGAATCGATTGCCAAGATTCCATGCTCAGTAGATATCGCCAGCGACTATCGCTACCGCGATATAATTGTGCAACCAGGTACCTTATTCGTTACTGTGTCGCAGTCTGGAGAAACCGCCGACACTTTGGCGGCGCTTCGATACGCGAACGAGCGAGAATATATCGCTAGTCTGGCTATCTGCAATGTAGCAACAAGCTCTATGGTACGCGAATCTGACTTCTGTATGCTCACCATGGCAGGGCAGGAAATTGGCGTTGCTTCGACCAAGGCATTCACAACCCAACTAACACTTTTTATCGTGCTGGCTATAGTGCTGGGGCGCCGTAATGGTTTAACCCCGCAAAAAGAAGCAGAGCTAGTTAAAGACCTTGCCAAGCTGCCGGCGCTGGTCGATAAAACCTTAAAGCTTGATAAAGAAATTCAAAAGAAATCGAAACAGTTTGCCAACAAACACCACAGCTTATTTTTAGGCCGGGGTATTCAGTATCCGGTGGCTAAAGAAGGCGCGCTGAAGCTTAAAGAAATCTCCTACATTCATGCCGAGGCTTACCCAGCAGGTGAGCTTAAGCATGGCCCGCTAGCCCTGGTGGACAGCGATATGCCGGTGATCGCTGTTGCCCCCAATAACGACTTGCTGGGCAAGCTTAAAGCCAACCTGTCCGAAGTCAGTGCCCGGGGCGGTAGACTATATGTGTTCGCCGATGAGGGCATTAAATTCAAAAGCGATAAGAGCATTAAGGTGATAAAAGTGCCGTCATGCCCGGAAATACTCGCGCCAATAATTTACACCCTACCTCTGCAGCTATTGTCGTACCACGTAGCGATACTCAAAGGCACTGATGTCGACCACCCTAGAAACTTGGCGAAGTCGGTGACGGTGGAATAAGTAAATGGTTATTAGTCGCCAGTGCGAAGCGCTTTCTGGCTTTTGCTTAAGCGAGCAAGGTGATCTTTGAGCAGGGGCTTACGGTGCAGTGCCACGCCGGTGGCTAATACGTCTATCACCACCAAATGGGCAATGCGCGAGGACACCGGTGCAAATGCCTGATGCTCTTCTTTCATATTAACGTAGATAGGTACGCTGCAGCGCCGGGTTAGCGGTGTGTTCTCTGGCGCTAAGCCGATCACCGTCGCGCCTGTATCCATGGCCAGGTTCACACTCTCCAGCAAAGCCTTGGTTTGCCCAGACTGAGAGATCGCGACAACTACATCTTTGTCACTTAATGAGATAGCCGACATATGCTGAATGTGGGGATCGGTATAGGCGGCGGTGGAAAGCTGCAACCTAAAAAATTTATGCTGGGCGTCGGCAGCTACGGAGCCTGATGCGCCGAAACCATAAAATTCTACCCGACGCGCATGGCTAATAAGGTTAATGGCTTTCTCTAGCGCCAGTGGGTCTAGTTGATCCCGCACGGTGAGAAGGGAGCCGACAGTGGTATCAAACACCTTGTTACGCAGGTCTTTTACGGTGTCGGTATCGTCCACCGCGAACTGGGTGTACACCCCGCCCAGGCTTACTTGCTGAGCTAGCTGCAGTTTGAGGTTCTGGAAACCATCCAATCCGATAGCGCGGCAAAAGCGTATAACAGTGGGTTCGCTCACAGCAGCTTGCGCCGCCAAATCGACAATGCGCATGTTTATTACATCGTTGGCATTCTCCAGGACAAACTGGCCGACCTTAGCTTCACTCTTGCGCAGTGACCCCAAGTTATCAGCAATACGGCGGATCAGATTAGGTGATTCCAAGGGCTACCTGCTAAATTAACGAATGAGCTAACTCAACCAATGCTACTCAATTTAGCCTGCTATAGCACTTGTTTTGATTTAGGCCGCGGAGCCATCTAATTAGACCATGAAAAACTTAAGTGTAGAATTTGTCGATTCAATCGAGAACATTGGAACAGCCCTTTGGAATAACATTACCGGAGTAGACAACCCCTTTACTCGCTATGAATTCTTGCATGCCTTAGAGATCTCTGGCTGCACTACTCAAAAAACTGGCTGGCAGCCACACCATGTGGCGGTGTATGAGCAAACCACGCCCACTCCCGCTGATGACGAAAGTTCAAACGCAAAAACCTTAGTCGCTATTGTTCCTCTGTACTTAAAAACCAACAGCTGGGGTGAGTATGTATTCGACTGGGCCTGGGCCAATGCCTACCAAAGCCATGGCCTTGATTACTACCCGAAGCTCGTCACTGCCGCGCCTTTTACCCCGTCAGTTGGTAAACGGTTTTTCATTGCGAAAGAGTTCGCTGAGAAAAGCGCGGATAACGAAAATGAACTAATAAAGCTAGTTGCCGAAAAAGTAAAAGACGAGGCCCAGCTTATTGGCGCCTCATCTTGGCATATTCTATTTCCTACTCCCCAGCAGAATGCAGCTTTCGCTGACGCCCGCTTGCTACCTAGAATCGCCACCCAGTTCCATTGGACTAATCGTGATTACAAAACCTTCGACGACTTTCTAAATCAGTTAACCTCTCGCAAACGAAAATCAATCCGTAAAGAGCGCGCGAACGTCGCCAGCCAAGCTATAAGCTTCAAACGCACAGAAGGCGCCGACATATCCGACCAGCAGTGGTCAGATTTTTATCAATTCTATCAAAGCACCTACATGATGCGCGGCCAGCAAGGCTATCTTAATCAAGGCTTTTTCCTGCAGTTGGCCAAAGCCATGCCAGAGCAGATATTGCTTATCAATGCCCAGCAAAACGACCGCGATATAGCAGCCGCACTGTGTTTCAAAAACATTGAAAAACTATTCGGCCGCTATTGGGGCAGCGCGGCAGACTTCCAGTTTCTGCATTTCGAAACCTGCTACTACCAAGGCCAAGAGTACGCCATAGAACACGGCCTAAAATCATTCGACTCCGGCGCTCAGGGCGAGCACAAAATACAGCGCGGTTTTGAACCAATCATTACTCACTCGAATCATTGGATTGCCCACCCTAGTTTTTCTGATGCTATCGAGAAGTTTCTGCTTGAGGAAAGGCCCCATATTCTGGGGTATATGAAGAGTGCGCAGGAGTTGTTGCCGTTTAAAGAACAGTAAACGAGGCAATATTGGTTCGTTTATCTAGTGCGGCAGAATATATTCAGCAGGTTAGAAAAATGACTAGTCAGATACTAGGTTTCCCGTAATTTCTGCATATGAGCGTTCTACAACTACATGGACTCTCTACCAGAAGCTGAAAAAATAAGAAGCATGCATAAGTCTGACCTTAGTGACCTAAGAAAACGGCTCACTTACTTTTTATGTGGGTGGTTAGGTGGGCCAAGGTTATACAGCGAAAACTTTGGCAGCATTTCTATTCCAGGAGTACATCAACATTTGTCTATTGGCCGTGAAGAGGAAGAGGCATGGATTCTGTGCATGCAAAAAGCAGTGGACGACCAAGATTATGAACCTGACTTTAAGGTCTATCTAATAAAGCAGCTGCGGGTTCCTGCTGAACGGGTAAGAATTGTGTGCAGCCGATAAAGAGAGGGAGTTGATGCCAAAGTCCGAATTCAATTGCCTTTGTGGAGCAGTAACCATTATGACTGGGGTCAGAGTAAAAATTAAACCCATGACAAGTGAGCAATTGAAAAGCGCGCTGATTACATTCCAAGGTCTCAACTTTGTGGCAACTCAAAAGCTCGTGTCTTATTAGAAGCTAGGGATTTTAGGGTTGCCTACCCAACAACATAAGGGAGATTTTAAACATAAGGCGCTGCCCCATGCCAAATAAACGAATTTCCGCCTCTTGGAAGCGAGAGAAGTGTTACTCACTAAGTGCAGAATTCACTATACTGTGGGTTCTTAGTTTTCTTTGTTATTACCCTCTATTATGACTAAAAACCGCCCTGCGACACTCGGACCCACCTCCCACAACTACTTCTCCCAGCGGCTGCGGCTACACTATGTAGACTGGGGTAATCCAGAAGGCCCACCAATGCTGCTGATTCATGGCGGCCGGGACCATTGCCGCAATTGGGATTGGGTGGCAGAACGCTTTGCCGACGACTATCACATTATCGCACCGGACCTGCGTGGCCATGGTGACAGTGATTGGGAGTCTGACGGGTCCTATAATCAAATCAACTACGTCTATGATATCGCACAGCTGCTGCAGCAAAAAAATATGGACCAGGTGACTATCATCGGTCATTCATTGGGTGGCGGCATTGCCTTGATGTACACCTCACTGTACCCGCAGCGGGTAAAAAAACTGGTGGCCATTGAAGGTATGGGCCCGTCGCCTGAGATGGCGCAAAAGATCGCCGATAAGCCAATGACAACGCGTATTCGTGATTGGGCAGATGAGCTGCGCAAGCTGTCTGGACGCCTGCCGAGGCGCTACCCGACACTGGATGATGCGTTTCAACGTATGCGTGATGAGAATCCCCATTTATCCGAAGCCCAAGCCCGACACCTCACTATCCATGGCGCCAATCAAAATGAAGACGGCACCTACAGCTGGAAGTTTGATAACTATGTCAGAGTGTTTGCCATGAGCGGATTGCCCAACGCAGAAGTTAAAAAAATGCACGGCGAAATTACCTGCCCGACGCTGTTAATTCGCGGCGAAGAATCTTGGGCCTCCGATCCCGTGGCCGATGGCAGAACTGCCTGTTTCAACTGTCCGGTGGAATACCAAGGGTTTGCCAAAGCCGGGCATTGGGTACATCATGATCAGCTTGATGGCTTTGTGGACAGAGTTAAGCTGTTTCTAAAATCAAAGGGGTCAGAGTAACTTGAAAAAACCTAATACGCCGAATAGCTTACAGGCATCAAGTTACTCTGACCCCTTTGATTGGGCGTGCTAACAATGCTTACACAAAAAGCCGAGATACCGGGAGTTAGGGAGTTTCAGCAGCTGCGACTAGACTGCGGCCTATCTGCAAAATCAGACCAAGCTGCCGTCATGGGCCTGCCCAATAGTCTGTTCGCTACCACCATTCGACAGGGCGCTCGCTTAATTGCTATGGGCCGAGTGGTGGGCGACGGCGGCTGCAACTTTGAAGTCGTTGATATTGCCGTGCATCCGCAGTTTCAGCGTCAGGGTGTTGCCCAACTGGTGATGGAGGCGATTATGAATTTTCTTAACGACAGCGCGCCTGACTCAGCCTATGTGTCTTTAATCGCCGACGACCATTCGCCTGCCCTCTACAGCAAATTTGGTTTTGAACCTACTGCCCCTGCATCAATCGGTATGGCGTTAAAAATTGCTAAACCATAAACCAAAGTCTCGCTCGCCAAGAAATGTCATCAAGGAGCAGTGCCGTTGAACATCGCTAAAGCTGTATTTTTTCCCTTGGCCGTCGGCGCCTTGTTTTTAGGGTGTTCTGAAGAGCCCGCCCAATTCACGTTTGTCGAAGCCACGCTCGCCGATATTCAGTCGGCCGTGAGCTCCGGCCAAGTTCAGTGTGTCGACATAGTGGCTGGGTATATTCGGCGCATAGAAACCTATGACAAGTCCGAGGGCATTAACGCCATAACGCAAATTAATCCTAACGCATTGAGTGAGGCGGCGGCAGTGGATAGGGCTATTGCAAACTCTGAGGCGCTGCCGGATTTGTTTTGTGCACCGCTGCTGATCAAAGACAATTTTGATACCTACGACATGGCTACTACCGGGGGCTCAATCGCCTTAAAAGACAGCATTCCTCCCGACGACGCTTTTATGATTGCGAGGCTTAGAGAAGCCGGCGCAATTGTGTTAGCTAAAACCAATATGGCAGAGTGGGCTTTTAGCCCGCGCCAAAGTGTTTCATCATCCTATGGCCGCACCGCCAATGCCTATGATGCCAACTTCACGCCCGCAGGCTCTTCAGGTGGCACTGCCTCAGGGGTTGCTTCTAGTTTTGGGGTCGCCGGTATGGGTAGCGATACGGGAAACTCCATTCGCGGGCCATCGTCACATTTAGCGCTGTTTGGTATTCGCTCAACCATAGGCTTAACCAGCAGAGACGGTGTCATACCGCTTTCGTTTGACCGCGATATAGCAGGTCCGATGGCCAGAACCGTAGAAGACGGGGTGCGCTTGTTTAATGTAGTCGCCGGCTACGATGAGGCAGACTCACTCACATTGCCCAACAAGCGTGAACCTGATTACCGCGCATTTCTTAATGCCGAAGGCTTAGAGGGCAAGCGCTTGGGTGTATTTCGGGCCCTTGTTGACCATGCCGACGGCGACGAAAAAATAAAGGCGCTGTTCTATAAGGCCATAGAGGACCTAAAAGCCGCAGGCGCCATTATTGTCGACCCGATAGAGATCGCTGATTTTGAATTGCTTAGCGACACTATTCCTAACTGCGCAAGGTTTAGATACGACGTCGGCCAGTATTTCAAAACCCTCAGCAACCCGCCACTGCTCGATGTGAATACTGTATTAGAGACAGGCCAGTATGCCGCGGAGACCAAAGGCGGGCTGGAATATTTTTCAGCCTATCCCTTGGATGTTGCACCGGACGATCGAGAAATAAGCTGCCCCACATGGCCTAACGATGAAAAACGCAATGAGCTGTTAGCCAATGCGGTTGCCGCGATGGATAGCAGCAACATTGATGCCCTTATCTTTCCCACTTGGTCCAATCCGCCGGCGAATATCGATCGAGCCAACGCAGACTACAAAGGAGACAATAATCAGTTATTGGTTCCCGATGCCGGGCTGCCGGCGGTAACAGTGCCCATGGGGTTCTGGCAAAACCGCCTGCCGGCTGGCCTGCAGTTTGTGGGTAGACCCTATACCGAAGGCTTGCTCATAGAGCTCGCCTACGGCTATGAACAAAAAACCAAACACCGCAGGCCTCCGCTCGGGCTTGATGAGCTTCAGGCCGAATTGGAAGAAATCGAAAAATAGCGTTTGCCGCTGAGAATAAAATACCTGCCACTGACTAAAAAATAGCGCTGGCCATCTCGCACAACAGTTCTATGTCCCCTAGGGAGAACGTGCATAGCAATAGGTGATTGAGGGGAGATCACGGTCTTTCTAATTGCTACCACCCTTGGTGTTACATGGACGGTTGTTTTTGCAGCTATCGGCCTGGCTTGGCTCACGCACGCCATACTTAAAACGGACACCCCTAGTAGTGCACATAACAGTATATGCTTCATTCTCGTGCTCCATTATGATGTCTATACCTCTAATAACGTCGAGCTACGAACTTCGTTGACCAAATCGATTCGCGGTCCTGCACCGCTAGAAAGAGATAACCACTATGTACACACTCTATATCGCCAACAAAAATTACTCGTCTTGGTCTCTGCGCCCTTGGCTCCTTTTAAGTCAATTGGGGATTGAGTTCAAAGAGAGGCTGGTCCCTTTCAATGGCGCAACCAATACCGAGGAGTTTTCCAAGTTTGCGCCCAATGGCAAGGTGCCTTGTTTACATCATGATGGGCAAATTATTTGGGATTCTCTTGCTATCTGTGAATATCTGGCTGAGCAGCACACCCAGCTTTGGCCTACCGATGCCCTAGCTCGTGCATGGGCACGCTGTGCCGCAGCGGAGATGCATTCTGGGTTCGGCGCTCTGCGCAGCGAATGCGGAATGACAGTTGGGGTCAGAGTAAAACTGTCTCAGCCATCGGCGGCGCTTGCGGCGGATATTAAACGGATAGATGAATTATGGAATGAGGGGATAACTAAATTTGGCGGGCCTTTTTTAGCAGGCGATAGCTTTACCATAGTCGATGCCTTCTATGCGCCGGTGGTGTTTAGATGCCGCAGTTTTGACCTCGCTCTTTCGCAAGGGGCGGCCGAGTATCGAGACCGAATACTAAACCTTGCAGCAATGAAAAAGTGGGAGCAGGCAGCACTGGCAGAAACATGGCGCGATACTGATCATGAAAACGAGATGCTGCAGTATGGCGAGGTTATTGCGGACTATCGGGCGTAGAGGCTGCTGGGGTTGAGTATCCGTATGATCCTTGTCTAGCTAAGGGCAGCGCTGTAGCCATATAAACATCGCTCTATGAATGGGTGCAGACCGTGCGCCCGTATTTTTACTATCAATAATTAGTAAACGATATACACCAAAAGCCAACAGCTAAAAGCCGACCACCAAACCGCTAGCACTTAACTGCTTGCACCGAATTACTATCACTTTGCTATTCCCACACGACTATTCCGATGTAGCTATTCCCATATAACTACAGCGGTTTCTCCATAGTAATAATATAGCTATCCGACCCATTGGCGCCTTTAATATTTTCGCGCTTAAGCTCCACATAACCGGCAGCGCGGTATAGAGGTTCGCCAGCTAAGGTGGAGCCTAACTGAATTCGTTTGAAGCCAGCGGCGCTTGCTTCGCTCTCGCCCAGCTGCAAAAGCAGCGAGCCGATTCCTTGGCGAGTGAAGCCGGGGTGGGTGTACATAGCTCGGATGCGGGCAGCGTCTGTCGCTGGGTCGCTCAGACTATCGTCTCTGCCCACCGTATGATCTCCGCCAAATAGGGTCTTGCGTTTGCCCCAGCCGCCACAGCCAACTAATACGGTTTCACCCTCAACCATTGCCTCAATCAAAAAGTAGGTGCCGTCGGCAATTAAACTGCTATCCACCCCCATGGTTTCTTTGGCTGCCTCAATTTCCTGCGCCGACAAGTAAGCCTTCATATTCTCTGCAATAGACTCTTGCATGAGATTGATGATGGCTGGCACATCGCTAGGCTCGGCAATGCGATGGCTTAGAGTAAGTTTGGGTTTAGGGGGTTGGTTTGTCATTACAGCGCTACCTTAAATTTTTGCACGGTGATTGTAAGGCATTTTAGCGGCAAAATATTGGTATGAGGTGATAAATGAAGTAACCTGTCATTCAGCAACAGGGTACTAAAACCTTGTGTCACTCGTAGGGGATACAATGAAAAAAATAACACTCGCCATTCTAGGTGCTTTTGCTGGCCTGCCAATGGCCTCGGCCCAAGATTTTGATCGCATCCAGATTACGACTATTCCCGTTACCGACAATATCTATATGCTGCAAGGCAGCGGCGGCAACATCGGCGTGTCTATTGGGGATGATGGCACCTTCATCGTCGACGATCAGTTTGCGCCACTCACGGATAAAATCGTGGCTGCAATTGCCCAGCTGACCGACAAACCGGTGGACTTTGTGGTCAATTCACATTGGCACTATGACCACAGTGATGGCAATGAAAACTTTGGCCGTGCGGGGGCCTACATCGTGGCGCAGGACAACAGTCGCCACCGTATGGAAACCGATCAGGTGGTGTCACTCAACGGCCGCGAGCAGGCACCCTACGATGAGGTTGGGCTACCCAAGATTACTTTTATGGACGCCATGAAGTTTTATTTCAACGGCAACACCATAGATCTGATTTACAGCGGGCCAGGCCATACCGACGGTGACGCTCAAGTCTTCTTCAAAGAGGCGAACGTAATTCACACTGGGGATATGTTCGTGCGTTACGGTTTGCCGTTTATAGATCAGCCTAACGGCGGCTCCACTGATGGAATGATCGATTCTATCTGGACCTTGGCAGGGCTGATTGATGACGACACGATTATTATTCCCGGTCATGGCGAGCTTGCAAACCGAAGCGATTTGCTGGAATACCGCGATATGCTGGTAACGATCCGAGACCGCCTCAAAGCCGCTATTGCCAGAGGCATGTCAGCAGATTTGGTGGTTGAGATGAATCTGACGGAAGGTTATGCCCAGCCGGGGCCAGGCACCGAGCGTTGGATTCGCGCAGCGTACGAGGAATACAACTAGAGGTAGAGTTAGGCGCTGATTTTTTGCCAGACAAGCAGCTGATTGTTGGCAGGCATAGCATTGTCTTCCAACAGTTTCAGCCCAGCGCTATGCGCTAAGCTATTTACCCATTCGAAATCTCTAATGCCGCTGGCAGGGTCGCGCTGTTTTAGCCAAAGATCAAAACTGCCGTTGCTTTCGGTTGTAAAATCGCCGGCGTATTTAAACGGCCCATAAACACAAAGAAGCCCGCGAGGGTTTATGTGCTTGCCAACCTCGCTGAATAAGTTTTCCACCGAGCCTACTGACATAATATGCAGGCTATTGGCAGTAAAAACGGCATCGAATACTCCGCAGTCCCATGGCTTGTCGTCCACACTGAGGGCAACTGCAGGTGGCAGGTTTTCTAATTCGGCTTTCTCAATTCGCCGGTTTAGTGTTGCCACATTGCTGGAAATATCACTGGCTTGCCAATTTAAATAGGTAAACAGACCGGCAAAAAAAACCGCGTGTTGCCCAGTTCCGCCAGCCAATTCTAATACCGTGTCTTTGTCGCCGAAGTGGCGGCTAAACACCTCTAGAATAGCGATCTTGTTATTTTCACTGGCTTGGCTAAAGGGTAAGTCGTCAGACACAGTATGGCTCACTGACTAGGCTTGCTTGCGCAAAAATACCGGTTTGTTAGGAGCCGACTCGGTTTTGCTGTAGCGGTATCCTGCGGTGCTAAAATCCAACAGTTCATCGGCGTTGGTGATTTTGTTTTTCACTATATGGGTGACCATTTCGCCCCGGGCTTTTTTGGCAAAGAAACTCACAACTTTGTATTTTCCGGCAGAAAAATCTTTGAACACTGGGGTGACTATTTCTCCGTCTACGGCTTTAGCTTTGACAGCGCTAAAATATTCATTGGAGGCCAAATTGATGAGCAGTTTGGTTTTTTGGGCAGCCAGCTCGGCGTTGATATGGTCCGTGAGCTTGGAGCCCCAAAACTCATACAGATTTTTACCACGGGCATTGTTAAATTTGCTGCCCATCTCAAGCCGGTAGGGCTGAATGAGATCTAGTGGTTTGAGAATGCCATACAGGCCAGACAATATTCGCAAATGCTTCTGGGCAAAATTAATTTCTGCCGTTGAATAGTCTTGGGCATTCATACCCTGATAGACATCCCCTTGAAACGCAAACATCGCCTGTTTGGCATTTTCTGTTGTAAAGGGCAGCTGCCAGTTCAGGTTGCGATTGAAATTCAATTCACCTAAAGCCTCGCTAATATGCATAAGCTGAGACAGCTGTTCGGGCTGATAATTTTGCAGCTCATTCATCAGCACAGATGAATCTTCTAGAAACTGAGGTTCAGAATATTTTTTGGTTTTTGCTGGCGAATCAAAATCCAGCGATTTCGCAGGTGATACAACAATAATCATAAAAGTGCCTAAAAAGAGTTCTGAGGTTAATCTTGGGCGTCAATTTCATTCCACCAGTTGAGCGGCGTGGAACCATCATTGGGATCGTAGACATTGCCATAATACCAAACGGTATCGGGATAATCTGCGATGCATTCGTTCATCACGTTCTCAATAGTTTGAAAGCCAATGGAATAGTGAATGCTGTACACCAAAGCCCTTTCGTTTTGCAGATCTAGCGAACCATCGAGTTTTTCGATTAATGGCGTGAGTCGCTCAGACAGGCGCATCAATTGGTGTCTACGAAATACACGTATACACAGATTACCGCTGCGCTGCACCAGCTCATATTGCGCGCTGCCAGGATTGCTTAGCCGCACCTGATCACCGGCCGCGAGATTGCGGGTCAAAAGTGGCGAATTTACAAGGCGAAACAGATCTGCCTCGTCGCCATAAGGCTCTACCAAAACACTTTCAAATACAGGCTGGCCTTCGGGGTCTACCCCTGCCAAGAACGGAACTTCTGTTTGCATAAAAACTAGATCACACTGAAAAGATGAGAGTTACTGGAAAAGATGACACTATAACACTAGTGAAACTGAAAATGAGTTCGGGAATCCAGTAACTTGCTTGAGCGCCTTCAACCTATTGCCCGCCGACTCTGGCAATTTCGATTGCTACTATTATTGCTGGCTATTATTGGTTTGCTGGGGTTTTCCCTGAGCCTGTTTGATGCGCCGGTTTTGAAGGGTGCGCAGGTCATGATGCCGTCTCTGGTGCTGCTGTTTTGGGCTATGACCGGCCTGAGTTTTGGCTCACTTTTTTCTGAGATCCCCCAGCAGCCAACGGCAGATGCCGGGATGGGGCTGCGCTGGAGCCTTAAAATCAAGCGCTCAGTCTATTGGATTATAGGTGCGGGGATGATTGGCCTAGTGCTCGCTCTGGTGGTGCTTAGCTACCAGCTTATCCGGGCTTGGAGTATGGCTTGAGCCCAGTCTTGCGCCTGTTCTTGCGACTACTGCCGCTTCTATTCTTGCGACCACGCCCCCAGGGGAATCGCGTTGCAGCGATGCTCTATGTCATAATCCGCAGCTACCGCGAGTTCCAAACCGATTTATCGCCACAACGAAGATCTTGCAACCCATGAAGCTAACTCTTGCCCTAACGATCGCGGAAAAAATAGACCAATTTACCGATAAAGTAGGCCGCACTGCGGCTTGGCTATCATTGCTTATGGTGTTGGTTACTCTTGCTATTGTGGTGCTGCGCTACGTATTTCAAATGGGTTCGATTGCGCTGCAGGAATCCATTATGTACATCAACGCGCTGGTGTTTACCCTTGGCGCCGCCTACACCCTAAAAGAACAGGGCCATGTGCGAGTGGACATCTTTTACAGCAAAGCATCGCCCCGGGTCAAAGCTCTAGTGGATATTGTCGGCGCCTGTGTGTTCTTGTTTTTAACTCTGGGTTTTATCGCTTGGTGGAGCTGGGACTATGTGGCTGTGAGCTGGCGTATTCGCGAAGGCTCCACCGAAACCAGCGGTTTGCCTTTTGTGTATTTACTCAAATCCACTATTTTTCTTTTGATTGGTTTACTGGCTTTGCAGGGTATTTCCGAACTTATTAAATCCGTACGCGATTTAGTGGCAACAAAGCAGTGACCACACTTATGCCCCTGCTGCTGTTTTTCATGATTTGCCTAGTGCTGATGGCCGGTTATCCGGTTGCCCTGAGTCTCGCCGGGGTGTCGCTTATTTTCGCTGGCATTGGCGCTCTCTCGGGTGGCTTTGACTCTGCTTTTATCTCGCTTATTCCCAACCGCGTCTATGGCATCCTGGTAAATCAAAACCTCTACGCCGTGCCTTTGTTTGTTTTCATGGGCAGCATGCTCGAAAAAAGTAAAATAGCCGATGATTTACTGTCCAACATGGCAGTGGTGTTTCGCGGCTTTCCCGGCGGCCTTGGTTTATCGGTGGTTATCGTGGGTATGCTGTTGGCGGCCAGCACCGGCATTGTCGGCGCTACCGTAGTCACGATGGGTATTCTCTCGCTGCCGACAATGCTCAAGGCCGGCTATAAACCCTCGCTCGCCGCCGGCACGCTGTGCGCTACTGGAACGCTGGGGCAAATAATTCCGCCTTCTATATGTCTGGTGCTGTTGGGTGAGGTTATGTCCAACGCCTACCAGCAGTCACAGCTAAATAGTGGCAATTTCGCGCCGGATTTTGTCTCCATTGGCGATCTGTTTGCCGGGGCGATAATTCCTGGTCTGATCCTTGTGGTGGCCTATGGGCTGTATATTTTAGCGGTGGCGCTGCTGCGGCCTAAGGACGCACCGGCGGCGCAGGACCTTGGCAATGAGGCAGCTGAAGCATCGGTTATCGTTGCCCTGTTTAAAGGCCTATTGCCGCCAGTGTTTCTGATGGTTGCAGTGCTTGGCTCTATACTTGGCGGCTTGGCGACTCCAACCGAGGCCGCCAGTGTTGGCGCTTTTGGGGCATTGCTGTTGGCCCTAGTGCGCGGCGCACTCAGTATAAAGGTGCTGCACGAGGTATCAATAGAGACTCTGCGCGTAACTTCCATGGTTTATCTTATTCTGGTGGGCGCAACTATTTTCTCCAGTGTGTTTCGCGGTTTTGGCGGTGACGAGTTGGTGGAGTCGGTGCTGTTGAACTTGCCCGGCGGGGTTTTTACGGCAACCTTTATCGTTATGCTGCTAATATTTTTATTGGGCTTCATTTTAGACTTTATTGAAATCACGTTTATGATCGTGCCCTTGGTTGGCCCGATTCTTCTTAGCATGGGCGTCGATCCAATCTGGCTAGGTATTATGATTGCCGTAAACCTCCAAACCTCTTTCTTAACTCCTCCCTTTGGTTTTTCACTGTTTTACCTGCGCAGCGTGGCGCCCAAGGAAGTACTGACCAGCGACATCTACCGAGGCGCGATCCCATTCGTGGTGATTCAGCTTTTGGTGTTATGTTTGCTGGCCCTGCAACCCACACTCGTGACTTGGCTGCCTAACTTATTAAAAGGCTAGACCCGGTACAGGACTGAACAATGACAGACAAGCAGCAAGAATCGGCAGCAGATGGTCCAAAGGGAATATTGGCCCTGCAAACCTTGGCAATGCCAAAAGACACCAATGCTAACGGCGATATATTCGGCGGTTGGTTGGTGTCGCAAATGGACCTAGCGGCGGGCATTGCCACCAAGAGTGTGGCGAGGGGGCGCAGTGCGACAGTGGCTATTGAAAACGTGACGTTTATCGCGCCCGTTGTGGTTGGCTCAACGGTTAGCTGTTTTACCCAGCTGATAAAAACCGGTAAGACCTCGATGCACTTTAAAGTTGAGGTTTGGATGTCGCTGCTGGTGGGTGAGGACGAGCGCAAAAAAGTCGCCGAGGGTGTGTTTATCTTTGTTGCCATTGACGAGCATGGCAAACCTCGGGCGGTGCCGCCGCCGCGGGTGCTGCTGTAAGTTTGGGTTTAGTTCATTTAAGCCGGCGAGCTTGATCAAAAGCCTCTTCGCTCACTAGCTTGTAATCCATCATGGTGTCCTGAAAACTCGTATAAGATTCGTAGATTCGTTTCGCGGTTGGGTCAGACTCAGCCAGCTCATTCACGACCTCATTTGAAATGCGTTTGAGTTCGATCAGCACATCGTCGGGCAGGCGTCTTAGCTCGACTCCTTCCCGCTCGACTAAGGTTTTCATGGCGGTGCTGTTGCCCGCGGAAATTTCATCAATTACGCCTTGGTTCATTACCTCGGTAGCCGCCATCAAAATGGCCTGCAGGTCGTTTGGCAGGGCTTCGAAAGCAGTTTTGTTAAACAGAGTTTCCAGTGCAGAACCCGGCTCGTGCCAGCCCGGATAATAATAGTATTCGGCGACTGTATGATAGCCCGCTGCCAAATCGTTGTAAGCGCTTACAAACTCCGTAGCATCCAGAGCGCCAGTCTGTAGTGCGGTGAATACCTCACTGGCCTGCATGGTAACCGGGGTGGCTCCAGCCCGGCTTAAGACCTCACCGCCGAGGCCTGGGATGCGCATTTTGAGGCCCTGTAAGTCGCTCACGGAATTGATTTCTTTGTTAAACCAGCCGAACATCTGTGTGCCAGAGTTGCCGCCACGCACTGGAATTAGGTCAAACGGGGCATAAATTTCTTGCCATAACTCGTTGCCGCCACCGTATTTGAGCCAGGCATTCATCTCCACCACAGTCATGCCGAAAGGGATGGAGGAGAAAAACGGCGAGCCAGGAATTTTACCCTGCCAGTAATAGGATGCTGTGTGACCAATTTCAGCCACCCCTTGGGAGACGGCGTCGAAGACTTCCAGGCCGCCAACCAGCTCATTGGCGCCATAGACCCGGATCGTCAGGCGGCCATTGGTCATTTCCCCCACGAGGTCAGCAAAACGTTGGGGGTTGGTGCCCAGGGCCGGTAAGTTCTTGGGCCAAGAAGTAATCAGTTTCCATTCGTAGGTCTTTTGATCATTTCCAGATGAGCCAGAACCTGCCGCCATCTCGTCATTAGTACATGCTAACAAACCCAGAAACAAACCAAGCAATAGTGGTAATCGAAGCGGTCTAAATGTTGCCATGAACTCAACTCATACTGTGATTTTTTGTTGTTGAATAAAACCCAATTAACTACGCCAAGACTTCTAATTTGGCGTAGGAAAGCACCAGCCATTTGCTGCCTACATCGTCAAAGCTCACCTGCACCCTAGCGTTAGGCCCCTGACCTTCGTAATTTAACACGACACCCTCGCCGAACCTGCCGTGGACTACCCGCTGGCCGAGGGAGATCTGCGTATTAGGCACCTCAATAGCGCTGCTGAAGTCCCTTGTGGAGCTGGGTCCAAACCTTGTGGCGCCAACCGCGGGGCGACTGATGGCGGTCTTCAAGCGAATTGCTTCGATTAAATTGTTGGGGATTTCTTTGATAAACCGCGACGGCCGGCACAAGTTGATATCGCCATGCATGCGGCGAGATTCGGCGTGGGTTAGGAACAGCTTATTCTTAGCTCGCGTAATTCCCACGTAGCACAGGCGCCGCTCTTCCTCTAATCCGGTAAGATTATCCATGGACATCTTATGGGGGAATAAGCCTTCCTCCAAGCCTGCTAAAAACACTAATTGGAACTCCAAACCCTTGGCCGTATGCAGAGTCATTAGCTGCACCGCGTCTTCAGTTTCATCGGCTTGGCTGTCACCGGCATCAAGAGATGCCTTGTCTAGAAACGCAGTGAGCATTAACTTCGATGTGACATCGAGCTCGACCTGCTCGCCTTCTTCGGTTTCCACGTAGTCAAAGTTGCCGGCCGCATTGATTAGCTCTTCTAGGTTTTCGATGCGGCCTCGGGCCTTCTCGCCGCCCTCTTTTTCATGGTGTCCGATTAAGCCGCTATTGAGCACGATATGCTCTGCCTTCTCATGCAGCTGCAGGGTTTCGCAGGCGGCGTCCATGTCGTCGATAAGCTTAAGAAACGCCAAGACTGAATTGGCAGCGCGGGGCGTCAGCAGCTTATTATTGATTGCCTCGACACAGGCTTGCCACAGAGAAATGCTTTCCCGCCTGGCCAGATCCCGCATTAAGTCGATGGTGCGCCCACCGATGCCGCGGGTAGGCACATTGATGATTCTTTCCATGGCGGTGTCGTCGTTGCGATTGACCAACAGGCGCAGATAGGACAGGGCATTTTTAATTTCCAAGCGCTCATAGAAACGGTGGCCACCGTAGATACGGTAGGGCATACCCATGCGCAGCAGGGCTTCCTCTAACTCCCGGGATTGGGCATTGGAGCGGTACAAAATGGCGGCATCGGTGCGCCGGTTGCCAGCGTTAAACCAATCTTGAATTCGGTCAACGATAAAGCGGGCCTCATCTTGCTCGTTAAAGGCTTCATACAGGCTAATGGGTTCGCCTTCGCTATCCTCGGTCCACAGGTTTTTGCCCAAGCGGCCCTGGTTGTTGGCGATTAGATTATTGGCCGCCTGCAAAATGGTGGCAGTGGAGCGGTAATTTTGCTCTAACTTGACGATCTCCGAGCCGGGAAAGTCTTTGTTGAACTGCTGAATATTCTCTATTTTGGCGCCGCGCCAGCCATAGATGGACTGGTCGTCGTCGCCCACCACCATGAGATGATTTTTGTCCCCAGCTAAAACCCTCAGCCAGGCATACTGGATCGAGTTGGTGTCCTGAAACTCGTCCACTAAAATGTGTTGAAATCGATTGCGGTAGTGATCGAGGATTTGCGGGCTACGCAGCCATAACTCGTGGGCCCGTAGCAGTATTTCTCCGAAGTCGATCATGCCGCCGCGTTGGCACGCGTCCTCATAGGCGCGGTAAATCTCCAGCATGGTTTTTATATAATCATCATTGCCATGATCAATATTGCTAGCACGCAGGCCCTCGTCTTTCTGGCCGTTGATATACCACTGACACTGCTTAGCAGGCCAACGCTCTTCATCGATATGCATTGAGCGGTTAATGCGCTTGATCAACCTTAACTGGTCATCGGAATCTAAGATGTGAAAGTCTTCGGCTAGGCCGGCTTCTTGCCAATGGGCCCGCAGCAAGCGATGGGCTAGGCCGTGAAAGGTGCCGACCCACATGCCGCCAGCACCGTGGCCTAGAATAGATTCAATGCGGCCGCGCATCTCCCGGGCTGCTTTGTTGGTAAAGGTCACTGCCAAAATAGCAAAGGGCGATATTTGCTCAGCCTGCATTAGCCAAGCAATGCGGTGCACCAAGACCCGGGTTTTGCCGCTGCCGGCGCCGGCGAGCACTAGCAAGTTCTTGGCGGGACTGGCGACAGCGTTGCGCTGTGCGTCATTAAGAGAATCAAGTATGTGGGAAACGTCCATGGGGGCATATTCTAGCCTAGAAACCTTGTCTTATGCCCATTTGTTGCGCCACAAATAGTGACTATGACAACCAAACACCATTAGCGCGTTCTAGCTTTAGTGAAAACCGCTACAGTTTGATAAACTGTGCGGTCTTCGCCGCCGTATACACAGGCAGCAACTTAGTTAGATCGCCTGTTCAGTGGTTCAGGTGCCTTAGAATGTTTAGGAGACGCCCATGTCTGTAAGATCGGACAATATTCCCTTTGATTGGCAAGACCCGTTTTCACTCGAAGAGCAGCTTTCTGAAGAGGAGCGGCTGGTTAGAGACACCGCGAAGCAATACGCGCAGGGCAAGCTTCAGCCTCGGGTTTTGAATGCCTATAGGAATGAAACTGTAGAGCCAGAGATTTTCCGCGAAATGGGCGAGATGGGCCTGCTTGGCTCAACGATTGAGGGTTATGGCTGTGCTGGGGTCAATTACGTTTGCTACGGCTTGGCTGCAAGAGAAGTGGAGGCGGTAGATTCTGGTTACCGCTCTATGATGAGCGTACAGTCTTCACTCGTCATGCACCCTATCAATACCTTTGGCAGCGAAGAGCAAAAGCAGAAGTATTTGCCTAAGCTTGCGACCGGCGAATACATCGGCTGTTTTGGCCTAACTGAGCCAGACCACGGCTCCGACCCGGGCGGCATGATCACCCGTGCTCGCACCGTGTCCGGCGGCTATAGCCTGAGCGGCTCCAAAAATTGGATCAGTAACTCACCTTTCGCCGATGTCTTTATCGTGTGGGCTAAAGATGACGACGGCGTGATCAAGGGCTTCATTTTAGAGAAAGGCTGGAAGGGGCTTTCGGCGCCAAAGATCGAAGGCAAACTGGCGCTTCGAGCATCGCCCACTGGCATGATTGTAATGGACGAGGTCTTCGTACCTGAAGAAAACAAGCTGCCTTTGGCCTCAGGTCTCAACGGGCCTTTTAGCTGCCTGAACTCTGCCCGCTTGGGTATTGCTTGGGGCGCAATTGGTGCCGGCGAAAGCTGTTGGAAAGCGGCACTGCAGTACACTATGGACCGCAAACAGTTTGGGCGCCCACTGGCTGCCAATCAACTTATTCAGAAGAAGCTGGCGATTATGCAAACTGATTTAAGCCTAGCGCTGCAGGGCTGCCTGCAAGCCTGCCGCTTGCGCGACCAAGGCAAGCTAGCGCCACCTCTAATTTCTTTATTAAAGCGCAACTCTTGTTTGAAAGCTTTGGATGCTGCCCGTGAGGCCAGAGACATGCTCGGCGGCAACGGCATATCAGATGAATACCCGGTCATGCGCCATATGCAAAATCTGGAAGTGGTCAATACTTACGAAGGCACGCAAGATATTCATGCGTTAATTCTAGGTAGAACACAAACGGGAATTCAGGCCTTTACTGGGGCATAGCTTTTCGCTGGGTTTACAGCAAGCTGAGTAAGATGCCGGTAAAAATAGCGGCACCGACTAAGTTGTTGTTAAGAAACGCGGTAAAACAAGGCCCAGGAAGTCTGTCTTTGATCAAGAACTGCTGGTACGCGAGCAAGCCGCTCGCGACCAGCAAAGAGAGGTAGTAAGGCAGCCCCAACTGCAGCTGACCACCTGCTAACCACATGGCTGCGATAAACATGACCTGAAGGCTGCCGATAATCAGCCTGTCCATGTCGCCAAATAATATCGCGGTAGACTTGACCCCTATTTTAAGGTCGAACTCTCTATCAATAATCGCATACTGTGTGTCATAGGCAACAGTCCAAAGCACATTGGCGATAAATAGCAGTAGGGCTGTTTGAGTCACCCCCCCCGTAACCGCTGTAAACGCCATCAGTATTCCCCATGAAAAAGCGATGCCAAGCACCACCTGTGGCAGGTTGGTATAACGCTTCATAAAGGGGTAGGTGGCGATAAGTGCGACAGCGCCAAACGACAGCACAACGGTCTCTTTGTTGGTGAACAACACTAAGATAAAACCAACCAGAGATAGTGCAACAAAACAATAAAAAGCGTCCTGACGCTTTAGAACGCCGGTTGCTAGAGGCCGTGCTTGAGTTCTGCTAACTTTGCCATCAATGTTATAGTCGGCAAAATCATTAACGCAGCAGCCAGCTGAGCGCATGACCACCGTACCGGTTAAAAAAATGATAAGCAGTTTAAACGAAGGAAACCCGTCTGAGGCAATCCACAGCGCGCCTATTGTAGGCCAAAGTAGCAGCGCAATACCGATAGGTTTGTTGATGCGCGTCAGTTCAATCAGTGCCGGCAGTTTACTGTGAAACACAGGAAACTTGAGTCTTAGATAGTGATCGGCTTTTGAGCCTAGTGACCGTACAAAATTCATAGCAGACTGTCGCGCTTACCTGAGGTTAGACGGGAAACGCGTAGCATAAAAGATTAGCGGTGAAGTGTAAAAATGTAATTGTTCACCGATCTATCTGTAAGCCTCCACTATGACGGAAAGTTCTGCGCAATAGCCGCTATTTCGTCAGACGACTCTACCACAGATCTAACCTTTTCCATGACCCGCTCTCTATCTAACTCATACCGCTCGAACAGGTAGTCAGGGACCTCTTCTAGAGGCGCGTCGCCAATGCCTTCTTGCCTGAGCAGGCGCAGCGCCATAAAGATCAAGTTGGGGTAGGCACAGTGCTTGTCGCTATACATCGGGTCGTGCTGAAACTGAATCGCCGTAGTCACTTCCTCAGGCATATTCCACAAATCCATGAGCCATAAGCAGATTTGCTCCCGAGTAATTTGCAGCAGGTGAGTTTCAATGCACATGTGGCTAATATGGGGGTTGGCTTCCATGTAGCGGCAAATGTGGGAGAAATGAGGCGGGAAAATATGCGCCATCACTAAATAGCCAAAGTTATGCAGCAGTCCTGATAAGTAGGTTAGGCCTTTGCTGGGTTTGATCTCAGCAGGTATAAGACTAACAATAGACTCAACTAAAGTAGAGCAATAGATAGACTGCAACCAATAGGGCGTGACCCCATCTACCTTATCTTTAGGCAGTTCCAAAGTTTTGCCTAAAGCCAAGCCTAGGGCTAAATTGCCGACCAGATCGAACCCTAGAACCCGCACGATAGCATCTTGAACCGAGCGGATTTTGCCTGGGGTGGCGTAGTACGGCGAGCCAGCCCAACTGACAACCTGAGCAGCAAGGCTGGGGTCAGATTCGACAATCTCAGCGAGTTCGCTTACCACCGCATTGGGGTTTACTCGAAGTTGAATAATACGCTGCGCAGTGGCGGGTAAGGTGGGAATTTCGAGGGTGTCTTCGAGCCGCTGTTTTATCCGCAGTGTGGTGAAATTCTGCAGCGAGTGGATAATTCGATCTTCATCTTTTTCCGGATTAGGTGTGCTCGGCTGAATCGTAGCGACATCGACGGCGATAGGCATAAACACCAAGTCGTGATTAAACTCCAGTAGCGTATCTTTTAGAGCGCCTAAGTCCAGTGCGCTGGCATCCAAATTCTCTGGCGAGTTTATGATAGACAACGCGTCGTTGGCGATAGTTTCATCAATAAGAGTCGTCACGTTATTCAAACAGGGAATATGCCCAAGTCTAGTTAGACGTTTGGACGCATACAGCTCCTCTAATTCGCCGGGGCCTACTGCTACTAGTTCTCTGCCAGTTTGCTGCTGAATGCTTTTTAGATCTAACATGGCATCGAATGGCACAATTGCCTGAACTCGTCCTGTTTTGTCCTGCAGCAAGATCGATCGTACCTGAATGTTTCTACTTTCCGCTGAAGGTAGTGAGGCCGCAACTTCCATTATGAGTCCACTTCTTTATTAAATTGAGTTAGCTTAGTGGCGTAGATTGTTCGCGCCTACTATTACAAAATAAGTATAGATAGGATTTCAGTGCTAGCAAAAAATTATAGTACGAATTTTGATAAAACTATTTATGCCAATATGCTTACACATGAATATAGGATTCACTGCCTTTTAACCAGCGCTGGATGAGCGGGTCAACAACTTGAGGGAACTGCTGTAGGATCGTTTCCGAAGCCTCTTGGACATTATCCAAAAGGTCAGCATCGCGCACAATATCTGCAATTTTAAAGGTCATCATGCCGGTTTGTTGGGTGCCGAGCACTTGTCCAGGCCCGCGTAGCTCGAGGTCTTTTTCAGCAATATAAAAACCGTCGGTGCTTTCACGCATAACCAACAGACGTTTTTTGCCAGTCGCCGATAGTGGAGATTGATAAAGCATTATACAAAAACTGGCGGCTTGACCACGGCCTACCCGACCGCGAAGCTGGTGAAGTTGGCTTAAGCCTAGGCGTTCCGGGTTTTCTATGACCATCAGGTTGGCATTGGGCACATCGACGCCGACTTCTATTACCGTTGTTGCAACCAATAGATGGAGCTCACCGGCTTTGAATGCGGCCATGATGTTAACCTTTTCAACCGGCTTCATGCGGCCGTGAATAAGGCCAACGTTTAAGTGGGGTAGTGCTTCGGTTAGCTGCTGCCAGGTCACTTCCGCGGCTTGGCACTGGAGCTCTTCAGATTCTTCGATAAGGGTACAGACCCAATAGGCTTGATTGCCCTTGCTACAGGCAGCCTCGATTCTGGCAACCACCTCTTCGCGCCGCTCGCTGCCAATTAGTGCAGTGCTAATAGGAATTCTGCCCGGAGGAAGTTCACTAATGACCGAACAATCTAAATCTGCATAGGCGCTCATGGCTAGAGTTCTTGGAATCGGAGTCGCAGTCATGACTAACTGATGGGGCGTTAAATTATCTTTGAGCGACTTTTCCCGCAGGGCCAAGCGCTGATGCACGCCAAACCGGTGCTGCTCGTCGATTATAATCAGGCCTAATTTGTTATACTCGACCCCTTCTTGAAACAGCGCATGGGTGCCTACCAACAGCTGGGTCTCACCATTGAGGGTATTTTCTAGCTGCTGTTTGCGCAGCGCTCCTTTAGTCTTGCCACTTAGCCAGCCTACCTGAATGTTAAGGGGTGTAAACCAGTCTAAAAAATTTCTAAAGTGCTGCTCTGCCAGTATTTCGGTCGGCGCCATAAGCGCCACCTGATAGCCGTTGCCAATAGCATGCAGTGCGGTTAAGGCAGCGACCACGGTTTTGCCAGAGCCGACGTCACCCTGAAGCAGGCGCAACATGGGCTCGCCGCTCTGCAAGTCTTCATTTATCTCGTCGCTAGCGCTGAGCTGACCCTTGGTCAGTGTAAATGGCAGTTGCTCAAGATAGGAGGTAACTAGCTGGTGATTAAGAATTAACGCAGGGGCTGCAATTCGATTGCCATCAATACGGTTTTTTCTCATGCCCAGACGATGGGCCAAAAGCTCCTCGAAGGCTAAGCGCTTCTGGGCTGGGTTGGCATCTTGTAACAGCCAGTCACTGGAAGCATGCAGGGGGGGTTGATGCACAGTATGCAAGACGTCGTTGATGGGGGGCAGAGCGAAACGTTGCCGAATCGATGCCGGTAAAAAGTCTTCCACTGCATGGGTTGCCAGTAATGCGCTGGCTTGGGCGATGATGGCGCGCAGCCGCAGCTGCTGTAAACCTTCGGTAGTTGGATAAACAGGGGTTAAGGTGTCTGACGTTTTTTCTCTTATTGGGTTGTCAAGAATTTTATACTCAGGATGGTATAGCTCGAAACCACTGCGCCCATGGCGCACCTCACCGAAGCAGCGCAGGGTTTTGCCGGTTGCCAAGGCGTCTTTTTGAGCGGCGGAAAAATGGAAAAAACGCAGCGCTATAAACCCGGTTTTATCGGTGATAGTGCAGGTTAGGCTGCGGCGTTTACCAAACTGCACCGCGCAGCTAACCACCTCGCCTTGGAGCTGGGCCTGTTGGCCTACGCGCAGGCCTGACATAGGCAGAATTCTAGTGCGGTCTTCATATCGCAGCGGCAGGTGAAACAGTAAGTCTTGAACGCAATAAACGCCCAGCTGATGGAGCTTGGCTTCGAGTACCGCGCCCACCCCTTTTAATGAGGTGAGTGGAATCGCGTTCAGGGCTTTTTGTGCTGGCATAAACCACAGTCTAGCAAATGAGAATTACCGGCCTTCAAGTCTCGGGCCGGTGCCAGTATATGGGTTTTTATACAGTGGTGCTAGACAACCATAATGGCTTCGATTTCCACCGCCACACCCTTAGGCAGGGCACTGACTTCAATGGTGGCGCGAGCAGGATAAGGCTCAGCAAAGTACTCGGCCATTATTTTGTTGACGACCGCGAAGTCATTAAGGTCGGTTAGGAAGATTGTCAGCTTGGCTAAGTTCTGTAGACCGCCGCCAGCGGCTTTGGTAACCGCGGTTAAATTAGCGAAAACCTGATTGGTTTGCTCGGCGATTCCGCCTTCGACCACTTCCATGGTTGTTGGGTCTAGAGGAATTTGACCCGACAGGTAGACGATGTTGCCCACTTTAGTGGCCTGAGAGTAAGGGCCAATGGCTGCGGGGGCAGAGTCTGTGTGAATTTTTTCGAACATGAGAGGCTCCTAGTGCTTAATGGCTACCAAGGGTGTTGCGGATAGTTTTGTTGACCTTACGGCTGCGCACACGGGTGACTCGAGACACCGCGTTTATTAAGCGAACCCGCTTCATGACTTGAGCAAGGTGAACACGATTTCGGACATTGATAGAGATGTTTACAATACTGAATCGCGCGTCGCGTTCAACGGTGCTGATTTTTTCGATATTGGCCTCAGCGCGGGTAATGGTGGTGGCAAGGTTCGCGACTATGCCACGCTGGTTTTCTAACTCAACCCTAAGCTCTACCGTAAACTCACCCTCCACGGCAGGGTCCCAACTAACAGCGACACATTTCTCAACGTTTTCACGAATCTCAGAGATGTTGTTACAGTCTGCGGTATGGATAACCATGCCCCTGCCTGAACTGATGTGGCCAATGATCGGGTCGCCCGGAATTGGGTAGCAGCACTTGGCAAAATTCATCACCATGCCTTCGGACCCACGAATGTCTAATGTGCCATGCTGTTCTGCTTCGGGCAGATCACGAGCGGACTCTAGCTGGCTAGTATCGGCGGTTAGGCGCTGGGCGATCATATAGGACATGCGATTACCCAGGCCGATTTCTTCCAGCAATTCATCCATGGACTGAAGGCCGGCTTGGGCTAAGACTGCTTCTATGTTGTCAGGCTTCAGCGCTTCAATTTCGCTGCCGAATCCAGCCAGCGCCTTGTTCAGTAGACGGCGGCCCAACGCCACCGATTCCGAGTGTTTCTGGTTCTTCAGGTAATGCCGGATATTGCTGCGGGCCTTTCCAGTTACTACAAAACTCAACCAAGCAGGATTGGGTTGGGTGCCGGGTGCGGTGATTATTTCCACGGTTTGGCCGCTTTGCAGCGGCTCACTCAATGGCGCTAGGCGCCGACTTATGCGACAGGCGACACAGGAATTACCCACATCGGTGTGGATTGCGTAGGCGAAATCCACTGCTGTGGAGCCCGCCGGGAGCTCGAAAATAGTGCCCTTGGGCGTAAAAACATAAATCTCATCTGGGAATAAATCGATCTTGACGTTCTCGATAAACTCCATAGAGTTGCCGGCGTTGGCCTGCATCTCTAAAAGCCCCTGCACCCATTCACGAGCCCGCAAGTGGGCATTACTGGGCAGATCATCACTGGCCTTGTACAGCCAATGGGCAGCGATGCCGTTATTGGCCATAGCTTCCATCTCTTCGGTGCGAATCTGAATTTCGATGGGCACGCCGTGCATGCCAAACAAGGTTGTGTGCAGGGACTGGTAACCATTGGCTTTGGGGATCGCGATATAGTCTTTAAATCGACCCGGTACCGGTTTGTAAAGGCTGTGCACGGCGCCTAAGACTCGGTAGCAGGTGTCGACTTTGTCGACAATGATTCGGAATGCATAAACGTCCATAATTTCGGAGAAAGACTTGCGTTTTGCGCGCATCTTCTCGTAAATGCTGAATAAATGCTTTTCACGGCCGATGGTTCGCCCCGGTAGGTCTTCCCGCTCTAAGCAGGCTTCTACGGCGGTTTGGATTTGTGACACGATTTCTTTGCGATTGCCGCGGATATTTTTTACGGCGGCACGGATGCGTTCGGCGCGCATCGGAAACAGCGCCGCAAAGCCCAGCTCTTCGAACTCAATGCGCACATTGTTCATGCCCAAGCGGTTGGCGATTGGGGCATAGATATCGAATGTCTCCCGAGCGATACGCCTTCTTTTATCAGGGGTTAGCACATCAAGAGTGCGCATATTGTGCAGGCGGTCAGCTATCTTAACCAATACCACGCGCAGGTCTTTGGCCATGGCCATAGCCATTTTCTGGAAATTTTCAGCCTGAGCTTCGGCGCGGGAGTTAAAATTAATTTTGTTGAGCTTGGACACGCCATCGACTAAATCAGCGACCGTATTACCGAATTGGGATTTGATTGCGGTTTTTGATATGCCGGTGTCTTCGATGACATCATGGAGCATCGCCGCCATTAGGCTCTGCGGGTCCATATGCATTTCACTAAGGATTGAAGCTACCGCCAGTGGGTGGGTAACGTAAGCCTCACCACTACGGCGGAACTGGCCCTCATGGGCCTGTTCGGCGTAATAGTAGGCTCGTCTGACCAGATTTATTTGGTCTTTGCTGAGATAGCTGGTTAGATCTTCGGCAAGAGAGTCGATAGTTTCTTCTGAGACTAGTTGCAAAGGCCGACTCCCTAATCAATTACTCTTGGGCGGGCAATTCTTCTTCAGAATCGTTGATTGTCGACGTTGTAGCAGCGATTATTTCAGCGTCTTTTTCGCTTTGCACGGCTTCAAGTTCGTCCGCAATATCATCCATTTCGACACTGGGCCGCTCGGTTAGAATTCTGACATCTATTTTGCCGTCAGCGATTTCACGCAGCGCAAGTACAGTCGGCTTGTCATTATCCACTGAAACCAATGGGTCCTTGCCGCCTGTTTGCAGCTGTCTTGCGCGCTTGCTGGAAATCATCACCAACTGGAAACGGTTTTCAACATTTTCTAAGCAATCTTCTACTGTAATACGAGCCATGGTTTTTCCTTAACGCTATTACTTAATACTATGTGGGTTCGGGAGTGAAAATAACAGGCCCAGAACCGAAGGACCGGGGATTTTACAGAATTTCGCCATAAAAAGCAGTTTTTTTAGCGAAGCACTCTTACTAAGTCTAGCTGGCTAACCTTTGCCAAGGCTGCTCAAGAGGTCTGACCGGCTATACTGCTGCGCTGTAACCTTTAGCTGGGATGAGCGAACGATAGCCTTTATGTCTTCCAACGCGGTCTCAAACTCTTCATTAACGACAATATAGTCAGCCTCTGCCACATGACCAATATCACTGACGGCTTGGCGCATGCGAGCCTCAATGGTGTCAGTATCGTCTTGACCGCGGTTTTCTAGCCTAGCCCGCAGGCTCGCCAGAGAAGGCGGTAGAATGAAGATAAAACAGGCATCGGGATTGAGATTGCGAATTTGCGCTGCACCCTGCCAATCTATTTCTAAGATGACGTTGGTGTTGCTATTGAGCTGCTCATTAACCCATGTTTGTGAGGTGCCGTAGTGATGGCCATAGACTTGCGCGCTTTCTAAGAATTCACCCTGCCCAAGCATTTGGATAAAGGCTTCATTGGTGACGAAATGATAGTTGACGCCATCCACCTCACCAGGCCGAGGCGCCCTAGTGGTATGGGAAACAGACACACAGATATCCGGCTGAGATTTTACAATGGCCGAAACCAGCGAGGTTTTGCCTGCACCAGAAGGCGCAGTAACAACAAATAAATTACCTTTAGCCATGACTGTTCTGTCTCTCCAGCTGTGTATTGTTCATTCTATCACTCGATGTTTTGAATTTGCTCGCGCATCTGTTCTATAAGCACTTTTAGTTCGACAGCACCCAGGGTTGTCTCTACCACAATAGATTTTGAAGAAAGGGTGTTGGCTTCCCGATTGAGCTCCTGCATTAAAAAGTCCAGTCTTCGGCCTTTTTGCCCATCAGCGTTTAGCACCCGCTGGACCTCATCCAAATGGGAGCTAAGACGATCTAGCTCTTCATCGACATCGGCTTTCTGCGCCAATAGGGCGACTTCTTGTTCAAATCTAGTTGGTTCAACCTCGGCTTTTATCTCGGCGATTTTGGTCAACAGATTCTGCTTTTGGGCGGCTAAAATAGCGGGCATATCATGTTGTATTGTGGAGACGATTTCACGGATAGAATTGAGCCTAGTTTGGATAAAGCCTTTCATGCTTTCGCCTTCCCGGGCGCGACTTACAATATGATCGTCGAGGGCGGCAACAAATAGCGCTAGGGCCTGCTTCTCGATATCTTTGGTGTCAAGTTGCTCTTGTTTTATCACTCCGGGCCAGCTTAGCAGTTCGCTGTTGCTTAAAGTCTGTTTGTTACCGGTAATCTGATCTATCTCAGAATTGGCCCGCAGCAGTTTCTCCAGCAAATTGGTATCCAGTGTAATATTGGATTGCTGGTGCTCGACGAACTGATAGCGCAAGTTGCACTCAACTTTGCCCCGGTTGAGTTTCTTTCGCAGAGACTCGCGCACAGTATTTTCTAGGCCGCGAAATATATCGGGCAGTCGTAGGCTGGTTTCTAAATAGCGGTGATTTACTGAGCGAATCTCCCAGCTAAGTGAGCCCCACTGCGCGTCATGCTGCTGCCGCGAGAAAGCTGTCATGCTATGGGTCATAAATTTATTTTCCGTAATAGAGTGTCTTAATTTTAACCGAATGCGCCAGTAAACGCAGCGACTAGTTGCGTGGCTCGCGTTAGGGGTGCTTTTCAAGGATAATCCCGCTCTTCTGAAACAACCAACTATTGTGAGAAAATACCATGCCTGATTCACCTGCTTTCATCCAACGCCCTAGCGGCAGAGACCCTTCAATGCTGCGTGATGTGAAGCTTACCCGCCACTACACAAAGCATGCGGAAGGCTCGGTGCTGGTAGAATTTGGTGATACAAAAGTGTTGTGTACGGCCTCTGTTGAGAGCTCTGTGCCGCATTTTTTGCGAGGCACAGGCCAAGGTTGGGTTACTGCGGAATACGGCATGCTGCCTCGCTCCACTGGTTCTCGCATGGACAGAGAGGCTGCTAGGGGAAAGCAGTCAGGCAGGACACAGGAGATTCAGCGCTTAATCGGGCGCTCGCTGCGGGCTGCGATCAATATGGCAGAACTGGCAGAACATACCATTAAAATAGATTGTGATGTTATACAAGCCGATGGCGGTACGCGAACGGCGTCTATTACCGGGGGCTGCGTGGCCTTGGTGGATGCGGTTAATTTTTTGCTGGCGAAAAATAAACTTAAAACCAATCCGATCAAACAATTGGTTGCCTCGGTATCTGTTGGTATGTGGAAAGGGATGCCGGTTTTGGATTTGGATTATGCTGAGGATTCCAGCGCCGAAACAGATATGAATATTGTCATGACCCAAGCGGGGGGATTTATCGAACTACAGGGCACTGGCGAGGACGGCGACTTTTCAAAAGACCAGTTGGATTCTATGGTGGGCCTTGCCGAGCTAGGCATTCAAGATTTATTTAAACTACAAATGCAGGCGTTAGCGGACTAGAAAAAGGAGCGCACTATGCAGCAATTTCAGGTGGAATTTCTTGAGTTTGTGATTAAAAATGAGATTTTGAAATTCGGTGAATTTACCCTTAAGTCTGGTCGAGTGAGCCCGTATTTTTTTAATGCAGGATTGTTCAATACTGGAGAAAAAATAGCGTTCTTAGCGCGCTCTTATGCCGCTGCAATCGCTTCGTCGACAGTAGACTTCGATGTCATCTTCGGCCCCGCGTACAAAGGCATCCCACTGGCAGCAACCACTGCAATGGCATTGGCTAGTGAGCACGCCATGGACAAACCTTTTTGCTTCAATCGAAAAGAAGCCAAAGACCATGGTGAAGGCGGGTCTATAGTCGGTGCGCCATTAAGCGGCCGCGCACTTATTATCGACGACGTTATTACTGCAGGCACAGCCATCCGTGAAGCGGTTGAAATCCTTGCCACTAATGGCGCCGATCTTTGCGGTATTGCTGTGGCCATGGACCGGCAGGAAAAAGGCACGGGCGAGAAATCGGCCATCCAAGAAATTGAAGAGAATTATAAGGTGCCAGTTGTAAGTATTATTACGCTTAAAGATATTATTAATTATCTTGAGAAAGCGCAAAACAGCCAGCTGTCCGCCAACTTAGCTGCGGTGCAAGCGTACAGGGAGACTTATGGGGTCAATTAGAACCCTAAAGATTCCTGATCTGGCGGTGAGTCAGCCGGAAGCTGTCCGCCAACTTAGCTGGGGTGCAGACGTACAGGGAGACTTTTGGGATTAATTAGAACCCTATGGATTCCTGATCTGGCGGTGAGTCAGCCGGAAACGGCATCAACAAATCTCTGCTTAGATGTTGCCACTGAACATCCCAGTTCTCCAAAGGCGAGGCCTTAAATTCACTTCTTACAAACTGCACCAACCGGCCTTCACAGCTTGCTAGCAGTAAATTTGCTAGGGCTTGGGGCGATGCGGTTGGTTTTAGGTTTTCGCGAATCTGGGCTTCTCGCAGCACCTGTTTTAGCTGTGATTCTAGGCGGGCAAAAAACTGTGCAATGCGTGTGCGCAGGCGTTCGGTTTCGCCGGCTAAGGCATCACCGGTTAGCAGTCGAGTCATGCCGGGGTTTTTTGCCGCAAAAGTAAGCAGAAGGGTGAGTATCTTTTGGCAGCGAACTTCAGCGCTGTTTTCTTCGTTGAGGATTTTAGTGACCCGCAGAAACAACGTGTCTTCGATGAACTTGATTAGCCCTTCAAACATTCGCGCTTTGCTCGGGAAATGGCGATAAAGCGCCGCTTCTGAAACCCCTACCTCTTTCGCCAATGCTGCCGTTGTAATACGTTCTCCCGGTGCCGACTCAAGCATGCGAGCGAGGGCCTGAAGGATTTGGTCTTTGCGAGAAATTTTTGTGCTGTTTTCCATAGTATGTGCTATCTGCTGGCTCGATGGGCCACGGTGGCTATTGGTCTAGACCGGCATGGGAGATTAGTGTGCCCACCCCCTCGTCGGTGAATATTTCTAGCAATACGGCATGTTCAACCCGGCCATCGATTATGTGCGCACTGGTAACTCCAGCTTTGACTGCTTTGAGGGCGCACTCGATTTTAGGAAGCATGCCCCCTTGTATAGTCTTATCGGCAATAAGTGCGTCAACTTGCTTAGTACTTAGCCCGGTGAGCACTTTTCCGTCCTTGTCTTGAACCCCAGCAACATTAGTCAGCATCACCAACTTCTCAGCACCCAGAACGCTGGCGATTTCCCCCGCCACTGAATCGGCGTTGATATTGTAGCTATTACCCGCGTCGTCGGTGCCAATAGGGGCGATAACAGGAATAAAGTCGCTGTCTCGCATCATCTCAAGAATTTCGGTATTGATCTTGACCACCTCACCGACCTGGCCGATATCTAAGTCACTAGCAGATTCAGCCGCGCCTTTTGGGCGGATTTTTAGCTGCCGGGCCTTGATGAGGTTGCCATCTTTGCCCGTCACTCCTACAGCCTTGCCTTGATTGAGGTTGAGTAGGTTGACGATCTCTTTATTCACCAAGCCACCTAATACCATTTCCACAACGTCCATGGTTTGGCTATCAGTAACTCGAAGTCCATCGATGAAATTGGATTCGATATTCAATTTTTTCAGCAGGCTGCCAATCTGTGGACCGCCGCCGTGAACAACGATTGGGTTCATCCCTACTAATTTCATCAGCACGATATCGCGTGCGAAGCTTTGTTTGAGCGTGGAATCCACCATGGCATTGCCGCCATATTTGACAACGATGGTGCGGCCGGTAAATTTTTGAATATAGGGCAACGACTCGGTTAGAACCTTGGCTATATTCTTTGCATTTTCAAGCGATAGCGACATGGAGTGGTTTTCCTAGAAAAGCTGCCTAGCCTGTGTTCAAGGCAGTGAGGTATTTAGCTTGGCGACTGTAGTTTGGCAGCAAATCAAAAACGAGGCTGTATATTTTTATCTGCGGCGTGGATCAAAGCTTTAAACTCTGCCTTTAGATAGTCAATCTGAGCCAGAGTATCCGCTTCGAATCTAAGCAATAGGGCTGGGCTGGTGTTGGATGCTCGGATTAGCCCCCAGCCGAAATCAAACTCGATACGAAGGCCATCGATGTCATAGATTTCTGCCTGAGGAAAGTCCGCCAAGGAGCGTATCTTGGCCATCAGCTCAAATTTAGTTTCATCGCTGACCTGAACCGCAATCTCGGGAGTGTTGAGGGGCGTTTGTAGGGTTGCAAATTCAATGGCTGAAGAGTGATCCAATTCGCTCAAAATCTCTATCGCCCTAGCCGCCGCATAGAGGCCATCATCGAAACCGTACCAACGATCCTTTATAAAAATATGAGAAGCAAATTCGCCGCCCAGGGGCGCTCCGGTCTCGGCCATTTTTTGTTTCATAAACGAGTGGCCACTGCGATGCATAACTGGAACGGCGCCTAACTGAGTAATTAGCCGAGCAACGGCGCGGCTGCATTTTACATCAAAAACAATCGCCTGCCCCGGGTACTTTGGCGCGATGGCTTTGATCAGCAGCATTAACAGCCGGTCGGTACCTACCACTTCGCCGGCGTTGGTCACTAATGCCAAGCGGTCACCATCGCCATCGAAAGCAATGCCCAAGTCGGCTTTTTGCTTGAGCACCTGCGCGCACAGTTGCTGCAAATTCTTTGCAACCGTTGGGTCGGGATGATGATTGGGAAAGTTACCATCGACATCGCAAAACAGCGGCACCACATCGCAGCCAAGTTTTTCAAACAGTTCTGGCGCGATTACACCAGGAACAGCATTGCCGCAATCAACAACAATTCGCATGGGTTTGCTGAGCGTTATTTTTGCACAGATGTCTGCGATGTACTGCTGATTGACACAAACTGCCTGATAATGGCCGCTTCCGTCTAGCAGTCGTTTTTCTTGAATGCGAAGTCTTAAATCTTGAATTTGCTGTGGGGTTAGGCTGGTTCTTCTGAATAGGATTTTGAGCCCGTTGTGATTGGCTGGGTTGTGGCTTGCGGTAAGCATTACGCCAGAGGTGTGCGCTAGGGCGTGAGTCGCGAAATATACGACCGGTGATGGCACTAAGCCTAAATCAATAACATCGCAGCCGGTTGATAGTATGCCGTCAATTGCCGCTTGGGAAAGCACAGGGCTAGAGTTCCTGCCGTCGAAGCCAAAATAGAGGGTGTCAATGCCCTGCTCCATGGCCTCGCTAGCGATAGCCTTGGCGACTAAAAAAGTAACCTCAGGCGTTAGTTGGGTCTGCGCAACTCCTCTAACGTCATAGGCTCTGAAAATAGTGGGTGCAGGGCTTGTCTCAGAGCAGTTTGAATACTCGAGACTTGCCTGGTTTGGATGTTCAATCGCTTCGGACATGATGTTTGGTTTTTATTGGTTTAATTGCTCGAGTATGAGTTGCAGCATCTGCCTCGCTGCACGGTGCTTATTGGCAGCGGGTAATTCTTTGACGCTCGCGGCGGTGATTGCGGTAAAGGCAATGGAGTCGCTGTTGAACGTCTCAGTGGCATTGTTGGCAAACAGAATATCCAGCTTTTTTCGGTTGAGCTTGTCGCGGCCATTGGCTAGGAGATTTTCAGTCTCAGCGGCAAAACCAACCATTGTCGGCCGGTTTGGCAGCTTTGCAATTTCGCTAATAATGTCTGGGTTTTTGGTCAGCTTAATCTCAAGAGTCTCTGCATTCTTTTTAATCTTTTGACTTTGCACGGTCACCGGCCTGTAGTCAGAAACCGCGGCGACTCCGATAAAGATATCGACCGCGCCGATAGCAGCAAGGCAGGCATCCAGCATCTGCTGCGCTGTAGTGACGTCAATTCGCGTAACGCTTGCTGGAGTTGGCAATGCTACCGGGCCGCTAATTAGTGTGACCCGTGCGCCAGCCAGCGCGGCTTCAGCCGCCAGTGCATAGGCCATTTTCCCGGAGCTGTGATTAGTAATAAAACGCACTGGATCGATAGGCTCTTGGGTTGGGCCACCGGTGATTAAAACCTGCTTTCCCGCGAAGGCACCTGCCGGAAACAAATCGGCGCAGTGCGTTAGAATCTCGTTTGGCTCCAGCATACGGCCCAGCCCGACATCGCCGCAGGCTTGTTCACCGGCGGCAGGGCCAAATACATGAAAGCCTCGAGTTTTAACGTGATCCAAATTGGCTTGGGTGGCCACATCGGCCCACATTGCCTGATTCATCGCTGGTGCCAAAGCGACCGGCGCTGAGGTCGCCAGCACCAAGGTAGTAAGCAAATCGTCTGCGTGGCCGCTGGCGAGTTTTGCAAGGCAGTTTGCCGTCGCCGGCGCGATAATTATTAGGTCCGCCCAGCGTGCCAGCTCGATGTGGCCCATGCCGGCCTCGGCGTCAGCATCAAGCAGTTCGAGATGGACTCTATTGCCCGACAGCGCCTGCAGCGTAAGGGGGGTGACAAACTCGGTGGCAGCCTTGGTCATAACAATCTGAACTTGGGCGCCGGCTTTTATAAACAGGCGGGTAAGCTCTGCGCATTTATAGGCCGCAATGCCGCCGGTAATGCCCAGTAAAATGTGTTTGTTGGATAGACTTAGCATGGATAACTGACCATCAAAGAAGGCTGAAAAACCGAAGGAATCCTAGCAGTTAGGCTATTTTTAAGCAATTTGGCTGGGATTTTGGTGGTTTCCAAATAAGCGTCTAAGCTGCATGAATCTATTGAGGACCTTGCAGCATGAATATTACTTCCTGGCCAGTTATAGAAAGACCTAGAGAGAAGCTGCTTGCTCAAGGGGTTGCTAAACTCAGTGACGCTGAGCTTCTAGCAATCATTTTGCTATCTGGCGCCTCTGGCCTGAACGTGGTGGATCTGGCCAGGCAATTGCTTACTCAGTTCGGTGGCCTGCGCGGTTTGCTGTCTGCCAGCAAAGCCGAAATCTGCCAGATTAACGGGCTTGGCGAGGCTAAATACTCGCGGTTATGTGCGGTCAAAGAACTTGGCGACCGCTATCGGCTAGAGGAAATTCCCCGCGGTGATGTTTTCAACGGCACAGCGGCGACCAAAGACTACCTAAGGGCCAAGTACTTGAATCTAGATATTGAGGTTTTCTCAGGGTTGTTTTTAGATTCCCAGCATCAGCTGATCAAAATTGAAGAGCTTTTTGTCGGCACGATTGATGGGGCGGCGGTCTACCCCCGAGAGGTGGTTAAAAAATGCTTACATCACGGCGCGGCGGCGGTTATCTTTGCCCATAATCACCCCTCGGGCGTGGCCGAGCCAAGCCATGCCGACATTGCAATTACTAGCAAACTCAAAGCCGCGCTGCAGACGGTTGATATCCGGGTCCTAGATCATTTGATTATCGGTGACCCAAACATCACCTCTATGGCAGAAAGAGGTTTACTCTAAGCTATTGATTTTAATTAACTTGGCAAATACGCTACTTCATTTGTATTGCTATTGCCGAGGGCTTCTGGTATAAAACGCAGCTCTTTTTTGACCTCGGCTAATTTTCGTCCAAGGTTAATCATTTTTTTAGTCATAATCAGATAATGAGGCAGCCACATGTCTAGGGTATGTATGGTCACGGGCAAGAAGCCAGTAGCCGGAAACAATGTGTCCCACGCGAATAACCGCACTAAGCGTCGCTTTTCGCCAAATATCCATACCCATCGTTTTTGGGTCGAATCAGAAAATCGATTTGTTAAGCTGCGCCTGTCCACTAAGGGTATGCGCATCATCGACAAGAATGGAATTGATGCGGTTCTGCTAGATATTCGAAGTAGCGGAGTCCAGGTGTAATTACGCCTGGTGAATTAGGAGATTCGAGATGAGAGACAAAATTAAGTTAGTATCTAGTGCCAACACAGGTCACTACTACACAACTGACAAAAACAAGCGCACCATGCCTGACAAGATGGAAATCAAGAAATTTGATCCTGTCGTTCGCAAGCATGTGATCTACAAAGAAGCCAAGATTAAGTAATTTGGCGCTCTAAGTAGGCGTAAAAAAGCCGGTGTCGAAGTGAGACCGGCTTTTTTGTGCCCGCTATTTACGGCTCAATACAAGTAAGTCGGTGCTATTTCGATTTGCTCAACTGCTTTATCAGCTTTTCTGTTGTTGCTAGCAGTTTAGGGTCAGCCGAGAACTCTTTCTTTAATTTGCCCACGGTTGTGGATACCGTGCCATAGCGCTTAAGCTTGAATAGCTTGGCGATAGTCTGCAGTGTGACTGCAGATAGTTCTTGGCACAGATACATCGCCACCCACCTTGGCACGTTTTTCGATCCTGGCCCTCTAGCCGCCTTGTAAATGCTAGCCTCATCCACCTTAAACTGCTTAGCCACAGCGGTGATGATTTGCTTGCAAGAGGGCCGCCACTTGGCGTTCGCACCCCGTGAAACACCGCGCACCGCGGTGCTGGACTTCTTCTTGGCCGCTGCGGCTTTAAATTTCTCATCACCCATGACCGACGACAGATTCTTTTTGCCATAAAAGTGGCCAATTTCACTATCGACGCCTTCTGCGACGAACGCGGCATAGGCTGCGCTGCGTTTTGCAGGCGCTGCCTTAATTTGTTTTAGGGTCTCGTCGCGGTTGAACCAAACTGGAGGCTTGGCTTTGCCTGTGACTAAGCCAAAACTGCTCCAAGGGTAATTCGCTATCTCTGTGGGTTTAACACGCGTGTGAATATACCTAGAAAGAGATAGTAGATATTTGTCAGCTTGCACCAGAACCGCCTTGTACCGGCCTTTAAAAAGTGAGCCCTCTGACTTTTTCAATTTTTGATATTGCTGGGTGTACAGGCCATCCACCTGACGCATAAAACGGCTTAGGTTTGCCTCGGGGGTTTTGATCACTAAATGGTATTGATCCCGCAGCAGGCAAAAAGCATGCACTTCCACGTTCAGTCTAGAACAGGTCTCAGCAAGCCCTTCTATAAAGGCTTCGAAATACTTTGCGGAAGGAAAGACTCGCTGGCCTTCAAGGCCAGAGTTAGAGACGTGATACATTGCATCTGGGTATTCTATTCGCAGAGGTCTGGCCATCTTAGTTCCTTGTTTTAATTATTAGTGGATAGAATTAGAGCTGGCTCTTTCGGTCACGCAATATGATTAACGCAATTATAAATCTAGGTCAATGTTTATTAGATTGATCTCGCTCAATTTGACACGAATCGAAGGACAATTAAGCGAAGTTTCGGCGTGTCACTGTGACCGCAACAAAGCCCAACAGTCTCAACCGTCCACAGCTATCCCAACCAGCGCTTAAAGCGAGGTTTGACCCCTTTAAAGAGTTCATATTCAACTAGGGCTTAGTTGCCGTAATTATAGCTCTGGCTGGTGCTGGATGACCTTCGATGGTGATGTTGCCGCCCGCGTCGAGCGCATCGCTTAGGGAGTCGAAGGGCATCCAGTTAGTTTTGCGCTGCTCGGCCAAGGTGGTTTTAGACTCATCAACCAATTTAATATTCGTAAACCCGCACTTGCTTAGCCATGACATCAAGGTCGCGCTGGTTGGGACAAACCAAACATTAGACATGCGGGCGTAACGACCCTGAGGTGACAGCGAGTAGCCTTCGGGGCCTGGCACGACTATGGATTCCAGTACCAGCTGCCCGTCTTGGCGCAGGCAGTGCTTGAGTTCTAGAAGGTGGTCAAAAGGCGAGCGACGGTGATAGATAACCCCCATGGAGAAAACCGTATCGAAATAGGGCAATGGCAGCGGCAGTTGGTCTAAGGTAAGGGGTAATACATAAGCAGGTACGTCGGCTAGATATTTTTTAAGCAGCCAGAACTGCATGACATAAGGCAGGTGAGGGTCTATACCAATCGCCATTGCCGCACCTGCCTCAACCATACGCAGGCAGTAGTAACCATTGCCACTACCAACATCGAGCACTTGGCGACCTTTTAATGGCTGAATCTGGTCAATGAGACGAGACCACTTTAGCGACGATTGCCACTCGGTATCAATGTCGGTGCCAAACAGCTGGAAAGGTCCCTTGCGCCAGGGGATAAAGTCTTGAAGTAGATCGTCTAACGCGCTGCGCTGCTGCTCATTGGTGTCATTGCCAACGCCGATTGATACTAATGAGCCTAGATCAATCCTCGAAGGTGCAATAACAGGTGCGCTTTCGATGGCATTAAGCCACTGGGACAGTTTGCCGTGATTGAGGCTGGTTACGAACTCGGGCTCCAGAAAAGGCAGCAATGGCGCCAGCTTGCTGTGATGGGGTAGCGACTGTATTTGGGATTTTAGGTGCTTGAAGTCATGCATAAGGCTATTTAAAAGCAACCATGGAGGCAAAGTTAAAACACTGAAACCAAGCATCGAACGAATGGAAGCCTGCACCCTGTAAGCGCTTGCGGTGTGCATCTAAGGTCTCTGGAACCATCACGTTTTCTAAGGCTGCTCGTTTCTGGGCGATTTCCAGTTTGCTATAGCCCATGCGCTCTTTGAAGGAGTGGTATAGCTCAATAAAAAGCTGATTTAGGGTTTCATCGGGAAAGACTATTTTTTCTGATATCACCAACAAACCTCCGGGGCGCATACCAGCATAGATTTTTCTCATGAGTGGCTCTCGGTCGGCCTTTGCGACAAATTGTAGAGTGAAGTTGAGTATGACCACAGAGGCATCGACTATGGGGACCTCCAGGATGTCGGCGCAGTGACAGTGAATCATGGGGGATAAATCTTGCCTGGCTTCGAGTTTGCCTTGCATCCTATTGATCATGGCGCTGGAGTTATCGATGGCTTGAATACTAATGTTGCTGGCAGGGTCTAACTGAGACGCCATGGAGAAAGTCGCTCCGCCCAAACTGCAGCCAAGGTCATATAAGCGACTATTGGTTTGGCCATAGCGTTGGGCAAGCACTCCGATCATATTGATGATCGTGGCATAGCCGGGCACGGACCGATTAATCATGTCTTCAAACACGCCGGCGACTTTGTCATCAAACGCGAAATCACGAGAGATCATTTGCTCGGCAAAAATTGTATCCTTATCAGTATTGTTAGTACTCATTTATCGGTATCCTGCGCCAAGGGTTCTTCCGCTTTTTAGAGGTCAATTTTGCAGCGAGTATTATCCGTTAATCGGTGCCACATTCAATGACTCATGCTGCAACACTTTTGGTCGAAAACCTAGCGTTGATCGAGAGATTTTCGGCGCCTGTGCGTGTGCTTGATTTAGCCTGCGGTTCGGGTCGAAATGGGCTATATCTTGCTCGCCACAATATTCCTGTCACATTCTTGGACAATGATCAAAGTGCCTTGGATGGGATTGATGATGCTTTGACATTAAATCAGTGGCCGGGTAAGACTCAACTGCTTGACCTAGAAAAGAGTCAGGGCAATCCCCTGGCAGACCAGCTGGCTGACGTCTGTCTGGTTTTCAATTATTTGCATAGGCCGTTGTTTCCCGCAATTACCCAGTGCGTGTTACCCGGTGGGCTGGTGTTTTATGAAACCTTTACAGTGCTAAACAGAAAGTTCGGCAGGCCTAATAACCCAGATTTTTTGTTGTCTGAGAAAGAGCTATTGTCCTATTTTAACCAGTGGGAAGTTCTTCATTACGTTGAGGGTGAATTCAGCCAACCTAACCGAGCAGTCGCGCAACTAATTGCGAGGAAGAAATAAGCATCCATGCTAGGCATGAAAATATTACCTCTTAAGTTTGGCGCTACGGCGAAGCTATCGGCACTGCCCTTTGCCTGCGAGATCGTTCGCAGCAAGCGCAAAACCTTAGCGCTGCATGTTTCTGATAAAAAAGTGCAGGTGCGTTGCCCTAGCTTTGTATCAAGCTATGAAGTCGCGGCATTTATTGAGAACAATCGAGCGTGGGTAGAAAGGCGCTTGGCAGAAGAGTCGAAGCGCAATCAAGAAGTCCTAAAAATTCACCACGGCCGCCAGATTTTCTATAAAGCCCGCGAGCTGACCATTGAGTTCAAGGAAGGGCGCAAAGAGCGGATAATAGTGTCTGGCAGTCGCTTCATCATACAGGGTCACCAATTGACTCCCGCCAAAGCCACTCTGCAGGTGGAAGAGTTCTTGAAGGCCAAGGCCCAAGACTATTTAATTCCCCGGGCCATGGGTTTGGCAAAACATCTGGGGGTGGATAAAAAGATTCGGCAGATTAAGTTGAGGAAGACCAAAACCAAGTGGGGGCACTGCACATCTCGGGGCGACCTTCAGTACAACTACTTAATAATGCTAGCGCCAAATAGCATTGTTGATTACATGATCACCCATGAAGTTTGTCACTTAGTGCACATGGACCATTCGAAACGCTTCTGGAATTTAGTCGAATCATTGTGCCCCAATCATCAGCAATATGTAGCGTGGCTTAAAGAGCATGAACACCGATACTGGATTAACAGTTAATCCACGCGGGTATACAGCAAGTCCCAAACTCCATGCCCAAGCTTTAATCCCCGGCGCTCAAACTTTGTCTGAGGCCGAGCCGGTTGTTGCCAAAAACAGCCCTCACCGTTTTTGTTGTTGAAACCTGCCGCGGCCTCCATGACTTCGAGCATATGCATTGCGTAATGCTCCCAGTCGGTCGCCATATGAAACTCACCGCCAATTTTCAAGCGCTGTCGAACCATTTGGACAAAGTCGTTTTGTATTAAGCGCCGCTTATTGTGGCGCTTTTTATGCCAAGGGTCCGGGAAATACAGCAGAAGCCGGTCAATAGTTTCTGGGCTTAACCCAGTTGAGATCACTTGGTTGGCATCGTCACAGACAATTTTAAGATTTGCCACTTTCTGAGCATCAATACCGTGCAGCAATTTGCCCACACCCGGTCTGTGAACCTCAATGCCGAGAAAGTTTTTATCAGGTGCAGCGACCGCCATTTCTAATAATGAGTCGCCCATGCCAAATCCAATCTCGACGATCAGTGGCGCAGGCTTGATGAATGCGTGACTAAGGTCTAAGGGCTCACCCTTGAAGGGCAAAACATACTGATCCCACAAAGTGTCTAAGGCTTTCTTCTGTGCTTCGGTCAGTCTGCTAGCGCGAATAACATAGCTTTTTAAAGGTTGGTTTTTAAGTGGATTGGTTGTTTCAGTCACAATAGGTTCAAATTCCGCAGATTTTTGGCCATGCAGCCTCATATTTAGTGTTGCTGCTTATACCGAGCTAGAAAAAAGTCCCATCGATTGGCGATGATGCGCTGGCATAGAGTCGCCTTGGCATGCGCCCGGCGAGGAAAGCCTCTCTGCCAGACTCTACGGCTTTCTTCATGGCCGATGCCATCAACACGGGGTTGCCTGCTTGGGCAATTGCAGTATTCATCAGCACGCCTGCACAGCCCAATTCCATTGCAATACTGGCATCAGAAGCCGTACCTACGCCAGCATCTACAATCACGGGCACTTTGGCGTTTTCTAGAATCATTTTGATGTTGTAAGGGTTTCTAATACCCAAGCCAGAGCCGATAGGAGCCCCCAATGGCATAACCGCCACACAGCCAAGCTCTTCCAGTCTCAGGGCGATAAGTGGGTCGTCGCTGGTGTACACCATGACGTCAAAGCCATCGCGGACAAGCTCTTCAGCCGCTTTGAGGGTTTCTGTAACATTGGGATAAAGAGTCTTTTGATCGCCTAAGACCTCAAGTTTTACGAGCCTGTGGCCATCAAGTAATTCTCGCGCCATGCGGCAGGTGCGCACTGCATCCTCGGCGGTGTAACAGCCCGCGGTATTTGGCAGAATGGTGTAGGTTTCAGGAGAAATTACCTCCAGCAGGTTTGGTTCGGTTTTATCTTGGCCTAAATTTACCCGACGGATTGCGACGGTAATCATTTCTGCGCCACTTACCTCTAAGGCGCTTAAATTCTCAGCAAAGTCTTTGTATTTGCCGCTGCCAATGATCAGCCGCGATTGATAGCTTACCCCGGCAATAACCAGTGGGGTGTCTGAATTAGATGTCATTACAATTGAGTCCTTTTGAATCGTGTTTGCTAACCGCCGCCGATTGCCTGCACAATTTCTATTTTGTCGCCGTCGCTTAACATTGTGCCGTCGAATTGACTGCGAGGCAGAATTTCCCCATTTAGTTCTATGGCCAGTCGGCTCGCAGCGATGTTCAGACTAGCTAAGAGGTCGGTGACAGAATAGGGCTTGTCGAGCTCGTGTGCCTTGCCGTTTAAAATAATATTCACTAAGCGACCTGTATTAGCTTTAGGCTTGGAATTTTGTAGAAAGGGCAAACCAGAACAGACATCCCCATGCACCTAGGAAAAACACGCCGCCAATGGGGGTGATGGCACCAAGCCATCGAATACCACTGAGACTTAATGCATAGAGACTGCCGGAGAAAAACACGATGCCGATAATCAGCAGCCAGCCGCTAACTTTGAGTAAATTGCTTTGTGGAAATTGAAGAGTGAGCAGCGCCACTGCAAGCAGCGCTAGGGTGTGGGTCATTTGGTACTGTACGCCGGTTTGAAAGGTGGCAAGTAACTGGGTATCTAAAATATTCTTCAGTCCGTGAGCGGCAAACGCGCCCAGGGCAACAGCAACGAATCCGTTGATACTGGCAATGATAAAAAACAGCTGAGTCATAGGTTTCACATTTTGGAACCGCAGCCCCAGTTAAGCAAGATAATATTCCATCGCGCCGAAACCAAGACAAAAAAAAGCCGCGAATAGTTCGCGGCTTTGAACATCTCAAGAATTAGGCCTGCATTTGAGCCTTAATTTTGTTCATGGCATTTTTTTCAAGCTGACGAATTCGTTCAGCAGAAATGCCATAGCGATCGGCTAGATCGTGAAGCGTGGACTTGTCGTCAGTGAGCCAGCGGCTTTGTAAAATGTCGCGACTTCTTTCGTCGAGAATTTCCATCGCACTGTGCAAGCTGCGATTGGTCATTTCTTCCCACTGCTCGTTTTCGATGTTCGTCTCGAGCTCTGAGTTTTGGTCCTGTAAATAATAGGCTGGCGCTTTGTAAGCATTGTCATCGTCAGCGTCTACTTCAGCATCGAAAGAGGTGTCGTAACCACTCATCCGACCTTCCATTTGCTGCACAACAGAGGCATCTACACCGAGATCATCGGCAACCGCTTGGGCCTCTTCATTACTAAGCCAGCCTAAACGCTTCTTCGAACTGCGTAAATTAAAGAACAATTTGCGCTGCGACTTGGTGGTTGCAACTTTTACGATACGCCAGTTGCGGAGAATAAATTCATGCATCTCTGCTTTGATCCAGTGTACAGCGAAGGATACGAGTCTTACCCCAACTTCTGGGTTGAATCGCTTTACAGCCTTCATTAGTCCGACATTGCCTTCCTGAATGAGATCGGCCAATGATAAACCGTAACCGGAGTAGGACTTTGCCATATGCACCACGAAGCGCAGGTGGGCCATAACCAATTGGCGGGCGGCATCAACGTTTTCTTCGTAATAGTACTGATTTGCCAGCTCGCGCTCTTGTTCAGGCGTAAGCACGGCAATGCTGTTAACCGACGCAATGTACGCGGTTAAGTCTCTGCCCGGAGTAATCGGGCCAAATAGCTGTATGTTGTTTGCAGTATTCATAGTTACAATTTGCTCATTAATATGAGTGAATTCACTAAATAGTGACCGAAGGATAGCATTATTTCGTTCAAGTCACCATCTGGAGCACATATCAAGCAGTTGGGGCGGGGCCGGCTAAAAGTGCGGTTCACTGAGCCTAACTGCTGGCAGCGCATCTATCTAGGCCACGAGTTGGGGGCAATAGTTAGCTTTTCAAGCCCGGGAAGTGAAAAAAATAGTCAGGCAATAGAAATCAGAAGTTTTAGCCATCACGATGGAAACAGTTTCAGAATCTGCTGCTTGGCAAATAGGGCCGCCGCTGCAGTGCCTAAAGCACAGCTAGCGCCAATGGCTGCGAGACAAACCAGCCAAGATACGCTCAATGAAAAGCCGGCAGCAGTCTCAATATCTGTCACATCGCTGTACAGTCTTACAAAGTCGGTCAAGGCCCCGTTGAGTAGGGCAAATACTAGCAATTGCAGTAAAATAGCCAACACGGAACCACCCAAGCCATAATATAAGCCTTTAAAAATAAGGGGCTTAATGACATAGAAATCGGTGGCTCCAATTAGCTTTTGGATGCGTATCTCATCGATACTGCTGCGGATTAAAGCGCGAATTGTAGTGCCAATTACTAGGAAAAAGGCCAGCACTGCAAGTGCGCCGATAACGCTACCCACACTCTTTATTGCGCCGACGAGCCCTCTCAGGCGCAGTAACCACTGGATATCTAGCTCAGCTGACTCGATATCTGGGTCTTGGGCGAGAGTTCTCGCGAGCTCTTCGAGGGATTCGACATCTAATGCTAATGGCGTGACTAATAAAACATCTGGCAATGGGTTAGACCCCAGCTCAGCAATTAAATCACTTAAGCCACTGTCTTCGCTAAACTGAGACAGGCCCAAGGCTTTAGGAACTAACTCGATATAGCTGATGTCCTCCCGCGATAGTAAGCGCTCGCTTACATCGCCTATCATGGAGGCTTGACCGTCAGTGCGAAGGTAAGCGATTAGCTGGGGGCTTTGGGCGTACTGATTTAAGGTGTTCTCCAGCTTGTTTGCGGCAGAGAAAAGGGTGAGAGGCAGTACCAAGGTAATGGCAATCACCACGATTGAGGTCAGTGAGGACACAGGCTCTCGCAGCAGCTCAAGCCCAGCTCGTTTAGCGGTGAGCCCAAGTTGCTGCCAGGAAGAGGTTTGCTTCGGTGCTCTTTCGGGTTTGCTATTCAAACGCGGAACCCTCAGCAGCTAAGTGATACCAACAAGCACTCATCGACCGGCATTACCTGTGGTGATGGAGATTAATTTGCCTTGATCCAACTTAATGACGCGGCTATCAGAGCCACTAATGAGGCTGGTATCGTGGGTAACGATAAGAACAGCAACTCCGGCACCCTGAAACTGCTTAAATACGCTCATAATCTCCAGCGATAATTTAGGGTCCAGGTTGCCCGTCGGCTCGTCAGCTAGGATTATCTTGGGTCGGCATACCATGGCTCTGGCAATGCCAACTCGCTGCTGCTCGCCGCCTGATAGCATCTCAGGCAGGTATTTCTCTTTGCCCTGCAGACCAACTTTGGCTAATGCTGCCCGCACCCGCCGACTTGCCTCTGATTCTGGGAAATTAGCGATCAATAAAGGCAAGGCAACGTTTTCTGCTGCGGTTCTGTTTTTAAGCAGCTGATGATCTTGAAAGACTGTGCCTATTTGCTGTCTAAGACGAGGAACATGCCGCCTGCTCAGAGACTTCAGCTTGTATGAGCCTACTTGGATGTCGCCGCTGGTCACCTGCTCCAAACCAAGTATCAACCTCAACAAGGTGCTTTTTCCTGCACCAGATGGGCCGGTAATAAAGACCATTTCCCCCTTATCAACAGCGAAGGACACGTTGCTAAGGGCTTCTAGCCCGCCGTGGTAGCGTTTAAACACTTTCTCAAATTTGATCATTCAGCGAATAACGCATCAACAAATTGGGCGGCGTCAAAGGGCCTTAGGTCATCAACCTGCTCGCCGATGCCGATAAACCGAATGGGTACTGAGACACTCTTGGCAAGGGCAAAGACTACACCACCCTTGGCAGTCCCATCGAGCTTGGTGAGAGTTATGCCGGTTAGTGGGGTGGTGGCATGGAAACTACTAGCCTGACTCTGAGCGTTTTGCCCTGTAGTGGCATCCAGCACCAGCATAACTTCGTCTGGCAGCCTAGGATCTTGCTTTTTTAGAACCCTCACAATCTTTTCGAGTTCGTTCATCAAATTATCTTTGTTGTGAAGGCGGCCAGCGGTATCGGCTATTAGCACATCGATGCCTCGCGCTTTGGCGGATTGAAACGCGTCAAATATAACCGACGCGCTGTCCGCACCTGTGGCTTGACCAACAACAGGCACACCATTGCGCTCGCCCCAAACTTGAAGTTGTTCCACCGCTGCAGCTCGAAATGTATCTCCAGCCGCCAGCATCACAGTTTTGCCTTCGCCCAAAAATCGTTTGGCGAGCTTGCCGATGGTTGTCGTTTTTCCTACCCCATTTACCCCCACCATTAAAATCACAAACGGCTTGGTCTGCTGCTGAATCACCAGAGGAATGTCACAAGGGCGCAGCAACTCCAAAAGCTCTAGTTTTAATTGTTTCAAAAACACCTGTGGGTCTGTCAGCTCGGAGCGTTTAAGTTTGCTGCGCAGGTTATCAATTACCAGATCAGTCGCCTCGAGACCGACATCTGCTGACAGCAACCGGGTTTCGATCTCCTCAAGCAATTCCTCGTCAATCGCTTTCTCACCTAGCACTAAACTAGCAAGCCCTTCGCTTAGTTTGCCCCGAGTGCGGGCTAGGCTATTTTTTAATTTTGCAAAAAAGCCGGCATCGTCGGAGCTTGATTCGTCCCGCAACTCAGGGGCTTGCTCGGGGGTTTTATCTGTGTCTTTTTTGCCGAAACCGAACATGAATGTCATCGATGATTGATATTAAAAGAGGCCATATCCTAGCACAGATCTAGTCAAAACGAGGACTGGAGGGCGAAAATACGGGTATCACATTGGGCACCGCAATGAGTCAGGGGAACCCACGCGAAGTCATAGGCCGGCACTAATGCTTGGTTAGGATTAGTAACCCCAATCGCGAGAGTGGTAGCATAGCGCGCCTAAATGCTACAGATCCGGTAACGGAGCCTAACTGCCATCATGCCAAATCCAACGACTAACCAAGTGAGAATTATCGGTGGCAGCTTGCGCAGTCGCAAGGTCGTGTTTCCAGACGCCGAGGGCTTGCGGCCCACCACCGATAGAATTCGCGAAACGCTTTTTAACTGGCTGCAGTTTGATCTCCAAGGTAAGCGCTGCCTGGATTTATTTGCCGGTAGCGGCATACTAGGTATTGAGGCACTCTCCCGAGGAGCTGCTAACAGCTTGTTCATTGAGAAAAACTCGACGGCGGCCAATTCAATCGCAAAAAATTTAGCGCAGTTAGATCTACCCTCTGGGCAGGTTGTTTGTGCTGACGCCTTGAGCTGGTTACGCTGCGCCTCAGGTGACCAAAAATTCGACATCGTTTTCGCTGATCCGCCCTTTGCTTCAAGCTACTTAGAAGAGTTTATTTCACTGTTAAGCACACACGCATTGTTTGCTAAAAATTGCAGGCTCTACGTTGAATCAGCGAGCTCGCTTAGTGAGCTTGGGCCAATTGCAGACTGGCAACAGCTAAAAGAAAAAAAAGCGGGCAAAGTCTACTTTGGCCTTTGGCGCTTTAATGGCTAGAAAATAAAAGGATAGCTGGCACTAAATGGAAAAATTTAAGGCAGCGTGGTGGCTTCCTGAAGGGCATTCGCAAACGCTCTGGCGCAAGTTCACCTATAAAACAATTATGCCTCGGCAGCGAGAGCGCATTGAGTTAAGTGATGGTGACTTTATTGATATTGATTGGGCGCTAAAACCTAGCGCTGGGGACAAAGCCGCTATCACTGTCATCCTCCATGGCTTATGCGGTTGCTCGAGTTCCCCCTACGTAGTCGCACTGCAAGAACTTTTAAAAGCACAACGCCTGCCAAGTGTTGCCATGAATTTTCGTGGCTGCAGTGGAGAAATTAACCGCCTTGCTCGCGCCTATCATTCCGGCGCTTCGGAAGATCTACAAGAAGTCTTTACTTGGCTTAAAGGTGAGTATCCAAATACATTGTTTAATTTCGTCGGTTACTCTTTAGGGGCAAACGTGCTGTTAAAATGGTTAGGAGAAAAGCAGGCCGATGAACAAGTATCAGCAGCTGTCGCCGTCTCGCCGCCGTTTCGTTTAGCCGATTGCTCCAAAGCTATGCTTACCGGACGCGGCTCAATTTATGGCAGCTACTTTTTTAAACAGCTCAGGGCTGACCTTGTGCGCAAGAAAACTCATTTCGAGGCTGCTGGTACGCAGTCGCAAAGGCAGATTTTAGAAAGTCTGCCGGCGCTACACTCAGGCCACTCGCTGTGGGATTTTGACGACTTGGTGACAGCGCCGCTGCATGGTTTTGCCAGCGCAGAGGACTATTACAATCGCTGCAGTGCTGCCCAATACTTAGCGACTAATGAAACCTCAACCCTAATAATTCATAGTAGCAATGACCCCATTATTCCCCTCGCTGTCGTGCCCGCGAACAACGCCTTGCCAGCCAATATTGAGCTGGAGCTCTACAGCAAAGGGGGCCATGTGGGGTTTATCTCAGGATTGGCTAATAACTGGCTAGAGCGTAGGATTGTGGCGCAAATTTCCAGCTGATTGTGGGACGCCAGTCATTTGGTTAGAATGCCCAGCTCCTCACAGGGTTTGATACTATGAAAACAGCAGTATATCCGGGCACTTTTAACCCCATTACCAATGGGCATACTGATCTGGTAGAGAGAGCCGCCGGCCTTTTTGACAATATAATTGTGGCTGTTGTGGCCGCTAATCGTCAAAAATCAAAAACCCTGCCTACCGACGAAAGAGTCGAATTAGCCCGTGAGGTGCTTTCCCATATCGACAATGTCCAAGTCGAATCTTTTGATACGCTGCTGACTGAATTCGTAAAGAAGTGCAATGCTAAGATTATTTTACGCGGCTTACGCACCGTCGCTGATTTTGAGTATGAATTCCAGCTGGTAGGAATGAACCGGGTGCTAGAACCTGGGATCGAAACAGTATTTCTTGCCCCAGACGAGCACTTCTCATACATATCATCCACCTTAGTTCGCGAAATAGCCTCTTACGGAGGCGACATCTCAAAGTTCGTCCACCCCTCTGTCGCCAAAGCGATGAAAGAAACCTGAGAAGACTGCTAAGTCTGGCATTTGGGGCAGTAGACAGTGCTGCGCTGGCCCAAACGAATTTCTTTTAGCTCACTGGCACAGCACACGCAGGCCATTTTAGCCCTGCCGTAGACGTTTAGAGACTGCTTAAAGTAGCCGGGGTTTCCGCTGCTGCCAGTGAAGTCTCTAAGGGTTGTTCCTCCCACTTGGATCGCGTTTGCCAAGACTGTTTTGATGGCATCGACCAAAAGCGAGTAGCGTTTTTTTGAGATTGAGCCCGCTTGGCGCTTAGGATTGATGCCAGCCATGAACAGGGCTTCATTGGCATAAATGTTACCTACCCCAACAACGACATGGCTATCCATAACAAACATCTTTACAGCTGCTTTGCGGCGCCGACTGAGTTTGAACAAATATTCGGTATCGAACTCTGGCTGTAACGGCTCGGGGCCCAAGTTTGCCAATAAAGGGTGAGCTTCGAGATCATTGGTTTCCCACAACAGGCAGCCAAATCGGCGCGGGTCGGTATAGCGTAAAATCACCCCAGAACTAAAACTAATATCAACATGATCATGCTTTTGCGCCGGCTTATCTGCTTCTAAGATGCGCAGGCTGCCCGACATGCCTAAATGAATGATTAGCGTGCCCCGCCCGGTTTCCAACAGCAAATACTTTCCTCGTCGCCGTACTCTGCGGATTGTCTGCCCAGGCAGATCTTTCGACAAAGCCGCCGGGATTGGCCAGCGTAGCCTCGCCTGCCGGATCACAACGCTCGTTACGATTTGCTGCGCAATGTGCGGCTCAATTCCGCTGCGGGTAGTTTCTACTTCGGGAAGTTCAGGCAAAGGCTAAGTCTCTTTGAGGCAGTTTAGGTCATGCTAAAGCCCAAGCTAACTGGAATACTGTTATAGGCGTGTCCTTTGGCTAAGGTTACAATGGACCCACTCTTGATGGATACAGTGAGTGCGCTTTGGCCAGTAAATTCTTCCTAGGTATCGACGCAGGTGGGACCTTTACCGATTTTTGCCTTGTGGAAGTTGGCCCGCAAGTTCGAGTTAAAATTCATAAAACACTGTCCACCCCTACTGCACCGGAACAGGCAATTATTCAAGGCATTACCGCCTTGGGGCTAACTGAGCTTCTAGAAAGTGGCAGGTTGCACATTACTCATGGCAGCACAGTAGCAACTAACGCAGCCCTTGAAGGCAAGCTAGCTGCCACAGCCTACATTAGCAACCGCGGGTTTAAAGATGTTTTAACCCTAGCCAGACAAACTAGGCCATCACTGTACCAATTAGAATTTGAGCCAACACCAGTACCGGTGCCAGAACACCTCTGCTTGGAGACGGGTGGGCGAATTGGCGCCGGCGGTGAAGTATTGGATGAGCTCACTGAGACTGACCTTGATCAACTCGTGCAACAACTTAAGCCGCTTAACATTGAAGCAGTGGCGATAAACTTATTGTTCTCGTTTGTCGACAGTAGCCATGAAGAACGAATTTACAGCGCAATCAAAAAAGCCCGGCCAGAACTATTTGTGTCTCGATCTTCGGCGGTTTTGCCGGTGTACAAAGAGTATGAACGGGGTATTGCAACATGGCTGAATTCAGCCCTAGGCCCTGTGGTGTATGGCTATATAGATAGGCTCCAAGCTTACCTTGGTAGCACCGAACTACAGATTATGCAGTCCAGTGGCGAAACCCTAGCGGCAGAATTAGCAGCTCCCAGCGCTGCCAACCTCCTGCTCTCAGGCCCTGCCGGCGGTCTTGCTGCCTTGGAATACTTAGGTAAACAAACCGGCGGCGGCAACTTTATTAGTTTTGATATGGGAGGCACCTCTACCGATGTTGCTCTGCTTGAAGGTGCAATGGAAATTACCAGTGAAGGCAGCGTTGGCCCCTATCCAATTGGCTTGCCAATGGTTGATATGCATACTATTGGTGCTGGCGGCGGTTCGATCGCATTTATCGACAGTGGCGGGGTGCTCAAGGTAGGTCCGGAATCAGCGGGCGCTTCACCGGGGCCGGCCTGCTATGGCAAAGGCGGCACCGTAGCCACAGTAACCGATGCTAATGTTGTTTTAGGCAGAATCTCAGCGCAGACTAAATTGGCCGGCGATTTAACACTGAATTTGGCGGCGGCGATAAAATCGATTGAGCCCCTAGCTAAACAGCTATCGCTCGGTGTCGAGGAGACTGCGGCTGGCATTATTCAGCTGGCAAACCAGCACATGGCCAGCGCATTACGATTGATTTCGGTTAATCGGGGCCACGACCCTCGAGATTTTACTCTGGTATGCTTTGGTGGTGCAGGCGGCCTGCATGTTTGTGATCTAGCTGATTTGATGGCAATGGACAATGCTATGGTGCCGGTCAATGGCGGTGTTTTATCGGCGTTTGGAATGGTGATTGCGGATCGGGGAAGGCAATTTTCGCGAACCCTAAATCTTACTTTGACGCCAGACATAGAATCGACCATTGGGTCAGCGTTGTCTGAACTGAGTGAGCAGGCCAGCAATGCGCTTGCTAGAGAGTTGGATGACAAAACACAAAGTTCTGAGATAACTATTTCTCACAGAGCCGAACTGCGATATCTGGGCCAATCATTTACCCTAACAGTTCCTTACACCTCGCTGCATGATTGCCAGAGCGCTTTTACAAAGCTGCATAACAAGCGCTATGGCTATTCCCTAAACAACCCGATTCAAATTGTGACACTGCATGTTTCTCCGAGGATACAAACTCAATCGTTCGATTTGCCGGTTATAGATTCCGTAAAGCAATGCAATGAAGTTGAACAAGTCTCGGTCTTTGGTGTTGATGAGCTAGCTCGCTTTGTTCGCAGAGATGAGTTGCCCTCAGGCGAGGAAGTTCTTGGGCCAGCCATTATCGCTGAATATGCGGCGACAACGTACGTAGCGCCTAATTGGAGCGCCCAGCATGATCGCTTTGGCAACTTGTCAATGCGGCGTGTCACTGAGTAAGCAGTAAGATTATTCCAGTTGCTCGGAAAAGGTCGCAGTTTTGGCTTAAATATTGGTGTTTTCAGCAGTTTTAGAGCATTAATTGCACGAAGAATCTACCTAAATGTTATAAGCTGATCAACGGGGTGTAGTAAAGAGATCTGTTTAACGGGCAGCCTGATGATTTCAACTCTATCCAACAATAGGCGAAGAGACACCGGTCAAAGAAATTTTTGAAAAAGATTGGTTAATGGTGATGACTCATACAAAACTGGTAGTGCATTGGGCATCGGTAACAATGTTATTGTTGGCCGAAGCTGGCCTTGCGCAAGAGTCTGATCAGACCTCAGCAGAGCCTGAAGAAACTAGAAGCTCCAGACTTTATTTTATCGATCAGCCCATGGCGCTAGAGCCAGTATTTGATGACTCAGTTACACTGCCAGTGGAACAGAACTCAACGCCCGACGAGGATGACCCAGAGTTTCGCCGCCGGCTGGCAACGATTGCTCAATACAGCGAAGCCGTTCGTGCTACGGAGTTAGATGGTGGCGCGTGGGACAGCAGTCTTGCCGAGGACCTGGCGATTTTGGGCGGCTTGTTTCAGCAACAAGGTGACCATGCTCAGGCAATCGAGATCTTCGATCGGGTTGTTCACATCTCTCGCATCAACAACGGTTTACATGCCATCGATCAGATTCCTGCTGTGCAGCAGATGATAGAAAGCTACTTAGCCATCAGCGATTGGGAAAAGGCAGATCTGTACTACAACTACCTGTTTTATATTCAAGACAAAGCGTTTGGCAGAACAGACCCAAGAATGATTCCGGTGTTAGACCGCTTAGCGAATTGGAATTTGCGGGCATTTAATATTGGCTTCGATGAAAATATGGGCACGCGTTTGAGCACCGCACAGATTTTGTTTGGGGCGGCGGCGCGAATGGTTGACACACATTTCGGAAAAAGTGACGAGAGATTTGCAGTTTATCAGCGCAATATTGCTAATTCAGCGTATTTGATAAGCAAGCACCCCGACCTAGTTCGAGATCTCAATTCAGTTGAGTATCGTATGAACGAAGAGGTGCTCAGACGAAAAATAATGGCAGGTGACCAGATCTCAACCCGAGGTTTTCAAACCGGTGCTAATGCCTTAGCGGAGGTTTTGGATTTTCAAAGGCAAAACGGAGACTCTCCGTTGGCCTTGGCAGAGGCGATCGCTGACCTGGCAGATTGGCATTTAATTTTCCAACAGCGCCGCACGGCATCTGAGCTTTACGCTGAAGCTTGGCAAGTGCTGAGTGAATCGCCGAACGGCGAAGAATTATTAGCTACGTTTTTCGGTCAAGTGGTGCCTCTGCCGACGTTTTTAGCCGCACCGACGAGTCTGGTGTTTAGATCATCCACCGCCCGGGACACTTCTGAGTTGAGAGTCGGTTACGCCGATATGGTGTTTGATGTCACCGAGAACGGCGTGGTAAGGAATTTAGAGGTTATCGGCGATGATGAGGAAAATTACCCCATTTTAGGCAGATTAAGACGAGAGGTCAGAGACGCTATATTTCGGCCCGTAGTAAAAGACGGAGAAATGATTCGAACCACCGGCAACCGTTTCAGGTACCGCTACTGGTATTGATGGGCCGATCTAAGGCCACAGCACAGTTTACTGCGTTATGTTAAGTCCCGGTTAAGGCCAGTTAGCCATACTGATAGGGTGAAGCAGATTGCGATGAAAACCAGAATTTCGAAAGACTAGTTGGGTCGTTTAGACGATTTTAGTCAAACCCCGTTGCAAAAGGCTTATGAATTTACATTATTAAGACACGCGATTGACGGCGAATATTATGAATAAAGTATTACCAACAGCGACAAAATTAATTGCTTTGGCATCGATTGGTATATTGGTCGCAGCCTGCCAATCATCTAGCGGGAGCCCGTCTACGCCCCCGTCTATGCCGAGCCCGCCCTCGAGCTCATCTAGCTCTTCGCCAGCAAAGCCAAGCTCGTCAAGCAGCTCAAGTACTTCAAGCTCCCAAAGCAGCTCTTCAAGTTCGTCTCCTAGTTCTTCCCAAAGCCAAGGCGCGGAAGGCCAGTCCAGCGCGTCTAGTTCAAATTCAAGTCCAGCTGACATGCCAGGGCAGCAGCGTGAAAATTCTGTTCCCAGTGCCAGCGGCGATGGCTCCCAAGGCCAACAGCAAGCATCCGCTGCCGGCCAATCTCAAGGCCAAGGTGAGCAACAAGGCCAAGGTCAGCAGCAAGGACAAGGACAAGGGCAACAGCAGGGAACTACAGCCGCTGGAGGCACTCAAAGTAGTGCAGGAACAAGCACAAATCCCGGCCAAGGTGCGGGAACCCAAGCGCGCATACCCGGTTCTGAACAAGGCAGTGGCCAAGGCCGAGCAGGATCAACAGGTGAGCTAGGTGGTGCCGCTGGTAGCCAAAGTGGCGCTGGGGGCTCTGGCTCTTCCGTTTTAGGCACTCCAAGTGGAGATTATTCCCTAGATACCCTTCCCGATGGGGTGTTAAGTGGAGGAAGCGGCTCCCAAGGCAGCGGCGCAATGACAAATTCAGAGCGCATCCAAGTGCTAGATGAACGGCTGCGTAAGGGCTATGAGACCTTTGATGGTTTTATTCTGTCAGAAAGAGAGCGCGCCCAAAGTGAAAGCGATGCTGCAGGCAGTGTCGCGGTTGGGGGAGGTGGCGCTGCTGGAGGCGCAGGGTCAGCTAATCAGCCGCAAACCTTACCGGCAGAAACAGGGGCGTCTCCAGGTGGCCCATTGATCGCTAGTCAGCCATCCTCCTCTGCGCGTGCCCCAGAAGAAACTTTTGCGCCGCCCGAAGACATCCCAAGCGGCAGAGATGATGATGTTGTCGCCAGACAAATTAGAGAGCTAGCCATGAGTGAGCCAGACCCAGAACTGCGTGAAGCAATTTGGGACGAGTATCGTAAATACACAGGAATTAGTACGGGTGATCAACAATGACACGTGGAATGTTTAAAGTAGTTGGATTTAGTGCGATCGCGCTGTTTGTGAGCGCGTGTGCGACTCATACTGTCAAATCGACAACCTACACACCAATTGTTCAAGATTCTCAAAATGTGCCTGAGGAACTGCTGCTTGATGTTGGGGTCGCAATTTTCGATCCGGGGCTAGATGAGGTCGACAAGAGTGAAGACGAGGTAACCAATGGCCAGATTCGGGTCGCTGAATCGCGCTACGCGCCCTTCCTGCTATCCGAAACTCTGCAGCGCTCCGGTAACTGGGGAATAGTTCGGGTTATGCCCAACAGTGAAAGCCCTATGGACGTGCTGGTTAACGGCACAGTCTTGACCTCTAACGGGGCCGAGATGGCGATTAGAGTATCAGTGACAGATTCCACAGGGCGGGAGTGGTATACCAAAGAATACGAGGAAGAGATTAGTCGTTTCAGCTACGAACAAACTCAGCGTCAGCAAAATGATCCCTTTCAGGTAATTTACAACAACATTGCCAATGATCTGCTTGCCTATCGCCAGCGCAATTTAAAATCTGCTCAGATCACCGAGATCAGAACAGTTTCAGAGATGCTGTTTGCACAGCGTTTTTCCCCAGACGCGTTTGCTCAGTACTTGACCCGAGATCGCAACGGCAAACTTCAAATCGCTGCACTCCCGGCGGAAAACGATCCGGTGCTGCTAAGAATTCGAGACATTCGTGAGCGTGATTTTATGTTCATCGATACGGTGCAGGATTATTACGCAACCTATGTAAGACAAATGCGCCTTCCCTACGATTCGTGGCGCGAACAAAGTTACGACGCGACAGAAGAGCTGCGTAAGCTAAAAGATTCGGCTCGGCGTCGTTTTATCGCCGGCACGGCGGTAGTGCTGGGCGGCTTAGCTGCTGCAACCAGCGGTGGCGATTTTGCGACGCAGACCGGTGGTGCTGTCGGTGTTGGTGCTGGCGCCTACTTGATTAAAAGTGGTTTTGATAAACGAGCCGAAGCGCAAATTCATGCTGACGCCTTAGAAGAATTAGGTCAGTCGCTTGAGAACGAAGTCGCGCCAAACGTGATCAACCTAGATAACAGAAGTATTACCCTGAGCGGTTCAGTTGAAGAGCAATACGCCCAGTGGCGCGAAGTTTTGGCAGATTTATATGCGGCAGAAGCTGGCGGCCTGTAAATTTTTAGCCGTCAAAGGCTGTAAAAGTGTGTAGTAGAAACTATGTCCCAAGAACCAATTGAAAGCTCGCAGTCAGACGACATCCAAACCAATAGCAGCTCAGTATTCAATGAGAGCACGGTTGCACTGCCGCAAAATAAGCCGCCGATAGCGCTCTATTTGGGACTAGGTGCCTTAGTGGTTGTCGCGCTTTTTGTAATATTCGTGCTGCCTTCTATAGTGTCAGAATACGAACTGCCGCTTGAGCGTCGTCCTGAACTGGCCGAGCTAGTACCGACGCCATCAACGCCGGTAAGCACTATCTCACCGTTCGAAGAATCTCAGCGCGCCATTGCTCGCAAGAAAGCCCAGGATGTTTTGGCTGAACTGCTAGTTACTCAAGCTGAACTTACAGATTTTGAAGTTGAGCAATGGGGTCAGGAGGCCTTTGCAAGTGCTTTGGCAGAGGCCGCCACTGGCGATGAATACTACCGCAGTCAAGATTTTGTGCTTGCGACGCAGTCTTATGAGGTAGGTAAGGCTGAGCTAGAGTCGCTGCTTGCGTCGGTCCCGACGGTGCTAGCGCAGACACTTGTCGAAGCGGAATCAGCTTTTAATGCTGGTGATGCAGCCCGCGCGCAAGCGCAGTATTCTCTGGCGTTGGTGCTAGATCCTCTTAACGAAGCGGCCAATATCGGGCTCGAGCGAGCCCAGGTGTTGGACGAGGTAAACTCTTTAATTGCACAAGCGGAAGACTTCGTTGAAGACAACGCCTTGGAAGATGCTCAAACAGCTTATCGAGACGCAGTCAGCTTAGATGCTCTCAATGCAGTGGCGCCAGTTGGCTTGAATAAAGTTGCAGGGCTAATTAAGGAGCGGGACTTCGCCCGAGTCATGTCCAGAGGGTATGCCCTGCTTGAATCAGGCGAGCCTGATGCTGCGATTGCAGTGTTCACGGAAGCCTCGAACATGGGTATAAACTCAGACCAAGCGTTAGCCGCCATTGCGCAAACCCAAAACGAAATCGCTAATGTTGAAATTAACGCCTTGCGGCAAGTGATCGCCGCCGCTGTATCGGCTGAACAATGGCAAACGGCGGTGGAGAATTACGATAAAGTGCTGGGCATTGATTCTAATCTTAGCTTTGCCATTGAGGGCAGAGACTACGCGTTCAAGCGAGAGCGGCTCAATAGCTTGCTAGTATCCGCGATCAATAACCCAGAGCGTCTGTCTGAAGACGACGTGTTTCAGCAAACCTTGGATGTGTACTATACCGGCAAGGCCATCGAGAATCCTGGCCCAGTACTATTGGAGCAGTTGGATAGTCTGCAGGTGTTTCTCGAAAATTCGCAGGTGCCAATTGAAATTCAATTTATCTCCGATAATTTGACAGACGTCACTCTGCTTAGAGTGGCGAGCCTTGGCATGTTTGAGCGCCATGAAATGGACTTAAAACCTGGGCGTTACGTAGCAGTGGGCAAGCGCGCCGGCTACCGTGAGGTGCGTCAGGAGTTTGTCGTCGGTTTTAATCAGACTCCAAGCCTAGTCATTGTTAAATGTGATGAACGTGTCGTAGCCACCAAGGGGTAATAGGTAATGGCTGATACGGGAGATAAGTATACTAAAGAAGGGGCATCTGACCCCATAGTGCCAATCGACTTCACGCCTAATGAAGTCAAAAAAGCAAAGTTCTCATTTCAGGTAAAGCCAGTGCACTTGGCGCTTGGTGTCTTTCTTTTAATTTCCGGATCTGCCGCATTTTTCGTACTAACTGCCCGTTCAGTCTTTGTTGAAGCGAATCCAATAACCGCAACGATTGAGATCAGCGGCGGTCTTAATATACGTCTGGGGCAGAGATACCTCATTCGCAGCGGCAGCTATGATCTAAAGCTTAGCAATGAAGGCTACCATGACTTAGAAACCCAGCTCATAGTCACCGATGAGCAAGCGCAAACCCATCCAGTTGAAATGCGCAAGTTACCCGGGGTAATTAGTTTTAGCAGCACCGATTTAACCGGCGCACGTATTAAAGTGGACGGTATCGACCTTGGCGAAACACCCCTTACCGATGTCCTAGTTGAAGCAGGTGAGCATCAGTTAACGGTGTCCAAGGACAGGTACTTAGACTACGGCGAGACGATAGTTGTTGAAGGCCGCTCCGTCCCACAATCATTTCAGTTTGAGCTAGAGCGGGCATGGGCAACGGTTAGCCTGACTACCTCACCTTCCGGCGCAGACGTGATAGTCGATGGCGAGCTGTTTGGCACCACGCCAATCAATGCCGAGCTGCTGCAGGGCAAAAGAGATGTCACAGTAAAACTTTCTGGCCACAAAGCTTGGCAAGATGATTTCGATATTATTGCGGGGGACGATTTTGCAATACCAAGAATTGAATTGGAGCCAGCAGACGGCTTAGTTTTCATACAGTCAACACCGTCCGCCGCCTCGGTTACGGTTGGCGGAGAATTTAAAGGCCTCACTCCATTAGAGATCGCCTTGGCTCCTAGTATTCGCCATGAACTCACCTTTTTTAAGAATGGCTATGTATCTGCCAAACGCACTATCACCACGGCGGCGAATGAGGAAAGTTCAGTGAATCTGACCTTGGAGCCAGTTCTGACCAGCGTGCGAGTCGAAACCAATCCGCCGGACGCCGAGCTTTACGTTAACGGCGAAGCTCGCGGGTCAGCAAATCAAACCATACAGCTGATGGCCGCGAGCCAGCAAATCGAAATTCGTAAATCCGGCTATATTCCTTACTCCACCGAATTCACCTCAAGGCCAGGGCTAGAGCAGGTTATCCGAGTGAGTTTGAAGTCTTTAGAACAGGCTCGCCTAGAGCAAATCAAGCCAGTGATAACCAGCGTTGCCGGACAATCATTGAAGCTTTTTTATCCCGGTGCCTTCACTATGGGCGCATCTAGGCGGGAAGCCGGCCGTCGGCCGAACGAAAATTTACGAGATATTCAGTTAGAACGACCGTTTTATTTAAGCTACAACGAAGTTACTAATGCGCAATATAGGCTGTTTGATTCTGAGCACACATCAGGAATTGTTCAGGGCCTTAGCTTGAACAACGAAGCACAGCCGGTGGTGCGGGTTTCTTGGAATCAGGCTGCCTTGTACTGCAATTGGCTGAGTGAACAAGAAGGTATTGAGCCTTTTTATCAGGTCGACTCCGGTGAAATTGTTGGCTTTAATCCGCAGTCTACAGGCTATCGATTGCCCTCAGAAGCAGAGTGGGAATGGGTGGCTCGCACGGACGGCAGCGGCAACACTCTCAAATACCCTTGGGGCACTGAGCTGCCGCCGCCTGAAAAAGCGGGCAATTTCGCAGATGTTACTGCGAGGTCGTTCTTAGGTGAAGTTATGTTCGATTACGATGACGGTTTCCTGGCAACGTCTCCAGTGGGGTCTTTTACGGTCAATCAGAATGAAATCTACGATATGGCCGGCAACGTTGCTGAGTGGGTGCATGATTTTTATGGCGCTGTGGGTTCGGCGAGGGGCCCGGAAGTTGATCCACTTGGCCCCGAAGATGGCCAGTTTCACGCGATTCGTGGTTCTAGCTGGTCCCATGGCACATTAACCGAACTTAGGCTGTCGTTCCGGGATTTTGGTGTAGAGCCAAGAGACGACGTTGGCTTTCGCATTGCTAGATACTTGGAGAACTAAAGATGAAGTATCGCGTTTGGGTGTTAGCCATGGTTTGCTGCTGCGCCAGCATGCAGGCATTGGCTCAAGTTACTGATAGCGCTTTACCAACAGATCAGTCGACTCAGGTAGAAACCAACCCACAACAGGTGTTAAGCCAAGACAATGCCGCCCAAGCCGAAAGCGAGAGCGAATCCGCCACAGAAGAGGCAGAGGATGAGGCATCTCGGTTTGTACCTACCGAACAAATTTCGCAAGACTTAGGCGTATCATTCCCCGCCGACATCTAGCGATTGGTTAACTAAATCTCAGCGGGCTTAGGCCGAGGGCTGTGAATAAACTGCAGGAATATTGAATGAAACAAGGACTACTTCCAGAAGCACTGTGGCAGCTCGTCGCCTTAATCATTGCGCTAATCTTGGTGCACTCGGTCTACGTTACGGTCATACGCCCTAATGCCGAAGTCATCCAAGCGCAGCAGAGCTATCTGCAAGAAACCAACCCTGACTTCGTTCCGGAGAGATCTGTCTATGTCATTCTGAAAGACTTTGAACAAGAGACCTGTATTATTTTGTTTCTATGGGCGATGTCTATAGTGGGAATGAAAACGCAACAGACCGTGCAGCAAAGGCGCTTGTTGGAGCGTAATTTGATTCCCTTATCTGACGGCATGAGTATCTTGCCGGAAGACGCTAGGAACTACGCGCGGCCGGTGCAGGCACTGGACGAAAAACAAAAAGGCTTTCTTTTGCCAAAGGCAATTCTCGCTGGCCTACAGCGATTTCAAAGTACTCGCAGCATTCAAGATGTTTCCACCATCGTCAAAGATACTTGCGAGAGCGAAGCAGACAGAATGGAGACCGAGCTTTCCTTGGTTCGCTATATCGCCTGGGCAATCCCATCTATTGGGTTCTTGGGCACGGTTCGTGGTATCGGCACAGCGCTTGGCCAAGCTTATCAGGCGGTTAGCGGCGATATCGTGGGTGTTACGGTGAGTCTAGGGGTTGCATTCAACTCTACTTTTGTGGCGCTAGTAGTAAGCATTCTGTTGATGTTTGTCTTGCATCAGCTGCAGCTAATGCAAGATCGACTGGTGCTGGATAGCCAACACTATTGCGATGAAAAACTGATTCGAAATTTACAGGTTCCAGACAAGGCATAAGCTATGAGCTTGAAAGTTATCGAGCTTAACGATGGAGGCATAAAAATCGGCACTGCACAGGGTATCGTTGCAGAGAGCCCAGGTTTTGCCATTGTGTTTGGCGAAAATTTAGTTTTGGGTGCCCAGGCAGAGCAACAGGCTAGGCTTCACCCCACCAGCAGTTACAACAAGTATTGGCACGAATTAAGTATGGAGGCGCTAAACCACGGTAATCATCTGCGCCATACAGCTGATATTGCATTTGCCCATTTGCTCCATCTCGCTGAGATTGGTGAGGTGGATGCCGAAACTATCTTTGCAATGCCAAGTAGTTACAGTCACCAGCAATTGGCTATTCTTTTAGGTATTGCAAAACAAAGCCCCATTGAGCCTGTTGGGGTGGTTGATACTGCCGTGCTGGCGGCCGTCGCTGCAGGTGTTTCAAGTTCAGCCCTGTATATAGATTTTCAGCTGCACCAAGTTGTAGTGACTCAGCTGGCTGTCAGTGAGGGCCTATTACACTCCGAGGCGGTGGTGCAGATTCCAGGGGTTGGCAGCCAAAATTTTGTGAATCTGATAATGCAGCAGGCAACCAACTCCTTTATAGAGCAATGCCGCTTTAACCCTCAGCACAATGCCGAGTATGAGCAGCTTCTGTACAACCAACTTCCGGTATGGCTGGGGCAGTACAACGAGTCGCAAACCAATCTTGTGTTGGAGCTGAAAACAAGCGACGCCACCCATACCGCCAAAATGCCGAAAGAAGGCTTAATCGCCAGTCTGCAGGGGTACTATAAAAAGATCGCGCAGGAATTAGCCCCACTGATTCTAGACAGTCGCACGCAGATTATTCTTAATAAACGCTTAGGGTCTATGCCAGGGTTTTTGGCTAGCCTGCCCAGTGACAGCCGCAAGGTGGTGCTCAAGCCCCACGACATTTGCCAAGCCTGTATTAATAGCGCAGAGAATATAGTTCATCATTCTGGCTCAATTCATTGGGTGAAGTCTCTGCCAGCAACGTTTGCTGATGGCACTGGGAAGCTTACCGGTTCGGATGGGGAGCTTGGACCTACGCATTTTTTGCTATCTAACACAGCTATTCCCCTTGCTGGCCTAAATCAATACCTGCCTGGCAGCACTATTTCTAATCCTGATGAGTCTGTGTTTTTAGACAGCAAAACCGAATTTTCTCTCAATGATCGGCTGGTTAGCGGCAGGCAGCGGCTGCGTTTGGGAGATACTTTGGATCTTGGGTTAAACCATGATCGAATCACAATTATACGAGTGAGTGATGGCAAGCACTAAATCAGCTCGGCGCAAGCTCAACCCCATAAGCCTGGCATTTCTGGATGTCATGTTCTGTGGCTTTGGCGCCGTGATTTTGATTTTTTTAATAATTGATCATTCCAGTACCGTGGCAAAAAATCAGGCCGACCCGAGTCTTATGGCTGAAATCAATTTGTTAGAAGAAGAGGTGCGCGAGGGTACGGAAGGCTTGGTGCGGATACGCAATACAGTCTCAGACAAGAGTTTCGAAGTCGTGCAGGCTCAAGGTTTGGCTCGGCAAATACAGGAACAAATTGATACTTTCTTGCAGGAGCTTGCTGCATTAGAAAACTCCAGCGTAGCGACAGTAGAAAGTGTAGAAAAGCTGCGTTCGGACATACAAAACCTTGAAGAAGAGTTGCTTCGGCTGCAGGCAAGCGCTTTTCAACAAGAAGGCAACAACGTGCGGCAGTTTTTAGGTGATGGCAATAGACAGTATCTGTCGGGGTTCTTCCTCGGGGGGCAGCGAATTCTGATACTCGTCGATAGCTCTGCTAGCATGATGGACAGCACCTTAATCAATATTATTCGAACTCGAAATTTACCGGACGACCGCAAGAAACAAGCACCTAAGTGGCGGCGCACAGTAAAAACAGTCGATTGGATTTCTACCCAGCTACCTATCACTAGCCGCTATCAGATTTGGAATTTCAGTGACAGCTACACCAGCGCGATCCCCGGCACCGAGGAGATGTGGCTTGAAGTAGCAGATAGAGATCAAATTAATCAAGCCATCAGAAACATTGGTGATTTGGTGCCAAAAAATGGCACAAATATGCAGCAGGTGTTTCGGGCAGTGGCAGATATGAACCCGCCGCCGGATAATATTTTTTTGATTACCGATGGTTTGCCAACCTTGAACAATCGAAGCTCTCGTGACGGTTTGGTAACGCCCTCAAAGCGCCTAGACTACTATAAGGACGCCCTAGAAGAACTGCCAAGAGGCATTCCGGTCAACGTCATTTTAATGCCGTTAGAGGGTGACCCGAGCGCGGCGGCAGCGTTCTGGGAATTAGCACAGTACACCCGGGGATCTTTTTTATCGCCGTCTAAAGACTGGCCTTAATGATGGATGACAAAAAATGGTGATGAGACGCAAAAGAGAAGAAACGGATTCGTTTACGGTATCCTTTTTGGACGTTGCTTCCTGTGGCTTTGGAGCAATGATTATTCTACTGATGATTGTTAAAACCAACGAACCTATTACTTTAGAGATCGCGGAAATTCCCTCGGCCGGCAGGGTGTTAGCTCTGCAAGAGCAGCTGTTTGCTATTCGCGGTGAAACTACCGTCTTAAATCGAGAGCTCAATGCCAAGCAGGAGCAAATCTCCACCTACACGGACCGCGTCGCCAGACTGCGTCGAGATTTAAGTGACATCGAAGGCCGCTATCAGACCTCACGCAAACTTTCCGATGAAACAACTGACGAGTCGGGCAAGTTAGCTATTGCCCGGCAAACTCTTACGGAAGAGATGCAGCGTTTGATGGCTAACAGCAGCGCGCCTGAAAACAACGCCGTAGGCGGTGTGCCGGTAGATAGCGAATACATTATTTTCGTTATTGATACGTCGGGCAGTATGTTTGATAACCCGAGCTGGGGAAAAATGCTGGGAGTGATCGAAGATACCCTCAATGTCTACCCCGAAGTCAAAGGCATCCAAATAATGAATGATATGGGTGACTATATGTTCGATTCATTTCGCGGTAAATGGATGTCTGACACGCCGACTATGCGGCGGCGCATTCTGTCTACCCTGCGAACTTGGAACCCCTACAGCAACAGTAGCCCTGTTGAAGGCGTCACTCGGGCCATTGACACTTTTTACTCGCCCGACAAAAAAATTAGCATTTATGTGTTAGGGGATGATTTTCAGCCCGGCGGGTCGATTCGAAACGTGCTGGAAACCATTGATCGGATTAACTTAGAAGATGAGAACGGCAACCGGCGAGTGCGTATCCACGGTATCGGGTTTCCTGTGATTTTTGCAGGTCCTGAGCGCTTCAGGCAGAGTGTCTATCGATATTCGACACTAATGCGCGAGATGACATCACGAAATGGTGGTACATTTGTCGGTCTGAATGACTTTCGGTAGCGTATTTACAATCGAGCCAATGGCCTGAGAGAGGCGATTGCACAAGTAGAGTAACGTTAAGAATGAATACACTTATCAAGCAAACAGGTCTAATCTTTGCAGCTCTTGCGCTGTTCGTCGGCTGTGGTGTGAATAATGTCGTTATTGAAGGCAGTTTCCCGACCCCAAATATAAGCAAGATGCCGGTTTCTATTGCCGTCTATTATGATGATGCGCTCAAAGACTTTGCTTATCTGGAGTATTCTGAAACAGGGTCTGAGGAGTTTAATATTCAAAGCGGGGCATCCCATATACAGCTGTTTAACGCCATAACTCCCGCCATGTTCGACCGAGTTGTGTTTGTCGATAGTATGGAAGAGGCGCAGGCAGCCGGTGTGGATGCAGTATTTAGCCCTGCAATTGAAGAGTTTCAATTGGCCTTGCCGGCTAAGACCAAGCTAGACGTGTTTGAGGTTTGGATCAAATACAATATGCGTCTCATTACTCCGCAAGGGGACTATATTGCGGATTGGGTGCTTACTTCCTATGGCAAATCCCCTACTGAGACTTTCCGCTCCGTAGATGCAGCAATCAATGACGCAGCGGTTGTTGCGCTGCGAGACCTGGCCTCGAGCTTTTCCTTGAGCTTTGACGATGTGCCAGAGGTTAAAGAATGGTTAGCCAAGCAATAATGAGCCAAGTTAAATAGAGGTTTTATGGCGCGTTTTCATTTTTCATCGTTGATTAGCCGGGGGTTTGGCCTTTCGGCCTTGATCTTGTTGGTGTCGTGCACTAGCACCACGGTGGATGAATTTCGCCAAGGTGAAACTGGCATCAGCAGTGAGGAAGCCGTTGTTGTGCTTGGGCGCAGACAAGCGAGTGACTATGAAACCCGTTCTGAATTCGTTGAATGTGTAGGGGATAGAATGGGCCGTGGAGACAATGCGATCCGTATTGTCCCTGAACAAGAATTTGTCGATGCCATGTTTCCGTGGTTTGAGCCGCGTACGGCGCCACTGCGCACCCAGGACTTGGAAAAGCTCATGTCAGAGCAAGTAGTAGCTGACAAGATGACTGATTTTGGCATTCGCTACATCGTTTGGGTGGACGGCTTTACCGAGACTAGCGGCCGATCGGGGTCGATCTCTTGCACAGTTGGCCCCGGCGGCGCTGGCTGTTTTGGCTTTGGAACTTGGGAAGATGACTCAAATTTTGACGCCAGAATCTGGGATGTTGGCTCTTTAAAAAACGTCGGCACAATCAATACCGATGCGACCGGGCAATCATACTTACCAGCTCTTGTAATACCCATTCCACTGATCGCGCGGGTCGAGGCGAACGCCTGCTCCAGATTGGCTGATCAGTTAAAAGAATTTGTAAACGACGACTAGTCTCGCTCGCTGTAAGAATTACTGGAGACCTCATGCACACACTATTCAATATTCAAACGGCTTTTTGGCGCTATGTTTGTTTGTTTCCTAACCCCTCAATACGAGTCTTTATCGCGTCGATTTTACTGCCTGCAATCGTGTCTTGTGCGGTCAACCCAGCGACCGGTGGCGCCAACTTAGTCTTGATGACTGAGAATCGGGAAAAGGAAATCGGCAAAGAAGAGCATGAGAAAGTTTTGGCCAGCATGCCTTTATATAATGATGAGGCGCTGCAGGCATATATAGAAAAAGTAGGCAACAAAGTCGCCGCCGCTAGCGATCGTCCTGATTTAGAGTATACCTTCACCATTATCGATAGCCCTGAAATCAACGCCTTCGCCTTGCCCGGTGGTTATGTCTACGTAAATCGAGGGCTGCTGACTTTCATGAACTCTGAAGCCGATCTCGCAGCCGTGCTCGGTCATGAAATTGGCCACATAACCGCTCGTCACGCAGTCCAGCAACAGGCCCGCTCCGCTGTAGCACGCACTGCAGCCCAGGTGGGCGGATTCGTCACGGCAGTAGCCACAAGAAGCGGCTATGTTGGCAGCCAAATTAGTCAGGTCGCATCTATCTGGGCGCAGACTGGGTTAAGTGGCTATGGCCGCGAGGACGAATTACAGGCTGACAGTCTGGGCGCCGAGTACATTCGAGATGCGGGTTATGACGCTACCGCAATGATTAATGTGGTAACGGTATTGAAAAACCAAGAGGACTTCAGCAGGCAAATCAACAACGGTGCAGGCGGCTACCACGGCCTGTTTGCCAGCCACCCTCGCAATGACACCCGCTTGCAGGAGGCTATATCCTCAGTAGCGGCGCTGGGCGATGGCTCAATTACCGAAACGGACAATAGTGAGTTCCGCGAGCACATAGACGGGCTGATACTAGGTGCTAGCAACGCCTCCCAAACGGCAGAGACAAGGAATCGCTATTACCAAAACCTGCTGCGCTACACGGTAGTGTTTCCTCCTGACTGGCAGATATCCGAGACCACAACCACGGTTACTGCAGTGCGCCCTGGTGAGGGCGATATGCGGATTGAGACCCAGCGCCTGCAAGAGAATATCTCCCCGCAGGAGTTTATTCGCGACAGCCTGGGCATTACTAATTTGCAAAAATCCGAGTCATTGGAGCAGTACCGCCTGATTGGCCACACCGGCCTGGTTCAATCTTCCAGCGGCAATATGGAGCGCGTTGCTGTGATCTATTATGGCCCCCGCGCGTTCGTATTCCGCGGCCAAATTTCCGATAGCAACGCGGTGGATGAGATCGACCAGCTGCTGCTTGAATCTATCCGGACATTTCGCGCAATTCAGCAGGGCGAGACTGTCACAGGCACTGAGGCCAGGCTTAAATACGTTCAGGCAAGCGAGTTCTTTGACTTCTCAATAGTCGCTAAAGAAAGCAGAATTGCCAATTACCCTGAAGAAACGCTACGCCTGTTAAACGGCTATTACCCAAGCGGTAAGCCAAAAGCAGGCGAATGGGTCAAATTGGTCGAATAGGCTTTGGAGGCCCCGCGCCCGCTAAACACTCTTTCCTACGCCCGCAATCTGCGCTGGCGCTCCCTACAGGCATTGCTAAGGTTTGTTTTTGCCCTAGGCAAGGTTAAACTGGCTTACTGTCGGCTCGCTTGCTTCTAGATTGCAAGGTTGAGGCATTGTCTTTGTTGGGATTACGTTGATGGCTGTAGCTAAAAACACACTGAAAAGTATTCAGAAAACCAATACCCCGTTAGAGCTAAAAGGCTACCTAAATGGGCTGTTTGTTACGGGCCGAATTAATCAAGAGGACCTTGATTACGTGGTGTCAAAACGTCGTGCAGCCGATGAGCGTGACCACCATATCCTGCACTATTTAGCAGATCTAAAACTCAGCGACCGTATGCGAGATGGGCGCGTGCTTGATATTGAGGCGTTGACTATGGAGCTGAGCAAGCAAAGCGGGCAAGACTATTGCCGGATTGATCCGCTTAAAATTGATGCCGCCGCAGTGACTCAAGTTATGTCGCATGCATTTGCAAAAAGGCACAAAATTCTAGCGGTTGAGGTGAACGCCTTTCAGGTTACTGTGGCCAGTTCAGAGCCCTATTTAAACACTTGGGAAAGTGACCTTGCCCACACCTCACAGAAACAAATAAAACGCGTTGTTGCGAACCCTTTAGAAATTCAGCGCCTAACCACAGAATTCTACGGCCTCTCTAGCTCGATCCGTGGCGCCTCGGCGACCGGTGTGCCAACCAAAAAGGGTATTGGCAATCTAGAACAGATGATGGAGCTGGGTAATACTAAGGACCCAGAAGCCAATGATCAGCATATAGTCAACGTTGTCGATTGGCTACTCGGCTATGCGTTCGAACAAAGAGCATCAGATATTCATATAGAACCCAGGCGTGACGAAGGCAATATAAGATTTCGCATTGACGGCGTTTTGTATACGGTTTATTCGCTGCCTATGCAGGTCCTCAATCCGGTAACCAGTCGGTTAAAAATTCTTGGCCGTATGAACGTTGCAGAAAAACGCAAACCACAAGACGGCAGGATTAAAACCAAAAGCCCAGGTGGCAACGAAGTTGAATTACGTTTGTCCACACTGCCTACTGCGTTTGGTGAAAAATTGGTGATGCGGATTTTCGATCCTGAAGTTCTGCTTAAGCCATTTTCAGAACTAGGCTTGGCTTTTGATGACTCTAAACGCTGGCATAACATTATTCAAAACAATCATGGCATCGTGATTATTACAGGGCCAACGGGCAGCGGTAAGACGACTACTCTTTATTCCACTTTGAAAATGCTGGCTACCGAGGAGGTCAATGTTTGCACTATCGAAGATCCCATTGAGATGGTCGAAGACAGCTTCAATCAAATGCAGGTGCAGGAAAATATAGATCTCAATTTCGCCGACGGGGTCAAAGCCCTATTAAGGCAGGATCCAGACATTATTATGATTGGGGAGGTGAGGGATTTACCCACTGCAGAAATGGCAATCCAAGCAGCTCTGACAGGACACTTGGTATTTACCACTCTGCATACTAACGATGCCCCTTCCGCGATAACGCGTTTGCTTGAGTTAGGAGTCCCGTCGTACTTAATCAAAGCCACTGTCATTGGCATTATGGCTCAGCGTTTAGTTCGAGTGCTCTGCCCCCACTGCAAAAAGCCCACAGAAGTAAAGCAAGATGTTTGGGAGTCGGTAACTCTACCGTGGAAAGTAAAAACTCCCACTAATGCCTGTGAGTCAATTGGCTGTTTAGAGTGTCGACAAACTGGTTTTAGAGGCCGTGAAGGCATCTATGAAGTGATGCCATTTTCTGAGACCTTGCAAAGGTTTGCCGACGACAAAGCCGATCTGCCTGAACTGCGTAGGCAGGCATACAAAGAAGGTATGATGAGTCTACGCTTAAGCGGAGCACAAAAAGTAGCTGCTGGTACCACGACCATCGAAGAGATTCTTCGCGTAACCCCAGAAAACAGATAGCAAAGAACCTTAGTTTCAGCCTATAAATAACGCGCAGAAAGCAATGCCTATAGAGCAGTGAATGAGTCAAAACAATAAGGAAAAATTTCTCATCGTAGGGCCGGCATGGGTAGGCGATATGGTGATGGCGCAGTCTTTGTTTATCTCACTGAAACAAACTTACCCAGACAGTGAAATAACCGTCACCGCACCACAGTGGACACTACCCATTCTAGAGCGAATGCCTCAAGTAGATGCGCATTTCGCCACTAATTTCAGCCATGGGGAGCTAGCCTTAGGCCGCCGTCGGCGCCTTGGGAAATCACTGCTCAGCCAAGGCTTTACTTCATCTATTGTTCTGCCAAATTCTTTTAAGTCCGCACTGCTGCCTTATTTTGCCAAGGTACCTAAACGAATCGGATGGCGGGGCGAGTGGCGAGTGCCGCTGCTCACCGATTGCCGAGTACTAAATAAAACTAAATATCCGAAAATGGTTGAGAGATTCGCAGCCCTTGGTGCTGCCGCCAATGCTGCTCGCGAAGGGTTTCCGCCACGGCCTCGGTTGGTTGTTGATAAGGAGAATGTAGCGCTGAGCCTAGGGCGCCTCGGTCTCAACTCGCATGCCAAAGTCGTCGCTATTTGCCCGGGCGCAGAGTTTGGCGAAGCCAAGCAGTGGCCAGCACTGTACTATGCGCAGCTGAGCAACGAACTGATTGAGCAGGGTTTTGAGGTCTGGCTTTTTGGGTCAGCCAATGATCAAGCGATTGGCTCCGAAATCGAGTCTGGTATTTCGGCTGATAATCGCGACGGGCTAAAAAACCTGGCGGGTCGAACTAACCTAGCCGAAGCTATAGATCTGCTGTCGCTGGCCAAGGTTTGTGTAAGCAATGACTCGGGCTTAATGCATATAGCCGCCGCACTAGATTTACCTATAGTTGCAATATTTGGTTCTACATCACCAGACTTCACGCCACCATTGGCAGATAAAGTGACGTTGCTTGCAACCGACATTGAATGTCGGCCGTGCTTTGCGCGGCAATGTCCGTTGGGCCATCTACGCTGTCTGAAAGAAATACTGCCGGCAGCGGTAGTGAGTTCGATCGCTGTGCTGTTAGGAGAAAAGCTACAATGAAAAATCAAGGAAAGGATGTCACCGCTTGCGCGTACTTATAGTCAAAGTCTCCTCACTAGGAGACATAATTCACACTTTGCCCGCTGTCACTGATGCCCATAAAGCACGCAAAGATGTGACTTTCGATTGGGTAGTTGAGGAGAATTTTGTCGAAGTGCCAAGTTGGCACCCGGCTGTTGAAAATGTGATTCCTGTTGCTATAAGGCGTTGGCGCAAAAACATCGTCAAGACCTATTTAAATCATGAATTTCGTACGTTCAAAAAGCAGCTGCAGGACGAGCACTATGATCTGGTAATCGATGCCCAAGGTTTAATTAAGAGTGGCATCATAAGCAGGCTTTCGAAAGGACTCACCATTGGCCTGAGTGATAGAACTATTCGTGAGCCTATGGCCACCATGTTTTATAACAAAGTGTATTCAGTGCCATGGACTGAGCATGCTGTAGACCGTGTCAGACAGCTTTTCTCAAGAGCACTAAAATACAGCTATGATCCGGAACTAGTTGACTACGGGCTAGATGTTAATCTTATAAATCCAGCGCTTGAGGCGGACAATAAGAAACGTGTTGTTTTTCTTCACGGCACCACGTGGAATACTAAACACTGGCCTGAGCACTATTGGCGTCATCTAGCACATATAGCTGGTGAAGCAGGCTACGAAATACTTATACCTTGGGGTAGTGAGAAAGAAAAGCTGCGTGCTCAGTTCATCGCATTGAATAACCAGCACGCTAAGGTGCTAGACCGTCAGTCTCTATCCGAATTGGCTGCCCAGATTCACCGTTCTACCGGTGTTATTGCAGTGGATACTGGCTTAGGGCACTTAGCAGCGGCGCTGGCAAAACCGACAGTTTCGCTCTATGGCCCGACCAACCCAAGTCTGTCCGGCACGTTTGGGCACAAGCAATTACATCTAAATTCTAATTTGAACTGCGCGCCTTGCGTGAAGAAAGTCTGTACCTACAACGGGCCGGGTATCACAGATGAATTTGAAGACCAGCCTTTCAGCGTTACTCCGGCGTGTTTTTCATCGCACAAGCCTGAGCATGTATGGCTTGCGTTTGAAAAACTTTTACTAGAAAAATAGTAACCATGACTTTTAGCTTTCTTATCTACAACTACTTTCCTTATGGGGGCCAACAGCGAGATTTCCTGCGTATTTCCACCGAAATTCTTGCCCGCGGTCACTTAGTTGATGTTTACACCATGAGCTGGACTGGTGACGTGCCAAACGGTATGAATATCATTAAAGTCCCTAAACGGGGAATTAGTCGACTCAGCAGATACAGAAACTTTACTCGGTGGATACAATCCAATTTGGTAGGTAAAGCCGCCGGGCCTATTATTGGTTTCAACAAGATGCCAGGTCTGGATATTTATTTCGCAGCCGATCCTTGTTTCCTGATGAAGGCGAGCACCCAGCGCGGGGCGTACTACAAATACACATCCCGTTATAGGCACTTCAGAGATTACGAGCTAAGCGTATTCGGCCCTTCGAGTAAAACCCAGGTTCTAATTTTGACTCCACAGCAGCAAGATGACTTTGAGCACTACTATCGGGGATGCCAATCGCGGCTGCATTTACTGCCTGCCGGAATCTCTGAAGACCGTAAAGTGCTAGTTAGAGACCGCAAACACGGCCAGCATATACGTGACGCGCTGAATTTAACGGACGATACTCAACTAATACTGCAGTTAGGTTCTGGCTTCAAAGTAAAAGGCGTGGACCGGTCATTAAAAGCCATTGGTTCGCTCAATCGAAGTTTAAAGTCCAATTGCCATTACTTATTGATCGGTGAGGATCGCGCTAACAAATTTGTAAGACTAGCGAAGCAGCAGGGCATTAGTGATCGGGTTACTATTTGGCAAGGCCGGGATGACGTTCCCCAGATCCTTCAGGCCGCGGATCTATTGCTCCATCCTGCCTATAGCGAAAGTGCGGGCTATGTCTTGCTGGAAGCCACTATTGCAGGATTACCAGTTCTTACTACAGCCAGCTGCGGATATGCATTCCATATTGAAAGAGCCGCTTCAGGCGAAGTTTGTGCGTCTCCTTTTAGCCAGCAAGACTTGAATTACAGACTCGATCACATGTTAAGCCAACTACATCAATCAAACTGGTCTGCCAATGGCTTACGCTATGGCCACAGCGAAGATCTATATTCAATGGTGATTTTTGCCGCGGACCACATAGAATCTTTCTCGAATGCAAATAGCATGGCGGCTTCATGAAACTGGTACTCTCACCGGTGTTTGCCCAAGCTTGGCAGGGTGCTGATCCTTTCGCTAAAGTGAGCGAGTTAGAAGGCGAAGTTTTTAGGCAGGTGAAGTCGCGCAAAACCTTGAGATTTGAATTTGAGGGTAAGTCCTATTTTGCCAAGATACATCTAGGTGTAGGCTGGCCAGAAATATTTAAAAATCTGCTGACACTTAAAAAGCCGATCACTAGTGCGGCCAATGAGTGGCATGGGATTAACAAGCTGACGGACGTTGGAATAGACACCATGACCGCAGCCGGGTATGGACTGCGGGGGCTGAACCCCGCGACAATTCAGTCTTTCATTATTACCGAGGATCTGGTTAACACAGTGTCCTTGGAGGACTACTGTAAGAGCTGGGCTAGCGCGCCGCCTAAGTTTGGGTTCAAAGCGACGCTCGTTCGCAAACTGGCAGAGGTTAGCCGAAAAATGCATCGAGCTGGCGTGTGCCACCGAGACTACTATTTGTGTCATTTTCACCTAGAGACAACGAACGTCGAGTTGGTCAAAGTCTCGTTGATTGACCTGCATCGAGCGTTGATTAAAAGCAAGTTAACAAACAGATGGGTGGTTAAAGATATTAGCGGGCTGTATTTTTCTGCGATGGATATTGGGTTAACCCAAAGAGATCTCTACCGGTTTATGAAAGTGTATTCCCAGATGCCGCTGCGGGAATGTTTGAACACTCAAGACGCTTTCTGGCGAAGTGTTGAACGTAAAGCCATTAAACTTTATCGCAAGCACTGAAGTTGGATAACACGGCTACAGCGCTTCCTCGGCCCAGCTTAAGATTTGTGATAGTCCACTGCGCAAAAGAAGCGCATGTGGAGCAAGTGAAAAAGCGAAACGAATTCGATGTAGGCGTGATTTGCTTATTCGAAAATAAATAGCCCAATAAGATTTCTAAAGGGCTGGCTCTGTCGATACTTTTCTAACTTGGTTTCACCTACGATCAACCCCAGAGTGCATAGGATTAAATGTAAATGACAATAGTTACCCTTGGAATATCCGGTGCCGTGGGTCATGATCCTGCCGCTGCGTTGTTTATTGACGGTAAATTAATCGCCGCAATCGAAGAGGAGCGGTTAATACGGCGTAAGCATGCGAAAGAGGAGATGCCCTATGGGGCCGCTCGCCGGGTGATGCAGATGGCAGGTGTGCGAGGCGAGCAGATAGATGCAGTTGCCATTCCTTATGCACCCATTTCTCTGTTTAGCAAAGCCAGATGGCACTATGCTTATCGCCATTGGTATGCTCCTGATCGCAGCATAGATAGCATACTCAACGGCAACCGGCGCTACCACCGCTATCTCAAAGAGCTCAATGGTCTTTTTGACAAACTTCATATCTCTCGGCACAGAACCAAGTTAATTCCGGTTCAACATCAGTTGGCACATGCAAGTAGTGTCTATCATCTCGATGAAACGAATCAGAGAACGGCGATACTGTGCATCGATTCGAAAGGCGAATACTCCAACGTGTTTATTGGCTACGGTGAGAATGGCAAGATAGTTCGTATTAAAGAATTTTATAACCCAGATTCCTTGTCTGGAATGTACGCGGCTCTAACTGATTATTTGGGTTTTGAAATACTTGACGGCGAATTCAAGGTTATGGGTATGGCACCCTACGGAGACGCCGATAAGTATGATCTTTCGGAACTAGCAAGCTTTGATGGCAAGCGCTTCACCCTGAATAACAAATTGATAGGGACAGTTGGTATTCGCCGCTATAAGGCAAAGTCCAAGGGACATTACTTCAGTAAAAAACTCGTCGAAAAGCTAGGACCTAGACGTGTGGGAAATTTAACAGACGACCCCTATGTGCACTATGCAGCGGCAATTCAGAAGCTCTACGAAGACTTGGCCGTCAAATTCATAGAGAGCTACTTGGCACCTATTCTCAAAGACAGCGGGCGGCTTGCCATTGCCGGAACTGGATCTATGAATATACGGCTGAACAAACGCCTAGTAGAGCATCCTTTGGTTAAACGCTTGATCGTACAGCCCGCCTGCAGCGACGCCGGCACAGCGATAGGCGCGGCTGCGTATGCTATTAGGAATCAAGGTTTACCGATAGAGCCTGTACGCAATATGTTTCTGGGTCCCAAATTTAGCAATCAGCAATGCATTCAAGCCTGCAAGCTTCACCGGGAAAAGCCAAACTGGGAAAAACTCGAGGACCCATTTGCAAAAGCGGCGCAACTGCTTGCCAGCGGCGAGTTAGTGGCTTGGTTCCGAGGAAAGATGGAGTTCGGCCCAAGAGCACTAGGCAACAGAAGCATTCTAGCCAATCCCGCACAAGAGGGGGTAATAAACCAAATCACAACGCGGGTGAAGTTTCGCGAGCACTGGCGGCCATTCTCGGTGTCTATTTTAGACACCATGGCGGATGAGTTTTTTGAAGCACCTTGCAATGATGAATACATGTGTGTGAGTCAAACCATGGCTAGTAATTGGCATCAAAAATTCCCCTTCGTTGCATCAAAAGATGGTACATCTCGAGCACAGGTGGTGTTCGCTGAAAGTAATCCTGACCTGCATCGCTTGCTGTCTGAGTTCCAAATGCAGTCTGGTTTCGGCGCGCTAGTAAATACGACGTTGAGTCGTGTCGGTGAAGCGCTGGCCTGCAGCCCTGAAGATGCACTAAACGTGTTTATGGGAACCGATCTGCGCTATATGATTTTGGAAGATGTGTTGGTCACTAAGCGTGAAGAGCCGGTAAGCTGGTAGCACTGGGAGATTACGGCAGGCGCCTATAAATTATTATTCGAGGGTCTGAGCTTGCAGGGAATGAAGCTAATAGTTCGAATCGCTCTGCCAGCAGATCAAAGCGCCCCGGCTCCAATTGCTCATCAAGGAAAAATAGCAGCGACGAACGCATTTCCAACGCAATATAGTCACCGGGCTTTGCGCCTGCGATTTTGTCTATGAATAATTCATTGGATACGCGGTCATAATCCTCGACAACCTGACTGAAATAGCCGATGGAGCTTTCATTGGTTATCAGCTGGCCCTGCTGTAGCTGCTCTGATTCAAGCCAAGCCAGAGCTTGATCTATGTAGGCAGTAGATCGACCAAAGCTAATGTAAGAATCGACGAATAAATAGGCCACGACTAGTATCGGCGCAAACTTAACTAGTGGTTTTGCTTGAGTCCAGCTCGCTTGCAACCAAGGGCCTACTAATACAGGAATCAGTGCGGCTATTGCGATTGCGAGCACCATAGCGTAGCGGCTGGGTAGAAATCGAGTAATGTAAATAAAGCCAAACACGATCAGAAAATTAACGACGATAACCGCAAACAGAACTTGGGTTGGCTTGTTTCGCAGGGTCCCAAAACGCTTAAGCAAGCTGATGGCCAGCACTGTGAGCAGTGGCAACCCAAGAGCGTTTGCAATACTAACAATCAATAGTGCAAAGAAGCCTGCCACCATGAATAGGGCTAAATAGTAACCCGAATAAATGGCGCCATAGCTACCGAAAATCGCGTTGCTAATTTTCAAAGTTTCGTCCGCGTCAGGGGAAAACACGGTTTGCAAAAAAGGCGAATAGATTGCAAGAAATTCGCTGCTCAGAGCGACCACACTGACGCCGCTGACTAACAGCACGGCCCAAGCGATAACTGGCGCCAGGATAGAACCTAGGGCCAGCAAAGCGACTTCTCGATACTGGGTCTTGTTTCTGATAAAAATAAGCAAAATTAGAGGCACGAACACTAAGTAAGCAATGGCCTCAATCCGAAAGCTGGCAGCGAGCAGAAGTGAAAAACTAAAACCCATACCATGGATTAGTTTACTGTGTTGAACGAATAGGCTCAGTTGCCACAGTGCGATGAAAACCAGTGCCCAAAATCCAATATCCCTGATGATAAAATGGCGGTATTCATTGAGTTCAGGAAACACTAGGGCCAGGACTGTGGCTGCGATCAAAGTGCTGCTCGAACCGTCAATAGTTTTTACAACGCTTACAAAGCCAAAGGTTAGCACAGCAAAAAACGCGCTATTGAGCAAAAAAGCAGCCTGTATGATTGTCAAACCGGTCTGGCTCAGTATGCCAATCAAAACCGAGTAACTGGCCCAACTGTAGTGGCCGTAGGCTGCAGCAAGCCCATCGCTTAAGTAAATTTCGGCAGTTCGAATGTATAAAAAAGCATCGTCGTTGAGCGGTTGGGGAAAGGCATAGGTAAAACAAGAAATAAGTAAACTTGCTAAAACTGCAATTAGGCGGATATCAATTTCTTGCCAAGACAGCTTATTCACGGGCCAGCCGCGCTTTCTTGTCATTGTAGGGCCTGGCTTTCTCGCCGGCCCGTTGGGTTTTAAAGCGTTTATGCAGCCACAGGTATTGGTCAGGGTGCTTTCTTATCGCGGTTTCTATGGCTTGGTTAATTATGGTTGCGTCTTTGACATCATCACCTGTTGGGTAGTTTTCAATAGCCGGGCTGAAATGAATGTTATAGCCAGAGTTGTCTTCGTTTCTATAGTGGCTAAAAAATACTACAGGTGATTTATTGAACGAAGCATAGCGGGTGGTCGCTGTAATCGTGGCCGCCTCGTTGCCGAAAAATGGCGCAAATACAGAGTTTTTGGGCCCGTAGTCTTGATCGGGTGCGTACCAAAGCACTCTTCCTGCCTTTAGGCTTTTCATTGCCTGGCGAATATTTTTTCTGTCAAACAGGTTGCTGACATTTCTTTTCCTGCCGTTGTACATAATGGCGTCGAAAAATGGATTGTCGTTCGGGCGGTAGGTGGCGTCGAGTTCTCCCACGGTATTGAAGAGCAAGCCTCCCATTTCCAAGGTGCTAAAGTGAGCGCCCAGCAGCAGCACGCCCTTACCGCTGGCCTTTGCTGTTTCGAAGTTGCTAAGTCCGGTTATGGCAATCTTGTCGTCGAACCGACTTCGGTCACCAAACCAAGCCATTGCAATCTCAACCAAGCCAATGCCGTTAGAAATAAAGGTTTTCTTTACTAGCTGCTGGCGTTCTTCATCCGATAGCTCAGGGAAACACAAGCGTAAGTTCACTTCAGCGGCGCCACGGCGATCTTTAGCGATGAGATAGCTGAGCTTGCCAAGTGCCGTGCCAATGGCAATTTGCCAAGCGAAGGGCAGTTTTGCGACTAGCCTTAAAAAGCCGTAAAACACCCAAGTTGGCCAGTACCGCGGGGCGATGTACTGTCCTATAGGCCTTAATTGGGGGGATGATGTAGACACTGGAGTATGGGTCGAGATCATTAAAAACAGGCAAAGATTGTAACAGAAGGCAGTCGAAATCCCGAAGGACTGTGTAATCTACTAAACAAAGCGGCTGTGGTATTATGCCCAGCTTGTGAGAAATGCCCTTATTGAGCACAGGTGGAGACTAAGCAATGAAACTGAAAATGCCGCCTTTTCAGGACGCAAAACTGCTAGTAATTGGCGACGTAATGCTGGATCGGTACTGGCATGGCGACGCGTTTCGAGTGTCCCCTGAGGCACCTGTGCCTGTGGTTAAAGTAGAAAACCGCGAAGACCGACCTGGCGGTGCAGGAAATGTCGCGCTGAATATCGCCGCTTTAGGCAGCGCTGCCACCCTTGTCGGTATCATTGGCAACGATGAGGCTGGCACCGAGTTGAAGTCGCGCCTAGAAGCCGCTGGTGTCTACTGCGACTTTCTGGTGTCTAACAGTAAACCGACAATCACAAAACTGCGGGTCATTAGTCGGCATCAACAGCTGATACGCTTGGATTTTGAAGAAAAATTCACCGAGGAGGATGTAAAAGATCTCGGCAACAAAGTTGAAGCGTTAATTCAAGATTGTCAGGTTATGGTAATTTCAGACTATGCCAAAGGCGCATTGGCGGATGTGCCCTGCCTAATCGACCTCGCTCGAAAATATAACATCCCAGTTGTGGTAGACCCCAAAGGCTCAGACTTTACCAAGTACCGTGGGGCAACCTTAATGACCCCTAACTTGTCAGAGTTTGAAGCAGTGGTTGGGCCTTGTGATAACGAACAAGTTCTGGTCGAGAAAGGGCTTTTGCTTTTAAAACAGTTGGATCTCAGCGCACTGTTAATAACGCGAGGAGAACATGGCATGACGTTGATCCGGCCAGAGTCTGCGGAGCTGCATCTGCCAGCAAAAGCACGGGAAGTGTTCGATGTTACCGGTGCTGGCGATACAGTGATCTCTGTTCTGGCCGCCTCATTAGCAGCGGGTGATAGTCTGGCTGACTCTACTGCATTAGCCAATTTGGCGGCCGGCTTGGTTGTTGCAAAACTTGGCACCGCTGCTATTAGTGGCCCAGAAATGCGCCGCGCGATTTTGTCGGAACATCACTCCGGTCGCGGTGTTATGACAGCCGATCAGTTAAAAATTGCGGTGCAAGATGCTAAAGACCACGGTGAAACCATCGTCTTTACGAATGGCTGTTTTGATATCATCCATGCTGGCCACGTTGGCTATTTGGCTGAAGCGAAAAAACTAGGCAACCGACTCATTGTCGCGATCAACAACGATGATTCAGTTCATCGATTGAAAGGTGCCGGTCGACCGATTAATCCGGTCGAGCGTCGTGCGGCTGTACTGGCAGGTCTTGAAGCGGTTGACTGGGTGGTTAGTTTTACCGAAGACACACCTGAGAATTTACTTAAGGAACTGCAGCCAGACATTTTAGTGAAGGGCGGTGACTACACCCTTGATCAAGTCGTTGGTGGTGCGTTTGTTGAATCCTATGGTGGTCAGGTAAAGGCCCTAGAATTTTTAGACAACTGTTCTACATCGGCTATTGTCGAAAAAATGAAACAAGTTGGCGACTAGATAGTTGCTAATTTACTGGCTTCTTTCGCTGCTGCGATGTTGTCTGCCAAGTGACTCGGATTAATAGTACCAATAATTGCGCTGCTGACGCCTGGCTTAGAAAGTACAAACTCAAGATTTTTAGCAACACCGGCTTTTTTTCCAGCAACCACTGCATGGCCACTGTCAAACGCTTTTTTGATAAGAATGCCGCAGCCTTTTTCCATGGCGGTATCTATTACAACCGCATCTTCTTGCGCCGACGGATTGTAAGTCACCATTAACACATCACACAGCGCCATCGCATTCAGAGCACCGTTAACTGTTTTAGTGGACATGCCGATGGCGCGTATCTTCCCCGCTTGTTTAAGTCTCGATAGGGCTTCAAAACAACCGCTGTTGTCGAGAATGTGTTGGTCACGTCCGTCTGAATGAACCAGCACAATGTCGATGTAGTCAGAATTCAGATAGCGTAAACTTTTATCGATACTGGCTACTGTGCTTTGCGCTGAAAAATCATAAATAGACTTGCCAGTAACAAACTGCTCACCCACTTTTGTGCAGATTATCCACTGATCTCTGTTTTTTAAAAGCCGGCCGATGCGCTGTTCACTGCTGCCGTAGGCAGGCGCCGTGTCCAGTAGGTTAATCCCTTGATCGTGAGCCGCTGCCAATAGACGCTCTATTTCAACGTCGCTGGGTAAGGAGAAATTAGTCGGGTATTTCACTTCTGCATTACGGCCGAATTTTACAGTGCCAAGGCCTAAGCAAGAAACCAGTATGTCGGTAGATCCGAGCGCACGCAGGGGTAGAGTCATAGAGTTAATTCCAAGGAGCTACCGCTATTTTAGGGCGCTCTAAGCCAGTAAACTGCTCAGCTTTGTTAGGCGATAAAGTGGGTAGGATATTCGAATTCTTCAGCAGTGTTGTAACCCTATCCCCAAGGGAGGGGGCCAAAGTGAGCTTGGTTGGCCAAGCTACAATCACGCCGTCTTCCTCAGCAGAAAATGCATCATCGGGTCTGAAATTGCTGGAAACCGCTGGCTCCGCCCTATCAACCGCAAGGCAATCCCAAACGGCATCGGAAAGGTCTAGCCAAGGAAATAAATCGGCTAAAAGTTTTTTTGAGGCGTCCACCTGCGCGCCGCTGGATTTATTGACCCCAGACTCCGCGATCTCACCTCCTAAATACCAAACAATATTTTCATCAGCATCTGTATGGGATGTTATGGTGAGCTTTGGCGTGAGACTAAAGCTATCGCCAATACAGTGAAGGTAAACAGGGGTAAGCCGTTTACTTTTTAGATACACCATATTCAAGGGCCGTAACTGCATTTTTATCAAGCGCAGACCAGCACTGTCTATCAGTGATTGGTTGCCTTTACCGGCGGCTAGAATGGTTCGTTGGGTATCGATAATAAAATGTTCCGCGGCCGTTTTAACGGTGATACTGCAAACCAACCCAGCACTGCTGCGGTGAAACTCTATCTGATCATCACTGGCTTGAAAAATTCTCTGCCTCTGAGCGTTCACTAATTTGGCGAGCAGGCTTTCTGTCTCAATCACAAAGTCAGGTAATTTATACAAAGTGCCGGCATTGGTGGCGGCAGCAAAAAATTCCGGGTATTCATGTTGAGCGACAGATTCAACTCGGCCACGCAGACTCTTGCTGCCCAGAAAGGTTTTTAGCTTTGAGCGTATGCCGGCGTTAGACCACATGTAGTAGTTCTCAGAAAGAACTTTTACGCCACGCAGATCAACATCGGCAGTGCCAGCAAGGGACTCTCGCCAACGCTTGGGCATGTTGGCGATGGCATTGGTGGCACCGGTTAGTGCGCCATTCAGGGCGTATTTTAGACCGCCATGGATTATCCCTTGGGAGGCAAATGTTTGGCCACCGCCTAATTCACCTTGCTCAATAAGTATTGCGTTGTAGCCTTCATTCACCAGTTTATTGAGGAGCCAACAGCCAGCTATACCGCCGCCAAAGATGACGATGTCAGTTGAATAGCGTTGAGTCATTAGTTACCTTTAGCTGGCTGAGAGAAAAGCGGTTGTTTGCGTGGCTAACTTAATTGTATCGTCTTCGTAGCAACATTCCCATCACAGCGCATTGCAACCTTAAAAGGCCACATTAACGTGTCTCGTACCCTCTACACATTTCTGCTGTATCTAGCTGTGCCACTCATAGTTATCAGATTGCTGCTGCGTTCTATTCGAGCGCCAAGATATCGACGGCGAATACTCGAGCGCTTCGGCTTAGCCGACACGCCTTTGAGAGCGGCGAGTTCAGCTCCTTTGATTTGGGTGCATGGCGTATCAGTCGGTGAAGTTGTAGCTGCAAAACCTCTTGTAGATTCGCTGCTTGAGCGAGGCGATAGGGTGTTAGTCACAACAATGACACCAACGGGGTCAGAGCAAGTTGAAACGTTCTACGGCGATAGAGTTGCCCATAGCTATCTACCCTATGATCTCCCCGCTGCCCTGGAGCGCTTTATCGCAAAAAATAAACCAGATCTGCTGATCATTATGGAGACAGAGCTTTGGCCAAATTTAATTCATGGCTGCCGTCAGCGATCGATTCCGGTCCTGCTGGTTAACGCCAGAATGTCGGAAAAGTCCGCAAGTGGCTATAAGCGTTTCGTCGGCTTAGTTGAGCCAATGCTTACAAGCTTAAATGGGATCGCCGTGCAGTCAAAACCCGATCTAGATCGCTTGCTAGGCTTGGGCGCATCCCCAGCCACTGCGAGTGTCACTGGTAGCCTAAAGTTTCATGTGCAGTTGAGTAGCCCAGCTGCGAAAGCCGACGTTTTTTTCGACTCACTGCAGGCGAGCAATCGAGATGTTGTGATAGCTGCGAGTACCCGTGAGGGCGAAGAAGCAAAGGTGCTTGCTGGGTTTGAAACGGTGCTGAAACGTTTTCCTTTCACCTTACTGCTGCTAGTGCCAAGACATCCCGAGCGGTTTGAGGCGGTGGTAAAACTGGCAAGCAAGAAAGGCTTTAAGGTTTGCCGCCGCACGGACAATGCGCCAATAGAATCGTCTCACCAAGTCCTCATCGGCGATAGCATGGGTGAGCTGATGCGTTACTACCGTGCAGCGAAGATAGCGTTTGTCGGCGGCAGTCTTGTGGATACGGGATGTCAAAATGTGCTTGAACCCGCTGCCCTTGAACTGCCTGTTGTGGTTGGTCCTTCTCAGTATAACTTTGCCAGCATTTGCTCGGAGCTTGAAAACGCTGGAGGTCTGGTGACTGTCAAAGATCAGCAGGCATTGGCTCAACAGATTATCGCCTGGCTACAGGCACCAGCCGCCGCGCTCGCTGTAGGCCAGCGCGGCAAAGCGGTGTGTGAGGCTAATCAGCAAGCGCTGGCGCTGGTACTAAAACTAATCGATGCCAACCTTTAGGGGAAGCTCAGAGGGCTAGCTGCCCCGAGTAAGATTAACGGAACCAGAGTCAGTTGCTAACACATTGTCTTCGATGCGTATTCCGCCATTGCCAACTAGCTGATCGATCAGCGACCAATTGAATAAGTCTTTAAATTTGGAGCTGCGGTGGGGCTCTAGTAGCATTGGAATAAAATAACAGCCAGGCTCGATGGTGAAAACCATGTCTTTCTCTATCATCCTAGTATTACGCAGATTGGGTGAGTGCTCAGGCGCACTGAGCTGGGTGCCATGTATATCTTGTTGGAAACCCGCCACGTCATGCACTTGAACACCAAGTAAGTGGCCGACACCGTGGGGCATAAAAACTTGGCTAAGCTGGTGGTCGAACAAGGTGTCTGAGTCACAGGTGACTATGTCTAAATGCTGCAGTAGCTCGCCAATCATCTTAAGGGTTTGAAGGTGAATATCGACATAGCGTATCCCCGGTTTGACCGCAGCGACTAAGGCTAACTCGATGGCTTCCATGCCCTTTAGAAGCTCAATAAAAACTGGATGGGCAGAAGTAGTTACACTGGTTCGGGTAATATCTGAGCCGTAACCGTTGCAGCGATAGCCGGCGTCTATTAGCAGGACATGGTTTTTAGTGCCTTTGTCCCTTCTTTTATTCTGATAGTGCAGGATCGCCGACTTTTCATTGACGGCCACAATATTGGTGTAGGGCGCTTCATTTTCTAAAATACGGCAGGCATTCAAATAAGCCTGATGAATGTCGTACTCAGTGCCGCCCTGGGTAAATGCCTCAGTGGCCGCGGCGTGGCCTATTAATGCGGTCTGGTTGGCGCTTTGCAACTGGCCAATTTCGTAGTCGGTTTTATAGGCTCTGTGATAGTCCAAAAACCCTAAGAGCTTCTTGGGGTTGCAGATTATTTGTGCCCCTAACAGGGCGCTGTACTTGGTGGCTTCCTCACCAATGTAGGCAATTTTCCTGACAGCGACTTCGGCCCCTATTTGATCGACCTTGGATAGTCTTACGATATCGACAACATTTGCCACAGACTCATCCAAGTCAATGGTTTGGTCATACCAGTAGTCCGATGGAATGACCTGCAGATACTTGGGTTTTTCGCCTCGTTGAATAAGTAGGCACTGCTCAGGCCGATTGACAGGCAGCCAATGCAAGAAATGGCCATAACTTTGAAATGGCACCCCCCGATCGTCAGCAAAATAGTGTTTCTCACTGCCACTGTGAATTAGTACTGCATCGAACTCATCACCGCCGGCATAGTCTAGCGCCTGTTCGTAAATGGACTGTAAATGAGCAATATGAGCAGAAAACAACGCTGAATTCATAGTAAGGCATGATCCTTAATTAGTCTGGGGCGTTAAGTCGCGGGCCAGAGAATGGGTTGTGGGGTGTTTTATCTAAGTGAGTGCAATTATACTGCGAAACTAGAACAATCGCCCGCTGCTTTATCGACGGGGCATTTCAAGATTTTTGGAGACGCTATGTTAAACCCACTGTTCGCCCTCGTAATGCTAACATTTCTTGTGATGGTATTAACATTCAGGTCTCGTGCTTCAGCTGTGCGGCGGGGGGATATTTCCCTTAAGCATTTTGCGTTAATGCAGGAAGGAGAAGTGCCAGAGTTTGTGGCAAAGACGTCAAGAAATTTTTCCAATCTGTTCGAAACTCCCGTACTTTTCTATACCGCAGGCGTTATCTATCTCGCCTTAGATTTAACGGCCAGCCAGCCCATACTTTATGCTTGGCTATTTGTTGCCGCGCGTTGTTTGCATAGCCTTATTCACCTAACTTACAACAACGTGCTGCATCGGCTTATCATTTTCGGTTTAGGCAATCTCGCGCTGCTTGTTATGTGGATAAGTATAATGCAAGCCTCTACTGCCGCCGCGGCTGTTGTCTGATTGGGCACACAAAAAAGCCGAGCATCGCTCATATTTTTTCTTGGAGTTTTTATGTCTGAAATACCTGTCTACATGATTGTTAACTTAACCGTAACAGATAAAGCTGAATACCTGAAATATGAGAAAGGGTTTTTCCCTATTTTGAAGAAATTCGGCGGCGAGTTCATTACCTATGATGACAATGCCGTAACATTCGAGGGCTCACATCCCGTAACAGGCAGGTCTATTATTTTCAAATTTCCTTCTGAGCAAGCAGCTAGGCAGTGGTACGAGGATTCTGACTATCAAGCCTTGTCGGAATTCAGGCGCAGTGGCACTGTATTAAGGCATTTGACTATGGTTCGCGGCCTTCCTCCTCGCAGTTAGAGCCCAATAAGGAGATTTATCGATGATAAAAACTACCACGCACACAATCCAAGGAAGACAAATAACTGGCTATCTGGGCATAGTTGTAGGAGAAGCCATTTTGGGTGCGAACCTATTTAAGGACATATTTGGTGCGGTAAGAGATATTGTCGGCGGTAGGGCTGGGGCCTATGAGAAAGAGCTCGGGAAAGCTAGAGAAATAGCATTCAGCGAGCTTGAAGCCGAAGCAAAAAATCTTGGCGCCAATGCCATTGTGGGAATTGATTTAGACTATGAAGTGGTAGGAGCCAATGGCGGGATGCTCATGGTGAGTGTGAGCGGTACTGCTGTGAAGCTTAGTAACTAACCTTATTTCGATGATTCTGGTTTATTATGGAACAGATGTGGCGGAATCAAATTTTATAGGCTACTCTGTAATTCAACGTTCCAAATCTTACTATTGCTGACATGTTAAGGATGACACCCGGCGATGAAAGAACTGCGAAAGACAGGGCGCTGGGCTGCCCGCTACACCCTTCTTTTTGAGCGCTGGCCGCTCAGGCTGTTGGTCAAGCGCTGGCCGCTCAGGTTGCTTGTTATGCTCTGGCCGCGCAGGCTGCAGGATATGCGCCGGCCAGGTAAGCTTGGTGCTCACGGGGTGGATCACGCCGGTTCATCACCCGGCAATGTCAATACTATAAAGTCCTTAAAAGTTGGCCCCTATCGGGCAAACAGTGCAGCTTCAGTAGATCTATTAATTCAGCTGTCTTCTAACTTACGAGAGCCAGTAGCAATAGCGGCCCGCATGTTAAAAGCAAACAAGCGCTATCTGCACAAGGTTGAAAAAACCCGCAATCACCCTGCGTCAGCAAAGACCTTACAGTCCCATATCTCTCGCATCGAGATACCTGCGCTGCTGCAGTTTATTGAAATGCACAGGGATGACCCAGGGTCCAGAATACTGGCGAGTTTCCATTTTGGCGACTTTCTCTACGGCCTCAATAAGCTAGTCGCCTCACAGCCACCTGCCATAACTGCTAAAGTGTTGAGTCAAACTGAGTACACCTCGGTTTTTCTTGAAAATATGGCCAAAGGCTTCGGTCCAGACGCGCCACCGCGAGACTCACAGTTAATGCTCGCTACTACCAAACCGCAGGCCTTGTCAGCATTTCTTCGACAACCTAGCACAACCCTTTTAATGTTCGCAGATCTGCCATGCTCTTACGGCGAAACTGTTCGAGTCAAATTCTTGGGGCGGTGGGCTTGGTTTCCAAAAGGTATCGCCGTGTTGGCACTGGCTAGCCGAGTCTCTGTAGTGCCTGTCATCTGTTACTCCGAGGGTCCTAAAAACTACGTTGAATTGGGCAAGCGGATCGTCGCTGCGCGCTTGCCAAAGGAGACAACGGAAGCCGCCGTCATTCGGATAACTCAGCGGTTGATTGAATTCTTCGAGTACTTTTTCTGTCAGCATCAAGAACAGTGGCGCTATCTTAGCGCTTTGCCAAATTACTTTGTCGAACCCCACAAGGAAGGTTCTATCCAATAAATAACTAAAATTACTGTAAGGAGTAGTCTAATGAACAGGGAAGTTCAAGATAGCGTTCTATCAGCATTGTCCGAATACACCAGCTTAAGCCGTTTTCAGCTGAATAAGCTTGAGGGTATTAACCTAGTCGACGTGGTTAATGATTCTCTTTCTATTTTGGAAGTGGTTTATGATTTAGAAGACAGATACAACATCATCCTCAAGTCTGAACAACTAACCGGTTTGCATACAGTTGCTGATCTGATCTGCGCCATAGACCAAGAAACATCTTTGTCCACTGTGCGAATACAATAAGTGGAACGCCAATCACTAATTCGGCCACAAGTCTTGCTCACTAAAAGGGACGCTAAGACAGCGGGTGTTGTAATTAGCAGCTCCAATGCCATGGTGTCTCTAATGTGGATTATGAGCACTTTAATATTGGGGTTGCTTGTGGTCCTGTTCACCATTCGATACAAGGAAACTGTGCCATCACGAGGAGTTTTGGAATCTTTTTCTCCGTCATTGGAAGTGGTGTCACCCGCCGTTGCTTTGGTATCGAGGGTTTATGTAACAGAAGGCCAGGCTGTCTCCGCAGGAGACGTATTGGCACTGCTAACAACGGAGGTTCGTAATGGGGCTGGACACAGGCCTGAAGATATTTCTATCGCCCAGCTAAAAATGAAAATCTCCCTGCTGGAGAAAGAGAGATCCCTAACAAAGGAGATGTTTTTAACTAAGACCGAGCAGGCGAGCGCTAACATCAGTCTCGTTGAAAGCAGACTACGGAGTCTCAGCCAAAGCGTGTTGCTTAGCAAAGAAAGACTCTCTGTGAACGATGCCAACCTGAAGTCTTTTACCAAACTGCTAGAAAATTCGAGCGTGTCTAAGCTTCAGCACACTCAGCAGCAACTAAATTTTCTTGAAGCAGCTCAATACACAAACAATATCGAGTTTGAACGACTGGAGTCCCAAGGCAGGCTATCCGATCTTCATCTTGAAGTAAAAGCGCTAGAGATTGGGTACCTAACTACTAAGTCTGATTATGACCAGCAAATAGAATTGCTCCGACATGAAATCGAAAGTCTGGAAAATGGTCACCTTATAACAATTGTGTCCACTAGGGATGGGGTGGTAACCGGGATGGCCATTAAGCAAGGCATGGCCGTCAAGCCTGCGCAGCAGCTGATGCAGGTAAGCAATCCGGATAACGATCTCATTGCCACGCTCTTTGTATCGTCTGGGATAATCGGCATGTTACATACCGAGCAGTCGCTGCGGCTCTCGTTTGATACCTTCCCAGTGAACGAATACGGTTATTACGATGCCACTATCGTTGAGATTGGCGGTACACCACTGGATCCAAGAGCAACATCGCTACCAGTACAAAACTCGAACCAGCCTGTTTTTCGAGTAGTTGCTCGCCTTGAGCAAAACTTTGTGGAAGGCCCGGATACCCATCCACTAAAAAGCGGCTACGAGTTCACGGCCCATGTTGTCACGGAAAATTTGTCTTTGCTGGAATTTGTGTTTAAACCGCTTATTAGTTTAAGGCAGAAGAATTTATGACTACACTGTTTGCGAAACGTGGTGGAGTGCCAATGCTGTTTCAAGCCCAGACCAGTGAATGCGGTTTGGCCTGTCTAGCTATGATATCGAGTTATTTCGGTAAAGAGCTGTCCCTCAGTCAGCTCAGGGAGCGGTATCGAATTACCAATCTTGGCGCGACTATTAAAGACCTGATGATAGCGGCAACCACGTTAAAGCTTAGCTGCCGCCCATTAAAGCTAGAACTAGGTGATTTGGGTAAGCTGCAGCTGCCCGTCATACTGCATTGGGATCTCGATCATTTCGTCGTGCTGACTAAGGTCAGCGGTAAAACCTTTACTATTCATGATCCCGCGGTGGGGGTGAGGCGCTATAGCCTGGCTGAGCTCAACCTACATTTCACGGGAGTAGCACTGGAGATAAGCTGTCTGCAAGACTTTACTCCCCAGGCATCTAAACAAACGCTTACTTGGCGCCGCCTTTTTAAACCAGGGGCCGACTTTTTTAAAACGGCTCTACAGGTCTTCCTGCTCTCAATCGCTATTCAGATTCTAGCGATATCAGCCCCTTTGTATTTACAGCTAGTGATCGATCAGGGCATCAGTCTGCAGGACCACGATCTGATTCTGCTGTTGGCCATATTGTTTCTGATCATTACGGTTGCAAAATCGGCAGTAAGCTATTTTAGAGGAATAATCCTTCTACAGTTCTCTAGTCAAACAGGTTTTCAGTTAGCCAGGAACTGTTTTGGACATTTGATAAGGCTGCCCATTAACTATTTCGAAAGCAGGGAGATCGGCGATGTGGTTTCCCGCTTTGGATCGCTTGAGACTATAAAACAGCTTGTTACTCAAGAGATGATCACGGTGATCGTTGATGGAATATTCTCCTTGGTTACGCTGCTGTTGCTGTTTTTGTATAGCCCTGTTCTAGGCGGCATCGCCTTAGCTTCCATGAGCCTGTTTTGCTTAGTGCGAATCTTAGCGCTCAAGACAGAGAGAGTGCTGAGGCAAGAGGCGTTGGTAGCGGCAGCTAAACAGCAGACCGGTTTTATCGAAAATGTCCGTACTATAGTCACAACCAAGCTTTACGGCTTAGAAACGCAGCGAGGCAACTCTTGGCTGGCTGACTACACCGGCTTGATAAACGCTGGCTATTTTCTTGGCAGGTTTCAGCTCTCTATTGGCACGGCGCAATCACTGCTGTTCGGCTTAGACTACATTGCGACAATCTTCTTAGGGACACAGTTGGTTTTGAATCAAGGAATGACCATAGGCCAGCTAATGAGCTTCATTTTTCTGAAACAAAATTTCGTAAGCTCTGTCAGCGCGATGATCCCAAAACTTAGTGAGATTCAGCTGATGAAGCTGGAGCTTGACCGGTTATCGGATATTACGTTGCAAAAAGTCGATGTGATTGACCATTCCCCAAGTATCGTAGAAAAGGAACTAGCGGGCCATATAAAGCTAGATGGTCTGAGCTTTCGTTATGGCGACAATTCAAGTTGGATTTTAGAAAATCTAGAGCTAACCCTCTTAGCCGGGGAGAGTTTAGGCATTTGTGGAGCCTCTGGGTGCGGTAAAACTACCCTGCTTAAACTACTGCTTGGTATAGAAACCCCAAGCAAAGGCAAAGTTTTCATCGATGAAAAAGAGCTAACTAGGCAGTCTTGGGGAGCGCTGAGAGGGAAAATCTCGGCAGTCACCCACGGTGAAACCGTTTTGACAGGAAGCTTCGCCTACAACATTCATCTGGGACTCGATCATTTTGACCAGGAAAAGCTCCAAAGTGTCTGCGCAATTACCGGATTGGACAAATTAGTCAGTGGTTTGCCGATGGGTTTTAGTACGCCGCTTACTGAAGCTGGAGCTGTGCTTTCCGCAGGGCAATTGCAAAGGCTGCTGTTAGCTCGGGCGCTCTATCAACAGCCGAAGATATTGGTGTTAGATGAGGCGTTATCTCACCTGGGTGATGCCGACGCTATTGCAACCTTAGAAAAGCTTAAAAAGCTGGACATGACTTTAGTCCTCGTTAGTCATAACCCAAAACTGATAGGGCTTACCGATCACCAGTTACAGCTTTCAGGAAAGCTTTAGAAAAAAGCAGACGTCACAATAACTTCAATTCCAAGATCAACATCCAAGGAGGGATAGATATGGGAATCCAAAGTGCTCGCCACGTGGCTGGTTCAACCTACTGTGTGCATATGCGAGGTATTGCCAGCGGCGGGGCGTTCGTCGACGAGTACTGTCGACAGCAGTTTTTAGTTCGCTTGTTTAGTGCGTTGAAGCCCTATCAGGTAAAACTGCATGCCTATACAGTGCTAGAAAACGAAGCGTATTTACTGGTTACGCCGACTCTCAGCACAGGACTTAGTGCTATGGTAAGCGCGGTACAAGGGAGTTTCGGAGAATATTATCAAACTAGGTTTGAGCGAGATTCGATTCCCATCAGTAAAACTATAAGGGCGAGTGAAGTGAGTGGCTACGAACTCACTCTTGATTGCCAGAAATTTATCGAAAGGCTGGCCTTGGATGTTGGCTTGAGTGATCTAGTCGGTACTTGGCAATGGTCGAGCTACACAGCCAACGGCTTTGGCTGTAGACCGCAATACCTAACCCTACATAGGCATTACTTGAGTTTTCTGGCTGAAAAACTCAGGCCATATCCAGACTATCGTGGCTATATAGCGGCCCCTCTTGAGCCAAAATTCCATGCCTACTTACTTTCTCGGATAAGATCCGGCAAGCAGATAACCAAGAGAATTGGGGTTCGAAAAGGCATTGTGACAAGAAAAATTGTGCGACGGGTATCGAATCCCACAAAAAACTTGGTATTAGGCTAAAATCACTAATTAGGCTATTGTTAGTGGTGGCACCTTTTCTTAAAATCGATGCCTGCCGCCTGCTAAGTTAGGAGTGCGGCAACAGGTTTTCGAGGGTTTTAGTCAATTTAGCCTGATGGGGTTAGGTTGCAGCACCGCGCTTGCCCGAGATGATGTCAGCTGTCGCTTGATGCCTTAACACAATATAAAAGTAGCTAACTAGATGACCAGTTCGATTGAACCAATTCGCTTCTCTCCTTTCTACGATCCACAGGATCGACGCACCGCTTTAAGTGTTGGCGGAAAAGTTCTGGTTTCTTTGAGTTTAGGTGGCCTTTATATCCTTTTGCAGTATTTGGTCATACCAGACAAGGGTGCTTTCTACAGCCAGTACTGTTGGGTTCTGGGAATAATCATTAGCACCTGCATCATGTCGATGTACGTTTCTACTGATATTTTTAGATCCAACATTGAGACCATCGATAACATGCAGGGCAATGACCAGCTAACACGCTTTATTGTTGAAGTCTGGCTCACGAATAATCGGTTTCTGTTAGCTGGGCTTTTTTGGGGTACGTGCAATACGCTGGTTGCGCATCTACTGGGAATACCCGGTGAGTTGCACAGCTCTGCTTTGTCTCTGCTAGTCATGTATATAGGCTATTTTTCTGCCGGCTTTACTGCTGGGATGGGAATGTTGGCAATCATTGCTGTAATTGTGCTTTATCTTAAATTAGCGCCAGAGCTAATTCATTCATTGGATTCTGAAAGTTCCGATGCCGCCAAAAGCCTGAAAAAGCTTAGTGATGCCCTATGGTTCTTTGCAACGCTAATTTCGCTGATCGGTGTTTTGGTGTCGATGTATATGTTTGCAGTCGATTGGCAGCTGATGCATTTATCCTCGGCAAGGGTGGTATTTTTATTTTGGATTTCACAACCCTATCTAGTTGCAATCACGATTGTACTGATTCCGGGACTAGCCGTTAGGCGTCAAGTCTCTCATTATAAAAGTTATCGGATTAGACAGCTAAAACACCAAAAAACCGAACTCTATATGTCTTTAAAAAAGTTTGAAGCATCAGATGATGAATCAATTATCCAGCGGCAAAAAGACATAACTCAAAAGCTAAACACCTTAAACACCAAAATAGATCGTTTAAAGAAGTTACGCAGCTATCACATTGAGAGCCGCGATGACTTCTAATACAGCTTACGACGCTAACTTAAACTTATTCGTAGTTTTCGATGGCTGGGCAAGAACAAAATAGATTTCTGTCGCCGTAGACATTGTCTATTCTGTTGACACTTGGCCAAAATTTGCTTGAGTCAGTTTGCCCCAAAGGAAACGCGCCATCTCGCTTGGAGTAAGGTCTGTCCCAGGCTTCATCCAGCATATCTTCTATAGTGTGCGGGGCATTTTTCAGCGGATTGTTTTTAGCGTCAATCTTGCCCGCCTCGACTTCAAAGATCTCTTTTCTGATCTGAATCATAGCTGTAATAAAACGATCTAGCTCTTCGAGGGACTCACTTTCAGTTGGCTCTATCATCAGTGTGCCGGCAACCGGAAACGACATAGTAGGGGCGTGGAAACCAAAGTCCATTAGCCGCTTCGCCACGTCCTCTTCAGAAATGCCTGAAGCCTGTTTAATCGCTCGCATGTCGATAATGCATTCATGGGCGACCATACCATTGCGACCCGTGTAGAGCACCGGGTAGTGATCTTCTAGCTTCTTAGCAATGTAATTGGCCCCTAAAATAGCCACTTGAGTCGCTTTTAAAAGACCCTGCGCGCCCATCATCGCTATATACATCCACGAAATAGGCAGAATGCTAGAGCTGCCCCAAGGCGCTGCTGAGACAGCTGTGTTGCTTCTATTGGGGCCCACTAACTCTATCAATGAATGATTGGCGACAAACGGAGCGAGGTGGGACTTGATCCCTATAGGGCCCATACCCGGGCCGCCGCCGCCATGGGGAATGCAGAACGTTTTATGTAGATTGACATGAGATACATCGGCGCCAATCTGCCCAGGCTTAGAGACACCAACTTGGGCATTAAGGTTAGCACCGTCCATATACACCTGCCCGCCATTATCATGAACTATTTGGCAAATCTCTTTGACGCCTTCTTCAAATACCCCATGAGTCGATGGATAGGTGATCATCAGCGCCGCTAGATCATTAGCATGCGCGAGAGCTTTCTGTTTCAGGTCCGCAACGTCTATGTTGCCGTCGTCGTCACAAGCCACTAGAACCACTTTCATACCAATCATTTGTGCACTAGCCGGATTAGTGCCATGGGCAGAAGTTGGAATGAGGCAAATGTTCCTGCTGCCTTGGCCGATGCTTTCGAGGTATTTCTTAATTGCCAACAGGCCAGCATATTCCCCTTGAGCGCCAGAGTTTGGCTGCATACTCACTGCATCGAACCCGGTGATCTCAGCGAGCATCACTTCAAGTTCGCTTATCATTTCGCGATAGCCTGCCATCTGAGCAACCGGAGTGAACGGGTGGGGTTTCGCAAATTCAGGCCAGCTGATTGGAATCATTTCTGCCGCCGCGTTCAGTTTCATTGTGCACGAGCCCAAAGGAATCATGGCATGAGTAAGCGACAAATCTTTATTTTCTAGGCGCTTGATGTAGCGCATCATATCGGTTTCGCTGTGATAGCGATTGAAATTCTGATGCTGTAGATAGGCACTCTGGCGGCGTAATTCCTCGGGGATGACTGTCTTTGTTTCGCCCAAAGTAATTTGCGTATCGATCTTGCTTACTGCTAATTTGGCAGCGGCTTCAGCCGCAAAAATACCCCAAAGCAATTCAACTTCATGCTCAGTTGTACATTCATCTAAGCTAACGCCGATAGTGCCGTCAACAGTGAGCCGATCAATCCGCAAATTAATGCCCGCTTCACGAGCTCTTGCCTGAATAGCTTGAGCCTGTTTGTCGTCGACTGAAATTGTTAGCGTATCAAAGAAGTTGTCGTTAACAATGTGCAGCCCAGCCTGATTGAGACCAATGGCCAAAATTTCAGTGAGGCGATGGATGCGCAGGGCGATATTTCGAATCCCCTCCGGTCCATGATACATGGCATACAGGGCGGCGATATTGGCGAGTAGCGCCTGCGCCGTACAAATATTGCTATTGGCTTTTTCTCTTCGGATATGTTGTTCGCGGGTCTGCAACGCCATTCTGAATGCCTGCTTGCCACGTGTGTCAACCGATACGCCAATAATGCGACCTGGCACTGCTCTTTTGTATTCTTCTTTAGTGGCGAAGTAAGCAGCATGGGGCCCACCGTAGCCCATAGGAACGCCGAAGCGCTGGGTGCTACCAATCACTACGTCTGCCCCCATTTCACCCGGAGGCTTAAGCAGCGCCAATGCCATTAGATCTGCCGCGACAATCGCTATGCCTTTCTCAGCGTGAATTTTGCTTATAACGTCGGTTAAGTCTGCAGACTGTCCCTGCATCGACGGGTATTGGAATATTGCTCCAAATATTTCGCTATAAGGTATCTCCTCGACACTACCAATAACCAGTTCAAAGCCAAATCGCTCTGCTCTGGTTTTTAGCACGTCGATCGTTTGTGGGAAGCAGTGCTCATGGACAAAAAACTTCGTCGCTTTGGTATCTTTGCTGGAGCGCTTAGCAAGTGCCATGGCCTCAGCAGCAGCTGTCGCCTCATCAAGTAGAGAGGCATTGGACAGATCCATGCCGGTAAAATCTAGCACCATCTGCTGAAAATTCAGCAGTGACTCCAAACGCCCCTGAGAAATTTCAGGCTGGTATGGTGTATAAGAGGTGTACCAGCCTGGGTTCTCTAAGACGTTCCGAACTATCACATTGGGCGTGGTGGTATCGTAGTAGCCAAGACCGATAAAAGAACGAGTTGCTTGATTTTTGTTGGCCAAAGACTTTAGTCGTGCCAACGCCATTGTTTCTGTTTGAGGCTCAGCTAAATTCAGAGGTGCATCTAGCGCTATGCTTCCCGGCACGGTATTGCGTATCAACTGTTGCAGTGAATCTAAGCCCAGGATGGATAACATTTCAGCAATTTGTTCTTCGCTTGGGCCAATATGGCGATCAACGAACTCATTGTTATACTTAAGGGTATCAAGAGTCGGTGCAGAATCATTGCCTGCGATAGCAGCGGTGTGAGCAGTTGTCTTAGGGGATTGCATTGCTGTCCTCATTGATTGACGCAACAAGCCATCTCCCCCATAAAGTAGGGTAGATGCCTTGTTACTGAATCAGATAACGTTTAGTGGAACAAGCTCACCGCCATTGGAGCGGTGAGGGGTCTGAGTACTAGATAGAACGTAAAACCAGTGGAAGCAGATTACTCGCCGTCGCAATGTTCCGCGTACGCTTCAGCATCCATCAACTCGTCAATTTCGGCTTCATTGCTCAATTGGATCTTGAAAAACCAACCGTTGTCATAGGGCAGCGAGTTAATTATCTCTGGGCCATCTGCCAATTCTTCATTAATTTCAATCACTTCGCCTGATAAGGGGGCGTAGATGTCAGAGGCAGCCTTCACAGATTCAACCACCGCTACTTCCTCTTTGGCGTTGAGCGTCGCGCCAACCTCCGGCAGTTCAACAAATACAATGTCGCCCAGAGCATCTTGAGCGTGGAAGCTTATGCCGATAGTGGCGACGCCGTCGTCGTCAATACGCGCCCACTCATGGGTTGATGCGTATTTCAAATCATCTGGGAAATTGCTCACTCAAAAAATCCTCGTAGTGTGGTCTGTGTTTAGTAGGCTGTTGGCCTTTATTCGAATACTTTCTTGCCGAATCTGACAAAATTCGGCTTTACAATTCTCACGGCTGTCAACGTGCCGCGAAGGTCTACTTGGCAGCTGGTGCTGTCAGAAGGAATTCTAGCCAATGCAATTGAATGCTTCAATGTAGGTGAAAAACTCCCACTAGTAATGATGCCAGTGCCAGTGTCAGTTTGCACGGCTTGTCCTTCTCTAAGTACGCCTCGAGTTTCTAACACTAATCCCACTAATTTGCCCAACTTACCAGCAGCCTGCTGCTGTTTGTGGCTGGTAACCGCTTCGCGGCCAATGAAATCGCGGTCATCGGGCTGCCAAGTGATGGTTTGCTCCATATTCGCCGCCAGTGGCGAGATAGATTCATCCATGTCGTGGCCATACAAATTCATGCCTGCCTCTAACCGCAAAGTATCTCGGGCGCCAAGGCCAACAGGTTTTACCCCTACGGCTAAAAGCTTGTCCCACAGCTGGGGCGCGTCAGCGTCGGGGAAGATGAGCTCAACGCCTTTTTCGCCGGTGTAGCCGGTGCGCGCTATAAAGTAGTCTCCCAGCTCTACTCCCGTGAAATTTTTAAGGGCCATAACCGCTTCGGCTTGGTCAGCATCCAGGACTTGGCAGACCGCATCAATAGACCCAGGGCCATGGATGGCCAAAATTGCTAGACGGGGGCGTTCCTCAATCGATACTTGATAGCCCCTAGAGTGCTCAATCATCCATGCTAGGTCTTTGCTGCGAGTAGCGCAGTTGACTACGAGGCGGTAGCCAAAACTCATCTTGTAGACAATTAAATCATCCACCACGCCACCGTCGTGAGTCAGCATCGCACTGTAGAGTGCGCGACCCTGAGCATCGAGTTTTAAAACGTCATTGGACAATAAACGCCTCAGGTATTTCTCGGCGTCCTGGCCTGCTATATCAACGACCGTCATATGAGATACGTCAAAGGCGCCGGCAGCCGTTCTAACTTGATTGTGTTCTTCGATCTGGGAGCCATAATTGATAGGCATATCCCAGCCTCCGAAGTCCACCATCTTGGCGCCTGAGTCGAGATGTTTCTGATAAAGGGACGTTCGTTGGCCCATAACTACTGCCTCAATTAACCCATCAATGAAAGACGGCAATATTACAGATTGAGGCTGAGATATGACAGCATCATTAAGCCAAAAACACGAAAAACTATAAAGGTTTTGTCATCATTTGAATTTTAAAATCCCTGCTTAAGTTGTCCGGCCGAAGGCCGCACGAGTTCGGTGCAAGACTCCTATGACGCATCAATTTTGGGCCATGTCCGGTGGCTAAAAATCAGCACTAGAGCCTAAGGCTGCCAAGCATAACTGAACTTAGCAAAGACGGTTCGATTGGTTGGCTCGAGTGACGTGAACCGATCGTCTTGAAAAGCAGAATCGGAATAGCCGATAAAAAATCGTGTCGCCGCAGTGAACCGGTAGCTGTACAGTAACTGGGTTGTGAGACGGGTATTGTTCTTTTGCACCGTGTTTACATACAGAGCAGGGTCTCTCACAGTATCGGTGTTTTGCAGGGTAAAGCGAATAAAGCTTTTTGCATCGAACTGGTAGGTAGTTCGAAGGTTAGTCAGATTAGCGGTAAACAACCGACCGTCGGTAACATCGAACTGCTGCAGGGTATGGCTTAGACTGAACTCTAAGTGCTTGCCAAACTGATAGTCTATTGATGGCTGATAGCGCATCGAATTACCTAGCTGGGTGTTGGCAAAATCAACTACATCCTCATAGCGAAGCAAGGCCGACAAACGCAGGTTCGGTAGAGGCTGAAAGCCGATTGATATTTGATTGAACTGCTCATCGAAGTAGGTGCCATTCCAATAAGTTTTACTGCCGCCGAAGAGGCCGTTGAGAAAAGACTGCATTGGACCGTTGAGATTTACAAACATCTCAACTTCTTCTTCGAGTTCTAAGCCAGACTGATCCTGGGTTCTGTCATAGTCCAAAGCGATGCGAATTCTGGTAAAAAAGCTGTCACCGTCAGCTCGCCAAGTACGACCCACGGTAGTGACAAAAAATTTATAGTCAGCCCGATTAATGAAACCAAGGTCAGCGCGATAATCTTTGCCAACATCAATATAGCCAACGCGCCAGTCCCAGAACTCATCATTATGATTGTATTCAACTCTGATGCTGTCATCGCTCAGGCTACTAGCTTGATTGAAGTCGTTTTGAATTTGGACTGGGTAGTCAGAGGTGGACCTAGAGGCCTGCATTGAAACAGTGTCCCTATCGGTTGGTCTCAGTGTGGCATCCATACTCACTACGGTGTTGTTGTAATCATCACCGCTGCGCTGGGTTACTACTGCGCCTACTGCCGAGTTTTCAAATACATCAAGCCGATACCTGCCAATAGCAACTTCACTTTGCAGATCTCTCAGGGAGGCTACGCTTGAGCCAAGGGCCCTGGGAATTAAAAAGCTTGTGGACTCATCATTGGTAGTGAGCACACCATAAGTATGCCGGCCAGATTTTCCGGTGAGTTTTACGCCGTAGTCAGGATTCGCAATGTTTCGTGTATAGACTAGGTTTTCAAAGGTATCAAAGTAGTCTGCACCGTCTAAAAAAAACGTTCTGCGCTCAGGGAAAAATAAACTGAATGTATTGTTAATATCCAGCTGCGCCGAATCTGCCTCGACCTGAGAAAAGTCTGGGTTAAGCGTGGCATTGAGATAAATGTCTTGGCTGATGCCCCAGCGCACATCCACTCCAGCGTCGGGTTTAATGGATTCGTTTATCCATTCACCCACAGCAGGGTCGCGGTTTTGAATTGCAGTGCTGGTAAAAGTGGGAATAACTTCTAGGTTTCGGCTAGCGCGAAGATTCGACATGCCGGCCATTTTACTAATCTGGCAAAGATAACAGGAAATATCCCTATCTTGAGGGTTGTTAGCAATGCGGTTATTTCTATCTCTAGGGAAATTCCGAACTAGATCTATGCCCCAAGTTTGCTGATCTTCGCTCGGTGCGAAACGTAGTTGCTTAAACGGTATGGCCATTTCGACAACGTAGCCGCGCGCGTTAACCTCCCCGGCACTTTCCCAAATTGCATTCCACGAGTCATCTCCCCGTCGATTCACATCGTCATAAATACTATCGGACTGCACCCCAAACGGATTAACGTAAAACTCGTAGGCTCTGCGTTCATCATTGAAGGTATCCAGTATCACACCAACCCGGTCGTCTCGATCAATCTGGTCTCGGTCTCGATAGAACGCCCTGACCTGATCGATGGTATCGTCATCGGCAATAAAGCCCACATACAGAACTTGGCCGTCTTCCATCAGCAAAGCTTCGGTCTGAACTTCAGCTTCAACATTGTTGCCTGGGTCGGTTTCTATATTAATTTGAACCCGAGTCGCGGCGGCCCATTCATCGTTGTCAATCTTGCCATCAATGACAGGCGCTTGGCTGATTCTCGGGATTGAGTAAACCGTGGTTTGCGCACTACTGTAGCCGCTTACTGCGAGCAAAACGAAACTTAAGCAAATCGCACGATTAGAGTAGGCAAGGCGCGAGCGAGGTTCGCGGGTTCGACTAGGCATTAATACTGCTCTTATTATTGTCAGGCCTGCGGCAATCTATTTACAGCGGCTACGACTGATTTTCAACGAAGTTCGTATTTAAGCACTTGATGGCTGATTCTCAAAACAACTGAGCCGGCTAATTTCCGTGGGGCTATCCTGCGGCGGTGATTGTTTACTATCAGTAGCTGGCTTTTATTGGAATGGCCGCGATGGATTGTGACGGCATATCTGAATGAGTGAGGGGTGCTTAGAAATTCGCTAGCGGTGGTTCGAGTTAGCCGACTGTGGCTAGACTCGAAGCCATTTCTAAAGTAGCAAAAAACGACAAGAGCAAGGAAGAGAATAGAGGAAATAGCAAAACATCAGGGGTTGCATGGATCAAGTTACTCTGACCCCTTTGATGGCACTGATCTGATGGATCAAGTTACTCTGACCCCTTTGATGACTTTGATGACTTTGATGACTTTGATGCCTTTGATGGCAGTGTGTACATGGCAGACCTCGCTCGGCTTGGGGCC
>CAYGSO010000001.1:0-35150 GCA_964352445.1 uncultured Pseudohongiella sp. | reverse complement strand
CTTTGATGCCTTTGATGGCAGTGTGTACATGGCAGACCTCGCTCGGCTTGGGGCCGTTTGGAGAGTCTTAGCTTGCCATGTATACACTGGGTGGACCACGCTGTAGCGACTGTTGTTTTATCGGGGGTTTCTGGCTTTTAGCTACAGGCTCGAAGCCGCCTCTAATACAAGTTCTAGGGCTGGCCTATCTTGATAGCGTTCTTCTGCAAACTTGTGCTGAATGACTCCATCGCTATCGATTAGTAGCATGCCCGGGTAGGGAATGCCGTAGGTACGGTCGCCAGGCTCATAGTCCAAGTTGCGAATGCCAAGACTATTCACGTGTTTAACGTCTTCATCATGAAGCAGCGGGAATTCGATAGCTTGATCTTCCTGCACTTCTTTCAAAAATTCCACTGGATCGTAAGTAATAGTGGCCACGTTGATACCTAGTTCTGCTAAATCATCTGCTACACCGGTCAGCTGCACGAGCTGAGCTTTGCAGTAGGGTCACCAATCAAAAGAGCGACTGAATACGAACAACAAGCCCTTGTCACCCGTCAGGTCAGCGAAAGTCATCAGCTGACCATCCTGATCAAGGGCCGAAATTTCAGGCATCGCAGTTCCCACTGGAAAGTCAGGCGCCCAATCAAATTCCTGTGCTGACAAATTTTGCAGCATAGCTGCCGTAAACACAGCGAGAATAGCCTTACCTGTTAGCCCGCTATACTGACGTAATAGTTTAATCATAGAATTTCCTTTTGGATGCTGCGCGGCAGTGCACGTAATAATAGAACTGGCAGCAGCCATTTTTATTGCAGTGGGCTGTAAAATATCGCTGGGCACAAGCTAAGCAATGGGTTTGGGTTAGTTGGGCGTATCGCGGCGAATAATCGGAATTCTACTAGTCTAACTCTGACAAAAAGCGCTCACCGCGAGGCAAGTAACTATTCATGCTATCGAGGGAGAATACCACCGAGTTAGATCGGCCAATGATTTCGCCTCTGGGCACAAAACTGTAAACCCGGCTATCGGCACTGTTGTCTCGATTATCGCCAAGCACGAAATACTGGTGGTCAGGAACGATGGCCGGGCCATAGCTGCGGCTGGTGCGACTTGCATATTGCGTGCTCAGCTGGGCTTGATGGCTTTTGTTTGGCAGCTCTTCTAAAACAATGATGGCATTGGGTTCGCGCTCTACTACTTCATAGCTCGCGGCTTCGCCGTTAATCACTAAGGCATTGTTCTGCATATAAATTGTGTCACCTGGTATGCCGACTATGCGTTTTACGAGTCGCTTTTGGGCCTTTTTCGAGTCGATAATTACGATATCGCCACGCTCAGGCTCGCCGGTTTCAGCCAAGGAAATCTCGGTGAACGGAATTTTTACGTCATAGGCCAACTTATTAACCCACACTTTGTCGCCATCAAGCAAAGTGGGTTGCATAGAGGCTCCTGAGATTGAGCTTAAGTCGGCAATGGCACTTTTAAAGAACACGATACAGGCCAGCAGCATGAAGAACTGGCGGTTTTCCCGCCAAAATTGCTGAAGCCATTTATACACAGCGGCCGATGCGCGCTGGAGCGGGGAGTCGAGTTTGGCTTTTGCTGAGGCCACTGGCTCTTGGTCTGGTTTATAGTCTGTCATGACGATGACGTTAACCAGCAAGGCCTCTCGTGTCAATCTCTCTACGCTGTATCTGGCAAAGCCCTAGTTTGCCTAGTCACAGCTGTTACGAATATGGCCAACACCTATTGGTCTAAGCTATGGGGATGCCTTCTGATAGCTAGCAAAGAATCGGCGGCGGGCTTGCATTTCAGCTATTGCTTGAATAACCTGTGTTTCCATACAGTATAACGATTGTGCTCGGCCATGGTCTTAGATTCCTTTCATATAGCATGTAAAAACTGGTTTGAGGCCGAATTCGGTAAGCCCACCCCGGTGCAAGAGCGCGCTTGGCCTGCTATCAAGCAGGGTAAGCACACCTTAATATCAGCACCTACCGGCAGCGGTAAAACCCTAGCAGCATTCTATGCAGCCATAGATAGTTTAGTGCAACAAGGTTTGCGCCGTCAGCTGGCGGATGGGGTTCAGATTCTCTATGTGTCGCCTCTCAAAGCATTAAGCAACGACATCCAAAAAAACCTGGAGCTACCCCTCGATGGAATCGCAGAGCATCTGCACCTGGCAGGCGAAGCGCCTGTAGATATTCGGATTGCTGTAAGAACGGGCGATACCCCTGCCAGCGAGCGCCAGAAAATGGCGAAAAAGCCGCCTCATATTCTAGTGACGACCCCTGAGTCACTTTACCTGCTGTTGACCAGCGCCAGCGGCCGAGCCATGTTGGCATCGGTCTCTACTTTAATTGTGGACGAGATTCATGCCATGTTGGGGGACAAGCGGGGAGCACATTTATCTCTCTCGGTAGAGCGGCTGCAGCACTTGGTTGTGAATAATTCAGGACAACACCTTCAACGCATCGGTTTATCCGCCACCCAAAAGCCGATTGAAATGGTGGCAAACTATTTAGTAGGCAATAGTCATACACTCGATGGCAGGGCAGACTGTGAGATTGTCGATGCTGGGTTTCGTCGAGAAATTGAAGTAAGTATAGAAGTGCCAGGTTCCCCACTTTCGGCATTGATGAGCAATGAAGTATGGGATGAGCTCTATGAGCGCTTAGTTCAGCTTATTCAAAGCCATGAAACGACCCTTGTGTTTGTCAATACTCGGCGTCTTTCTGAACGCTTGGCATTGGCTTTATCTGAACGGCTTGGGGATGGATTGGTGTGCTCTCACCATGGCAGCATGAGTAAAGATCATCGCCATGCCGCAGAGCAGCGATTAAAAGCAGGGGAGCTAAAAGTGTTGGTTGCCACGGCCTCAATGGAGCTTGGTATCGACATTGGCTCTGTTGATCTTGTGGTGCAGTTCTCGTCACCGAAAAGTATTGCGACATTTCTGCAAAGAGTGGGTCGCAGCGGTCACTCTATCCACGGCACACCCAAAGGCATTTTGTTTCCCCTCACTCGCGATGATCTAGTTGAATCATCGGCGCTTCTGCATTCAATTCATTTGGGTGAGCTAGACAAAATAGTAATGCCAGAAAAACCGCTGGATATACTGTCCCAGCAGATAGTGGCGGAATTGTCCTCGCCAGCAATGCTCAGTGAAGCCGCTGCTGAGGGTTGGAGCGTTGATGGGCTGTATGAACTTTTTAAAAATGCGTATCCCTACCGCGATCTAAGCCGATCCGAATTTGATGAATTGATTACCATGCTTGCCGAAGGCTATAGCACTCGGCGCGGGCGCAGAGGCACGCATATTCATTTTGATGCTATCAACAATAAAGTGAGAGCAAGACGGGGCTCAAATCTAATTGCATTGACCAATGGTGGCGCTATTCCAGATATGTTCGACTATCAGGTTGTGCTTGATCCAGAAGATACCGTCGTTGGCACCTTGAACGAAGATTTTGCCTTAGAAGCTCTGCCTGGCGACGTCTTTACACTGGGTACCCACAGTTGGCAAATGCTTCGAATTGATGGCCTGAAAGTTCGAGTGCGCGATGCCTGCGGTATGCAGCCCACCATTCCTTTTTGGTTTGGAGAAGGGCCAGGGCGCAGCCTAGAGTTGTCCCAATCAGTGTCCCGGCTCAAACATACTGTTGCGCAACTGCTTATTAACGATTCAGCCAACGCTGCTGTGCAATGGTTAGTGGATGAAGTGCGCTTGCCTCGCGGCGCAGCAACTCAGCTGATTGAGTATTTACAGTCAGGCATGAATGCACTTGGGGTGATGCCAACCCGCGAGACAATTGTCATGGAGCGCTTCTTTGATGAAGTAGGGGACATGCATGTTGTTATTCATTCGCCATTTGGCAGTCGGCTAAACCGTGGTTGGGGCTTGGCGTTACGCAAGCGTTTTTGTAAATCGTTTAACTTTGAACTACAGGCCGCTGCCAACGAGGATAGCATTGTCATATCCCTTGGGTCAGTTCATAGCTTTCCCCTTGACGACGTATTTCGTTACCTGCAATCAGCAACGGTGAAAGACGTGTTGATTCAAGCACTGCTTGATGCGCCAATGTTTGAAGTGCGCTGGCGCTGGAATGCAACTCGGTCATTGGCGATTCAGCGCAATAGAAGCGGTAAGCGAGTGCCGCCGCAATTTCAAAGAATGGATGCCGAAGATTTAGTTGCTCATGTCTTCCCTGATCAAATTGCCTGCCAGGAAAACCTCACCGGGCGCCGTGATGTGCCAGATCATCCGCTGGTCAATCAAACAATCAACGACTGTCTTACCGAGGCGATGGATATTGATGAGCTACAAGAGCTTATCAAGAAAGTGGAGAAGGTTGAGCTAGATCTAATTGCAAAAGATCTGACCGAGCCCTCGCCTTTCGCCCAAGAAATTATTAACGCTAGACCCTACGCGTTTTTGGATGATGCGCCGTTTGAAGAGCGCAGGACCAACGCCATAAAGAACCGCAGTTGGGCAGATCCAGCGACGACTAAAGACTTAAGTGTTTTGGACAGCGGGGCCATTACTCGAGTAAAAGAGGAAGCTTGGCCCTATGTAAACAGCTCTGATGAGCTACACGATGCAGTGTTTAGCGCAGGTTACATGACGGATGAAGAGTTTGTGGCGAAGCAGTATGGGGTTTTAGCACACTCTTTGATTGATAGCGGCAGGCTTTACTGTATTACGCTTAAGCAGCCTCATCGTGTTTTATGGATAGCGACAGAGTCTATTCCGAAATTGCAGGCCGTGTTTCCGGGCCAAATGCCCCAGATTAGTCTGCCAAGCTTTTTAGACAGCCAAGAATGGGAATCAGAACACGCCTTAAGAGAGCTGGTGCGGGGAAGATTAGAATGTCTAGGGCCGATAACGGCCAATCAACTCGCCACTGAACTAGGATTAAGTCCAGCAAAAGTGGAGGCGGCATTGATTGCGTTAGAAGTCGAAGGCTTTGTTTTTCAGGGAATGTTCTCCCCTGACTCGCGCCAGCTTTCGCAAACGCCTGAGCAAGAGTGGTGTGAACGCCGCCTGCTGCAGCGAATCCATCGCTATACCATTGATGCTCACAGACAAAGCATCAAACCTGTTTCCTTAGAAACCTACACCAGGTTTCTGTTTCAGCGCCATCAGCTGCTGGAATTGGGTCATCTCGACGGTGAAAACTTACCCACCCTTGACGGTCAGACTCAACTACAAAATACCCTAACGCTGTTGGACGGGGTTTCAGCGCCGGCAGGAAGTTGGGAGGCTGATATCTACCCTTCTCGGGTTCGCAATTACGACCCAAGTTGGTTGGATGTAATGTGCATTAGCGGGAGAGTAACTTGGGGCAGGTATTCACTGCCGTCAGGGCTCAAGACTGGCGATGGCAACAGGCGCGGCTCAGCACCGGTGAAGAGTACGCCTATCACCTTAACCTCGAGACATAATTTGGATATCTGGCAGGCATTGGCCAACGCGCAAAAACCCTGCGACCAGGTCACTGAGTTTGGCGGTTCGGCACTGCGAATTGAGCAGGATTTACAAAGCCATGGCGCCAGTTTTTTTGACGAAGTCCAAACCCGAACAGCTTTGCTGAAGGCCCAAATGGAGGAAGGTCTCGCTGAGCTTGTTAATGGCGGCCGCGTCACGAGCGACAGCTTTACCGGCTTGCGGGCATTGCTTACGCCTGACAAAAAGAAGCCAAGCAGTCACCGCAAGAGGCACCGCACAGCTATGTTTGGGGTGCAGGATGCTGGACGTTGGAGCCTGTTAAACACCTTTGCTCTGGTCACTGAGCAAAAGCCAAGCCGCCATTGGGAGGTGTTAGATGAAGAGCAAGTGGAAAGGCTTGTCAGCATTTATCTGCAGCGTTGGGGAGTAATTTTCCGCTCGCTTGTCGATAAAGAAGCGTTTGCTCCGCCATGGCGGGTATTGGTTGCCAAGCTTCGAAAATTAGAATTACAGGGTATTGTTCGCGGCGGGCGCTTTGTCAGCGGCGTTGGTGGCGAACAATTTGCCTATTCCGAAACTGTCAATGACTTACGTAAACTGCATAACGCCAAAGTAGCTAGCGCCAAACCTTCTTATCATTGCCTATCGGCGACAGATCCGCTGAATCTATTAAATCTAATTCTTCCTAATAGAAAACTAAGTCGGATAGCGAGCAACCGAGTGCTGTATCAAGGGGGCGTTCCGATCGCTGTATTGGAGAGTGGGGAAGTGCGCTATTTGCGTGAGACGGCGGATGACAAAAAATGGGAGCTGCAGCAACTGCTTATGAAGCGAAGCTACCCCGGAAAACTGCGCAGCTACCTTGGCTCCCGCTGAATAACTGGCAGCAGCTTTAGCAGGGTTCCGACAAAAGTTCGACAGGATTTTGTCAAAAAAAATCCCGCTAACACATAAGTGGTAGCGGGATCCTCTTACTGGTTTGGGAGCCTAGAGTGCTTTTAGTCTGCAAAAATCTTTCAGACTAAACTCACGCAGTCCAACTAACCGATAGCTTTCACTAGTCGATGTAGTTGGAGGCTCCCTGTATAGATTGACTATTGATGGGATCACCTCCTTTTTTAAATCTCAGGGTAGCAATAGATGCTAGAAAGCCTCCCCTGTTAAGACCGCTAACAACAGATCTAGTGTTTTTATATAACACAACGCACCCACTGTAAAGGAGTTAATTAATAAACGAATTTGCTTTGGTCATCACAGTAAAACCAGCGCGATAAGCTAGTGTTATTCGAGCTCAAGAAAACTGTTCTAGTGACTTTATCGAATATCAAATGCCCCATCATATTCAACTACACTTAATGGGAAATAAGGCGAGAACAAGTAAAGCCAATGATAGAAAGGCGGTCACACAAAAGAGTCGAAGTGGAGTTTTGGGCAAGCCTGACTCATCCGCTGCTTGGCTGCAGCACTGGAGATATTCAAGAGATTTCCCACAGCGGCTTTTCGTTGACCTTAGATCAGGAAATGAATTTCTCGGTGATGATGGAGCTTGATGTCTGTATTCATGGTGCAGGCTGGGATGAGTCGATGCCATCGCTGCCAGTTCGAGTAGTGAGGATTCAAGGCAGGGAGGTTGCACTGAGGTTCTTGGACAGTTACGAAGATTTTTGGGTGCCAACGAAGGATGAGGAATTTCAATTGCCCTACTCAGATTCGATTCTGTATGACATAGGAGATGAGTATTTGCCAAGACACTAGGCTTGTTACTAAAGTGCCTTGGCTATTTCTATAGATTAAAGAAGTAATAGATGGAAATAAACACAACGACAGCGATCAGCGTCCAGTAAGCTAAAAACTGGAAAGGGCGGTCTAAAAATAATTGAGCCATGCTCTTGGCCTCCCCTTTTTGCAGCTTCTCCTGATAGTCGTGCCGCATTTTTTCTGCCCGTGATTTTTCATAGCCGTCTAGTAGTGCGCGAGCTTGGTCAAACTGGTTTAGATTTTTAATCCAAAGTGCGGGCATAGAAATGCCCCAGTTGCCGGCGAAGGTTTCGAAATACTCGATGTTGTGAGTCTTGAGTAAGTTGCGTACTTCTTCGGCTTCGTCGTCGGGAACATCACGCATTCGGAATAAGATTTTTGACATAATTGAGTTTCGACTTTTCAGTTGGAGGTCTGACACGTGCATGCTACCTTTAAGCCTCAACCCTGTAAATTAATTGGCTATGCGGCAATGTTAAGCATTTGCTGACATCAGCACCAACCCCAACAGCTTTATGATAGGAGTTAACCCAGTGCGATTCATCTCAGTCATATCTGCCTTGATTATTCAGTTTGGCGTGGTCAATCAGGCAGCCGCCCAAAGTTCTGTTTGGAAAGTACAAAATGACTCTCAGGTACTTTATCTCGGCGGTACCGTCCATCTGCTGCGGGCGAACGATTTCCCCCTACCCGAAGAATACGACGTAGCTTACGAGAATTCCTCTGAGTTAGTCTTTGAAACTGACCTAGAGTCCATGAACGACCTTGCCGTTCAGGCTAGGCTGATGCAGCAGCTTAGCTATGGCGGTGATCAAAGTTTAAGAACCGTCCTCAACCAAGAAGCCTACTCGGCACTGGAAATGTATACGGCCTCGGTGGGTCTGCCACTGCCAATGCTGGAAAAATTCAAACCAGGCATGATTGTTAGCACCCTGCAGGTGTTCGAGTTTCAAAAAATAGGCTTTACTCCCCTGGGTGTGGATGCACATTTTAGTGCGCAAGCGTCGAAGGATGGCAAAGCCGTAGGCCAATTAGAGACAATAGACGCCCAAATCGGGTTTCTCGCGACCATGGGCGAAGGCAACGAAAGTGAGTTTATCCTGCTTTCCTTAAAGGACTTAGCCGAGACGGCAAATGTGATGGACGACATGATCGCGGCATGGCGAAGCGGGGATAACGCGAAGCTGTCTGAGCTGTTCGTTAGTGATATGCGGGAACAGGCGCCCGAAGTCTACGATTCTCTCTTGAAACAGCGGAATCTCAATTGGTTGCCCCAGCTTGAAGCGATGCTCGATAGTGAGTCAATTGAGTTTGTGCTGGTTGGCGCGGCCCACCTAGTGGGTCCCGATGGACTACTTGCGCTGCTGGCGGCGGGGGGTTACGAGGTCAGCCAGCTGTAGTTGGCAGCGCTGATTGCAGTATTTAATTGCAGTATTTAAAAGCGCTGATTGCGGCATTTAAACAATACTTCATTGGGTATGAAAGGCGATTAATTGGCGTGACTAAGTGCTTTTGCCCTATCAGGGAGTCCAAGCTGACTCTCTGATAGGGTTCTAGTAAGCATAAGCGGAGAGTCTAGCTCGTTTTATGGCTTAAAACGATTTGCCTAGGGCCGCTAGTCGAGGTCTGGCCACTCACCCCAGAGGGTATTTGCTGTACTTTGCCACCGGATTTTAAAAAAGATTCAATATGTCCCGCTAGGTCTTCTCGACTGCTTGCAGCAGCCTCTTTTTTTGGTTTATTTGCCATAACTATCAATACTCATTGCGTCGAAAGCCGGCAATTATACACGAATTTAGGGCCTATTTCTAATGAGCGGGAGAAATTACCTTATTTCCTCGATTTTGAGCCAACACGTTTACGAGGTCGCTCAAAGTAATCAGAATAATAGTCTTCTGGCAGCTCTCCGATTAAGTTGTCCATTGACGCCTTGTAGATCACTTTCATTTTAGCCAATAGCTCTAAGTCTAAGTGGCAGCCATAATTGCGGATTGTTTCTATATCCTCTAGCTGTTTGCGGGAAATGCCGAGTAGGCGGGCGCCTTCGTTCATAGAATAGCCCGCATTCAGGCGTAATTGACGAACATTCTTTTTGACGGTAACCGTAATCGGAGAAAACTTTGAATACTGAGCTTGGGTCATACTTTACCTACTAATCTTGTGTATAAATCTATGGCCATCGCGCGGCCGGTTATAGTCTAATTTACGCTCTGACTCTATTTCGAGACCTGAGTCTCACAGGCGAGTGAGAGAAGAAATCCTATATAAGCTAGCACAGCTATTTTTTGATGGTAATGTTTAGTTTAAGCCGATTTAAAAATGGGCTAAATTTTGAGTTTCCAGTGCACTGGAAGTTCAAATTTCAATTTAGAAATCGCCATTTTTGTGCGAAAGCCCGCAGCATTGCTAGGTTTCGGGGTTGCCGCCCTGTGAAGCTGAACAACGTACTTTACTAAAAGGAAACATAATGACAGACCAGGAAACACCTACGCCACAAACCCACACAGACACTCTAGCTATCACAAAAAGCTCGGTGGTTAGTTTTAACTACCGGATGTATGAAATTCTCGAAAATGGTGACAAGAGCGAGTGCCTCGAAGACTCGTATTTGGGCGAGCCAATTTTCTACCTACATGGCTATCGAAACATAATTAGTGGTCTGGAAGCTGCCTTTGAGGGAAAGACCTCTGGCGAGCGTTTTAACGCCAGTCTAGATCCAATATCTGGGTATGGCCCAAGAAAAGAAGGGTCCATAAAACGCGTACCGTTGAAGCATCTACAGTTTCATCAAACCCCCAAAAAGCTTATTCCAGGAATGGTTGCTGGGGTCAAAACTGAGCAGGGCATGCGGAGTGTTATCGTTGTTAAGCCCGGCAAATTTAATGTCGACGTAGACTTTAATCATCCACTGGCAGGCAAGAATTTATACTATGAGATTGAAGTGCTCTCGGTTCGCGAGGCTAGTGCGCAAGAGATAGCCCATCGCCACGTCCATGGAGCTGGAGGCCATCATCACTAGCAGCTAGCTCGCTGCCGCAGTTTTTGCGAATGCCTGCAAAATTGACGGGATGACTTTTTGGTTAACAACCACCTCGTAGTAGGACTCAGATTCGCCCTGAACGGGAACCACTGAGTCATCTTCCCAAAGGTCTACTTTGCCTTCGCGAATGACGATGTCTTTTTTGCGACCATTACTGTCAGGGTACTGACCAACATGAAACAAGTACTCTGTGCCGTTAATCTTGATTGACCTCGACCTTAAGGCCACTTCAGCGCGTAATTTCTCATAGGCGAGATCATCAATGGTAATGCCGTTTACGTTGTAGCGAATAGTGTGTTGACCTTTTTCACCAGCCCCGGCGTCTGAATCAGCTATTGCATACACCGCGACGTTGAATAGATTTCTTTCCAAGGCCGCTCTTAGTTTCCACGAGCAGCCTGAAAGACGATCAGCTAAACCAATTGCACCTGAAATCATTATTGGCTGCTCACCGTCGTAGAGAAATCGGGGCGCTCCGCCTGAGTAGCAAATGCCTACACCAAGCTCAAGTAAAGGCAAAGACATCTGCTTAGAGTGGCGGTTGTTGGCGTTGGTGATCTTTAACATCTCTTTTGCGCAGCCACATGCCCGAGCTACTGAAAACCATTCCTGAGGCGCATGTTCATATTCAAGAAAGCTCAGGATAATCGCATCGCCTTCGATGAAGACTTTGTTAGCGCCGTAGGTTTTTAAAATGTCATTGATGGGATTAAAGAAACGCATACTGAAATAAGATGCCGGATTGAGATCCTTGTTGATAAGCTCATCGGTCACAGTGGTAGAGCCACGTACGTCTGCTTTCAAAATAACGTGATGGCAGATTTTATCTTCAGTGTCTTCTACTTCCGCGCCAACCGGCATTTGGTATAACGACCCCGCAGACTTTGAAAGCCGAATATGATCTTCTTCAGTCAGGAGGGTCATTCGATTGAATACCCGATGGGCGAGGCGGTAATTTTTTAAACACTTTCGATATCTTGAAATTCCAACCAGTAGTGCGGCGACATCATTACGGTTAAACTTTTTTGATTTCTCATCAAGCTTAATTTTCAGCTGCTCTAAAGATTTTATATGTTCTATGCTTACTTTTTTGCTGCTAGCGACAGTGTCTTGCAACTTATCGGCGGCTATTTTCCCCGCCAAGAATTGATTAATAAGTTTCGGCCCTAATTGATCTAGCACTAGAGGACTAACTGACCGAGATATTGCGGCAGACGCGACAACCTGGGGGATTAGGCCTTCTTTTTGGAGGGCTTTGAGCAACTTTTTTAACGCAAGCTCAATTGACTTTACAGGTTGTCTATTCTTCCACCACGCTGATAACCCTTGCTGTTTGCGAATGCTTTTCAGCCAATCGGTCACCTTATCCCGATCGAACAAAGCATGAACATTGCCAGGCTGATCGAACCAGTTTAGCGTCTCAAGCAGCTCAAATTTGCTGTCCTGAGTGGGCCCAGTTAAATTCAAGAGTTTGAAGAATCCATGTAATTCATCGTGGATTTCTGTGGTTATTGAAGCTGAACTCTCAGCCTTGACAGGAGAGACGTCAATGAAAGTCAGGTAACGCTTTAGTGTACTGCAAGCTATCTGGTCGAAGCGGCTAAAACCGCCTTCCTCGGCGTTTAAACCCCAGATACTAAACTCATCTATCAACAGTGATAATTGACCTAGATCTGGGGAGGTCAGTAATGGGTTTAAAAGTAATTCAGTGATAAGGCTATGGTCGTCACCTAAAAATTGTTTTCTAATCGGTGCTAGCTGTTTGTCCTCTACCTTTGCCAGCTGAGAGAATACTTTTTTGTTTATTTTGTAAACAATGGCGTCTCGGTTTCGCTTCAGCCAAAAAAGTTTTTCATCAGCGCCGAGAGCTTCGGAGGAGCCGTTATTTTTTAGTTCTGATAACTTGGCGCTAAGCCGACTAATATCTAAATCGATTAGCGTGTTCGTAAATTGAATTATATGTTTGACGGCTGCAAATTGGAGAAAGGCAATTTGATCAATGCTAAGGTCAGTTTTAACTCGATGGATTAATCGAGTCATCATATCCTGATAGTTGTCGCGTAGTTTTTCAAACTGCCTAGAATTGTCCCATTGCTTGGGCTGGGGCACCGCAATCTGCTGTACCAACAGAGAGATTACTTTTTTAGCATCGGATGAGAATCTGCGGCTCAATAATATGTCGATATGATAATTGTCGATACCCTTTTGCAGCCCGCTCATCGATATCGCAATTGACTGATCAGGGTTCAATAGCGAAGTGATGCTTTCCTGACTTTGTGAGTTCATGAAAGTAGAGGCCTACAGTAGGTTCAATGACAAAAAACTTGATTGAGCTCGCAGTATTTCAAAAAAAACGAAAACTGCTAGAGTTTCGGCTAAATTCTGTGAGCAACAACACATTATCGTAAATTCGCTGAAATATCAGTAGTTTAAATTGCGAAGGTGTGGAGGTCTGGAAGACACCGAGCCACCACAACAAGTAGTATAGGGATCCAATAGATATCGCTAAATGTAGTTTTAGCCCTGACCTAGTGCTGTTACTTAATCAGATTGGCAAAGCGCTGACACTGGTGGGCAAAAATCTTTTTGTAGCGCCACGCCAGCAGCGGCCCTAGCAGCCGCCGCAGCCCATAAGCCTCTACTTCACCACTAAGGACGATAGACACTAAATGCCGCTCGGCATCGAAATTAATCTCATAGCAGCAGGCGAATCTGCGTTGGGGTGTAGCAACAGAATAAATAAACTTTTGGTTTGGCGCCCAATGCAAGATTTCAAGGCAGCTGACCTTTGATACTCCATTGAGGTGAAAGGTGCAGCCTCTGCCCAAATGTCTGCTATGTTGGGTGTCAGCGGAAGGCTTGACGTCTACCACAGCGCCCATCCACTGGGGCCATTTTGAATAATCAACCAGAGTGAGCCAAATTCTATGGTCGAGCGGAACTACTGGGCCGATAAACTCGACCGGGGGCCCTTGGAGCGGGAACTTTACTTCATAGGGTGTAATAGGGAGCAAAGGCATGCGCTATGGTAGATCAAGCACTGCCCGCAATACAGCGCAAAGAAAAAATTGGCCGGTAAAGCAAGCCTTGCTGGCCTAATCGCTCAGCTAACGCTAAGGCCAATTTCCAAACCCGCCAGAAGCATTGGCTCAATCAGCCCTCAGCTTGGGGATAATCAAGGCGATTAAGAGCTATCGAATCCCAACTTGCCACCGCAGCATAGGAAGTCGCATACTTAGGCCCTGAATACGAGAGCGACAATAACAAGGAGCAGGGCAATGGATGACGGGTTTACTGCTGTGTTAATAGTTGCTGTGGTATTTTCATTTGTTAGTTTCAGTGTTTACATGAGATACAAGACCCAATGGCTAAAGCATGGGGTCGAGCTCGATAAAACCACGCTCGCTAAGGAAAATATGGTTCTGACGCGCAGGGTTACTGAGCTGGAGGTACGGATTCAGGTGCTCGAATCCATCGTTACTGGAAAAGAATTCAGACTAAAGGAAGAAATCGACGCCTTGAATTAATACTGAGTATTACTGTGGTGATTGACAGATGTTGCAAGCAGCGCGACGCAGCAATCAGACTAGCGCAAGACAGTGGCAGTGCATTCAATCGAGCTTTTATAAGTTTCAAAAAATCCAATCCCTATAGCGGTTGACTAAAATATAAAAATCAATAAACCGGAGCAGACCATGAGCCCAGTAGATAAAAACAAAAGAGAATTATTAAAAGGCGCCGTAGGAACAGGTGTTCTGGCAGCGACTAGCGCCCTGACCATCCCAGGACTGTTTCCTGCAATGGCTCAGGGGGAGACACTGGTGCCGTTTACTGATGTGCCAGACACTTTTCGGGTTGGCCCGGTCAGACCCAACGCAGTGCATTATCTAGATACACGAGAAATCGATAGCTATTTCACCGACAACGACGATTTTTATTTGGTGCAGCATTATGGTCAACCTGAGGTTGATAACGATAGCTACCGATTGCGCGTAACAGGGTTGGTCGATAAGGAGTTGGAGTTTAGCCTAGCTGACCTTATGACCAAAGATGTTATGGAGCAGCAGGTTGGCTTCGAATGCGGCGGCAATGGCGCTCGACTTTTTCATGGTTTGATAGGCAACGCCTATTGGCGAGGTGCGACTCTTAAAACAATTCTTGAAGAAGCCGGAATTCAAAGCGGCGCTAAAGAGATCGTCTTCTTTGGTGCGGATGTGGCCACTGAAGAAATACGTGGTCGAGAAGTTGAAAAGGCGTTCGCACGCAGCTTGTCCATAGAGGACGCTATGCGACCAGAAAACATGCTGGCGTTTGAAATGAATGGAGAGCCTCTTCCCCATTATCACGGTAAACCGGTTAGGCTTATTGTGCCAGGGTGGTACGGCGTCGCAAACGTAAAATGGATTACTCAGATTCATGTCCAAGATACGCGCTACATGGGGCGTTTCATGGGCCGTGATTATGTAACCTTGAAGAAAGACAACATTGGCGGTGTAGAGCGATGGGTAGAAAATTCAGTGACTACCATGAATTTGAAGTCCACCATCGTCAGGGTGACAGAGCTGGGAGGGCAGTATAAAGTTCAAGGATTCGTTCTGAACGACGGCACTGCCATAAGCAGCGTTGAGGTGAAGGTTGATAATGGTCCTTGGCAGCAAGCTCAGATGAACCCCCGTAATAATAAGTACTCGTGGAAGCTGTTTAGCTTTGACTGGGAAAACCCAACCCCTGGGGCGCATACCTTGGTTTCTAGGGTTACAGATGTTAATGGCAATGTTCAGGCAACCCCTGAAGAGCTGCCAGAAAGAGTCAGTTACTGGGAAGAGTTCGGTCAATTTCCCCGCACGCTTACCATTTAAAATTACTAACACAGCAGCCCCCTAACCATTGGCGTTTGAGCAGCAAGACTTAGAAGGATTTATCCTTACTCGCCAATGGTTAGAAAACTCGTCTGGCTTAGAGCTTGTCTACTGGCTGTGGACCGATAGTGGCCCCTGCCGAGCGCGTCTCCAAGACCAAGAAGCGGTGATGTTCATTGAGTCGGTCAGCAAAGACTTAGCGTACAAAATTTTACGGGGTATCAAAGGTTGGCGTCTTAAAGACACCACTCTCAAAGCATTCAATCACAATCGGGTATCAGCGCTGTACTTCCGCAGCCAGCGACAGCTTTACTGGGCCCGAGACAAATTAAGCCTTCAAGGGGTCACCTGTTTTGAGGCGGATATCAAGCCGCCAGATCGATTCCTGATGGAAAGATTCATTCTCGGTGGCGCGCGCATCAATGCCAATTTATTTGCACGCTCTGGGTTTTCGGATCTCAATAACCCGCGCTTAGCACCGGCACAAGTTAGGCCTTCACTTAAAGCTGTATCGATAGATATAGAAACTGATTTCGACGCTACTGAGCTGTATTCCATTGCAATCTATTCGCAGCAGATTCGTCGTGTGGATATGATAGGAAAGTCACCTGAGATAAACTCGGCGGGGCTTGACGGACTGCATTTTCATGCTGATGAAAAGTCACTGCTGCAAGCATTTATAGCTGAAATTACTCGCTTAGACCCCGATGTGTTAATGGGCTGGAATGTGGTCAATTTCGATCTCAGCGCGCTGCAGCGATTTGCCAACAGGGCGCAGCTGGAGCTGAGCTTGGGGAGAAATGCAGAGGCAGTAAAGTGGCGATCGACAGCCAATAACCCCGAAAGAGAGTATGCGTTGGTGCCAGGTAGGGTTGTGCTTGATGGCATAGAACTGATGCGCTCTGCAACCTACCAATTTGAAAACTTTTCCCTCGAGCATGTTGCGCAAAAGCTTCTCGGCCGCGGTAAGTTAGTTGAAGATGTGGATGCTGCCAGTGAAGAGATTACTTCGCTATTTTCTAGCAATAAGCAGGCTCTGGCCGATTACAACTTAGAAGATTGCAAACTAGTTTGGGATATATTTGAAAAAGAGAGGCTTATCGACTTTGCGATTGAACGCAGTTTGCTAACCGGGTTGGAATTAGATCGCTATGGCGGCTCGGTGGCAGCCTTTGATTTTCTGTATTTGCCTCGACTGCACCGTGCCGGCTATGTAAGCCCAACGCTGGATCCGCTTCCCAGCAGCAATATAAGTCCCGGCGGTTATGTGATGGACTCGCAGCCAGGGATTCATGAGAACGTCATAATTTTGGATTTCAAAAGCCTCTATCCCAGCATCATTAGAACATTTCATGTGGACCCATTGGCGCTGGTTTCTGGGCTGCAAGAAAGCGATACAATTATCGGTTTCGATGGCGGCAAGTTTTCTCGAGAGCAGGTGATCCTTCCAGAAATGATAACCACCCTTTGGGCCGCAAGAGACAACGCCAAATCACAGGGTAACAAGGTTCTGTCGCAGGCCATAAAAATAATAATGAATTCTTTCTATGGTGTACTTGGCACATTGGGTTGCCGTTTCTTTGACCCAAGGCTGGTGAGTTCAATTACCAAAAGAGGCCATGAGATTATCATTCTCAGTAAAAAGGTGATTGAGTCCAAGGGCTATAAGGTGATCTATGGGGATACAGACTCGGTCTTCATTCATATAGCAGATGTTGAACAGTGCGAGGTGGCAGCGATAGGCAGTGCGCTGGCGGTAGAACTCAATCAGTGGTGGCGGGATAAAATTCTAAAAGAGCATCGGCTTCCTAGCTATCTGGAGATAGAATTTGAAACACATTTTACAAAGTTTTTGATGCCTACTATTAGAGGGTCTGAAACCGGCAGTAAAAAGCGTTACGCAGGTCTGACAAGCAGCGGTGAACTAGTCTTTAAAGGGCTCGAGACGGTTCGCAGCGACTGGTCACCTTTGGCGCGAGATTTTCAGCAAGAGCTTTACCGGCGGGTATTCTTTGGCCTGCCCTACGCCCAATACATAAAAGAAACTGTGCGCTTGCTCAGCGCCGGAGAGCTCGACGACAAGCTCATTTTGCGTAGGCGCTTACGTCGCAAACTGGCTGACTATGTAAAGAATGTTCCGCCCCATGTGCAGGCAGCAAAGAAAGCCGAGCATCATAGAGGATCAAGAGGACTTTCTGCACTGTACACCGGCGGTGGCTGGATCGACTACATAATGACAACTGCCGGGCCCGAGCCGAAGCAATATCAGCATTCGGCTATTGACTACAATTTCTATATTGAAAGGCAGCTGACACCTATAGGGGATGCTATATTAGTGTTCGAGTCATCGTCTATGGATGCGATACTAAACACACAGATTGGTCTTTTTTCTGAACAATGAGGCAACTATGACACGCTATTTGGTACTGACACTAATTGGAGACGACAAGCCTGGCTTAGTTGAGTCTCTGGCTAAAACAATTGCAGCTAATTCGGGCAACTGGCTCGAGAGTAATATGTCTCAGCTTGCTGGAAAATTTGCTGGAATTCTGAAAGTAAGCGTGGCAGATGAAAACAGCGATGAGCTTGTTAAAGCGCTGCAGGCAATGCCTAATGGCCTCAAGCTAATGGTCGAGTATGCCACCAGCCCAGCCACAGTAGGGGCACCGATAAGCGTTGAAATAAACCTAGTTGCCAATGATCGCCCCGGTATAATAAAAGAAATTTCCGAGGCGCTTGCTGCGCTGCAAATCAATGTAGAATCCCTGATTACAAGCTGCGCGCCGGCGCCCATGTCGAGTGCTGATTTATTCAATGCCAAGGCGATATTAAATATCCCGCCAACTCTCGCGCTCGATCATTTAAAGCAAGAGTTAGAAAAGCTCGCTGACGACATGATCGTTGACATTGTAATGTCCTAAATTGCGATCCGAAAAGCCGGCAGAGTCAATTCGATTTGCTCAAGTTGGTCAACCAAATTAGTTAACAAATTGATACACTCAACGGTTTCGAATTCTATGGCGGCACTAGGCCCTGTGAAATCGTTAGCGCCTATTCTATTGTAAAGCAGCACGAGGCAGGCTTTGCTGGCGTCGAGGTTCTGATAAAATAAGCCTTCAAAATCTTCCGATATGGACACTAGCACTGTGTCTAAGGTTGTGCCGTCATTGGCGGGTATTTCGAGGATTAGGCTTTCAACACCACGCATTTGGGCTGCCACCGCACTTTGGCTAGTCTGTGAATAGGGTGACTGCAGCGAGGCGTAAAATTCATTGTTGAGCATTGGATACAAAGACTTTGCCAGCAGCTCTTGGGTGATCATCGAAGAGGTAGAGTCCAGTAGCAAACTTAGAACTGCCTCCGCGTCTATATCATCGGCAAGTGCTTCGAATCTAACAATGGCTTGACTCCACCCAAGTGCGCTGGATTCAAAATCTTCCAATAGCAGGCCGCTAGTTAGCCGCAGCATCTCTCGGCGCCTATTGCTGCTAAGCTGATTTAATTGCAGTCCATTTTCTTGTTGATCGGCGGTCAAAGTCTCGATCAAACGGAAGTCCTCGGCAATGCGTTGGCTTGTGCCATCAGGCTCGCCCCACAGCAAAAACTCAATGACATGGAAACCAAGAGTCGCTTCAGTCACATCAAATAATCCGTGCTGTTGCCTTAGGGTTTCTGCCGTTAAATCGACATTGATATCATGCACTATACCGCTGTCTATATAGCCTTCGACTGAATCAATATACCCAGCAAGTATTGGCCATTGATTCATTTGGTAGTGCAGCTGGAACAATCGCAGGGATTCATCATCTGAGCTTATGCGGTAACTAAAATATCGATGAACAATTGTCTGTTCAAACAGGGTATGGGCTACCGACCAAGACTCTTGCGCAGCCGATAGCCTGGCTTCTGTTGGCCCGAGCAATAACTGATCGATGCTGTCTAGTAAGGCGTTCAAGCTATTGCCCAGCTCTGAGAAGTCGCTGTTTACTTGAACTAGATAGGCCTCGAGAATTTGTTGAACGGACGCCGCAGTGGCTGGTTCAAATCTAATTAAATTACGGCGCTCAACCAACGTGTCATTGCTTTCAATAACTTTCTCATCAGCTTTTTCAGGGCTCACAGGATTACAAGCGCTAAGCAAACTAAGTAGCAGTAGTTTAATGAGGAAAACAAACCGACGATCAAAACTCATAGTTTGGCCAATTAATGTCTAAGGGAGATCTGACGCCATTGTCGCTGCCCGGCCGCATGGCTTAGTTTCGAATCGCCATCCACTACGACGGGATCAGCGACCAGCTCAAGCAATGGCAGATCGTTGATTGAATCAGTATAGAAAATACTGTCTTCGATACGTAACTCAGATACTGCGGCGCCCAGTATGGCTTCACCGTCCAGCCAAGCCTTGAGTTTCTTAACCTTGCCTTCTTGAAAACAGGGAGTGCCAGCTATTTCCCCAGTGAAGTGGTCAGATTGAACTACAAGGTCAGTTCCCAGCAGCGCATCGACCCCAAATCTATCTGCAATTGGCCGTGTAATAAATGTGTTTGTTGCCGTAATGATAACGGTGAGGTCGCCTGCCGCTTGGTGGTGCGCTACAAGCGCCTTTGCCTGGGGCAGTATCATCGGTTCGACAAACTCCAACATGAATTCCTCATGCATTTGCGCCAGCTCAGCCAAGGTTTTAGACATTACCGGGTTAAGGGTAAACCGGACATAAGCATGAATATCTAAGCTGCCACTTTGATAATCAGCGTAAAACCTATCATTAGCCTCACCATGGAGCTGTGCATCCACTAAGCCACGCTTGATTAAATACTCTCCCCAAGCATGATCACTATCGCCGGCGAGAAGTGTGTTATCCAAATCGAACAGTGCTAAACGCATTAGAAAGGGCTGCCTGAAAATAAAGTGCTGATTATAACCTTGCCGCGATTGCAGGTCAGAGATTTCGTTCAGGCGACTAATTTGAGCCTGCCCCATTCAATTAAACCATTGATATATATCATAAATAGGCAATAGTCGAGATATGAAGCCATTGAATAGATAGTGCTGCTTATGAAACAATGGCCCCCTAAACCTGTCTAAGGATGGTTGCTTGTGATTGATTCAAATGGATATCGACCAAACGTAGGGATTGTGATTTGCAATGCCCGTGGCCAACTAATGTGGGCGAAGCGGATTGGTCAGGATGCTTGGCAGTTTCCCCAAGGCGGTATTGACGTCGATGAGACTGTCGAAGCGGCGCTTTATCGAGAGCTCCATGAAGAGGTGGGGCTAGGCGATAGAGACGTCAACATATTGCATGAGACTCGGGATTGGCTGCACTATGATCTGCCAGAGAACTATATTCGCCACCATAAAGACCCAATTTGTATAGGCCAAAAACAAAAATGGTTTTTATTGAGTTTGGAGTGTGCTGAGGATCGAGTTGTGTTTGAAAAATCCGATACGCCAGAGTTCGATGATTGGCGTTGGGTTAGCTACTGGTACCCGGTTAACCAAGTGATTGAATTCAAGCGGGATGTCTACCGGCGAGCGCTAAAAGAGTTGGCCACACCTCTCAACAACTATGTGAGCAAAAAGTAAGTCGATTTTTTGCTAAGACTTAAGAGCCACTGAAAACAGCCAAGATCATCGGCACTTAAACCCTTCGGCGATCACAACTTAAACCACTACCGAGTCTAATATGCTCACAGATTTGCGAAGCATAGTGCAAGAAGTCAACGCGGCGAAAGATTTGCAGTCGGCCTTGAAGATTATTGTCCATCGAGTTCGGGAAACCCTGCAGACACAAGTTTGTTCAGTATTTTTATTGGATACTGACATTAACAGCCATGTCCTGATGGCGTCGGAAGGGCTTAACGACGAGTCCGTTGGCAGAGTCAGTCTCGAAGTCGGCGAAGGTCTGGTGGGGCTGGTAGCAAAACATGCTGAACCGATCAATCTTCGGGACGCCTCGCTTCATCCTAGCTTTCATTATTTACGGGAAACCGGTGAGGAGAATTTCCACGCTTTTCTGGGGGTGCCCATCATTCACCACCGCTCGGTGCTGGGAGTTCTAGTTGTTCAGCATGAGGACAAGCGCCGATTTGATGAAGGTGAAGAGGCGTTTTTAATTACTCTTTCAGCGCAGCTGGCAGGAGTTATCGCCCACGCTGAAGCGACTGGTGCAATCGCCGGAACTAGCCCTTCTGGCCAGCGCACTTCAGACACAATTTTTCCTGGCGTATCTGGTTCATCAGGGGTCGCAATAGGTCATGTTGTGGTGGTTTTTCCGCCGGCTGACTTGAGTAAGATTCCTGACCGTCGTGCGCGTGATATCGATCAGGAGATTGCGTTTTTTCACTCCTGTATCGAGTCCGTCAGAGACGACATGAAGGCTCTATACAGCCGCTTGGCTGGCCACGTGCCTGAAGAAGAGCGGCAGTTGTTCGATGTGTATTTGCACATGCTTGATGATGACGCACTAGGCAATGAAGTTGTCGCCCGCATTAAACAGGGTAACTGGGCCCAAGGATCGCTAGCATTTGTTGCCAATGAACACGTTAGAACCTTTGAAAAAATGAACGACTCTTATCTCAGTGAGCGGGCGCTGGACATTAAGGATCTGTGCAGCAGAGTTCTTTTTTATCTCCAGCAGCGGGAAACCGTCGTAACTGAGTATTCTGACAACACGATCCTTGTGAGTGAAGAACTTACCCCCGGCATGTTAGTCGAAGTGCCAAAGGAAAAGCTGCGCGGCTTAGTCTCGGTCAAAGGCTCTGGTAACTCCCACGTTGCAATTTTAGCGCGAACAATGGGCATACCTACGGTGATGGGTGCGGTGGATCTGCCCTATGAAAAATTGGAAGGATTGGAGGTAATCGTTGATGGCTATAAAGGCGAAGTTATCACGAACCCGTCCGATCAAATGCGCGAGCGATTTCAAAATACCATAGAAGAACAGAACCAACTGATCGAAGGCTTGCAGGGCCTAAAGGATTTGCCCTGCGAAACGGCAGATAAGCACCGCATTAGCCTTTGGGTAAACACCGGCCTGATGACTGATGTTATGCAGTCTCTAGACCAAGGCGCTGAAGGTATCGGCCTATTTAGAACAGAAGTTCCATTTTTGCTGGCAGAGCGTTTTCCCAGTGAGCAAGAACAAACGGTGATTTATCGAGAGCAGCTTCAGGCCTTTGCGCCGAGCATTGTAACCATGCGAACTCTCGACGTCGGCGGAGACAAATCACTGCCGTACTTTCCCATTGAAGAAGCCAACCCGTTTTTAGGCTGGCGAGGTATTCGCGTTACCTTAGATCACCCCGAAATATTTATGGCTCAGGTAAGAGCCATGCTGCGTGCGAGTATTGGCTTGGAAAATCTGCAAATTATGTTGCCAATGATTAGCAATGTGAATGAAGTAAATTCAGCGCTAAGGCTGATTAAAAAAGCCTATCGGGAACTACTGCAGGAAGGCCACGATGTTAAATTCCCTCCTGTCGGGGTAATGATCGAATTGCCGGCCGCGGTTTACCAGACCCGGGCACTGGCCAAATTAGTGGATTTTATTTCGGTGGGCAGCAATGATTTAACCCAATACCTGTTGGCGGTTGATAGAAACAACCCGCGGGTGGCCAATCTCTATTCAGCCTTCCACCCCGCAGTGCTTGCGGCGTTGTCATCGGTGGTTAAGCTAGCCCAAGAAGAAGGTAAGCCGGTGAGCATTTGTGGCGAAATGGCTGGGGATCCAGGCGCAGCGGTTTTGCTAGTCGCTATGGGCTACGATGTGCTGTCTATGAACGCCTCATCGTTGCTAAAGGTTAAGTCGGTTATTCGAAGCATCACGCTAGATATTGCTCAGGATCTTTTAGAACAGGTCATGCAGATGGATGATGCTCAAACTATCCGCAGTGCGGTAGATCTCACTCTTTACAATGCGGGTGTCGATAGGCTGCTGCGCTCGTCGCGCACTAACTAGTTGGCTGGTTTTCATTTCTCATTGCCGCGGCAAGGGCTATATTGCCAGCATCGGACAATGCCTTAGCGACCGATTGCTGATCTTGCCCGCTTCTGTTCTGGCTTAGCTTAAATTTGCATTGGATGTCTGAGATCGAAAGCTCAATGCCAACGATGCCCTGAAGCATTGTAGCCGCGTAGTCGGGTTGCCAAGGATGAGCATGGGTTTTTTCTGCGTCAATGGTTAAACCATCAACGATGTTTTTTAGTTGCTCCTGATCCGTGATTGGTTCTGCGATTCCGTAAATATGCACTGCCTGATAGTTCCAAGTAGGGACGCCGGGAGAGTGGTACCAAGCGGGGCTAATGTATCCATGGGGGCCATTGACTACCACTAACACTTGGCCTGGGTTTAAGTGTTTCCATTGGGGATTCGCCTTCGCCATATGCATACGCAGTGTTTGGCTGCTGGCATCAAACAAGAACGGCAGGTGGGTCGAAAATGGCTTGCCATCGATTACAGAAATCAACTCGCCAAAATTGTTTTGAGTTAAAAATTCCGCAATTTTATCAGTGTCTGATACGGCGAAGTGTTTGGGTATATACAAAGCGGGTTCCTCAGACTTGTGGCTGTGCAGTAAGCGCCACCTAAAATTGATAAAAATGGCGCTGGGTGCCCACGGCCGACTCAGCATAGTTTTGTTCACTAAAATAGCTTGTGCCGGTTGCCGTCAAAATGGCCGCAGTAGAACAAAGGGTTCCATAGTGGCGCGCAGGGTTTGATATGAACGCTGGAGATAGAGTCCGCTCTAGCTCTAACGGGACTCCCGTGTTGGGCAGCAATTCGTCGGGCGCTTGCGTCGTATCCTGCATCATCTGGATGAGTCTGTCTGTGGTCAGATTTGTGGGATCCGCCAACAGCTGAACCAACCGCGATTTGCCGTTCAGTATTTTTGGCCATGGGCTGTTTAAGATGCCGTTGGATAGTCCGTAAACACCTGCTGGCAGCTCCTCACACAGGTCTTTAAAGTTATTCATATACCACAGAGATTCGCCATCGCCGACCAACAAATTAAACCCCGCATAGAGTTCAAAATCAGGTTTCACTAAATCACAGTAGGCGCTTGCGCTGAGCGAGCCGCTTAGAAAATTTTGGGTGAGCTCTCCCCTCGATCGCGGCTTCGCTTCAATTTGCAGCGGATCTCTTATATTCGTTACGGCCGCAAAGCGCCCGGTTCGGGTGACCCCAAGCCAAGTGCCACCGCACTGTAGATCTCGGCCAGCAAGAATGCCAGACTCTGAGTCGGTCCAGAAATCTGCTTGCTGGGTAGGCCGCGTAAACAGCTCGTCGCGATTAGCGGCAACCACCAGCTGTATTTCGGGCAGGGCTTTATGGGCAAATAATATTAGACACATGGGCCGGATGTTAGCACTAATTCACACACCAAGAGAGCGCCAAAAAAGGCAAGGCCCGTACCTAATTCGGCTCAAGAGACTCACACCTGATATACTCTAGCGACACTGAAATAGGACCACTCAAGCATGCTCACATTTCCCGAATTCGACCCGGTCGCCATCGCCATTGGGCCAATAAGTATTCACTGGTATGGGCTGATGTACGTGGTGGCTTTTGGGGGTGCTTGGGCTCTTGCCTCATATCGCGCCAAGCAAGTCCCCCAGCAGTGGAGCTCTGAGCAGATTTCTGATCTTATTTTCTACGGTGCGCTGGGAGCCGTGATTGGCGGCCGCATGGGCTCGGTGCTGTTTTACAACTTCGACCGCTTTCTCAGCGATCCTATTTGGCTGCTGCGAGTCTGGGAAGGAGGCATGTCTTTCCACGGCGGCTTCCTAGGGGTAATCATCGCAACCTACCTTTACTCGCGCAGCTTGAAGAAAGAGTTTTGGGAAGTCATGGACTTTGCCGCACCGGTAATCCCTTTCGGCCTGGGCGCCGGTCGTATCGGAAATTTTATTGGCGGAGAACTCTGGGGTAGGCCCACCGATCTGCCTTGGGGTATGGTATTCCCCCATGTTGATCAGTTGGCGAGGCATCCGTCGCAGCTTTATCAATTTGCCTTAGAGGGCGTGGTGCTATTTTCGATTTTGTGGTGGTACTCAGCGAAGCCGAGACCCCGTTTAGCAGTTTCGGGTTTGTTCGCTGTGATCTACGGCAGCCAACGGTTTTTGGTGGAGTTTGCCCGCCAGCCCGATGATCATATTGGTTTCATCGCCTTCGATTGGTTAACCATGGGCCAACTATTATCACTACCGATGATAGTGCTAGGGGTTGGCTTTATTCTCTATGCCTATAAGTACAATCAGCAGCCATTAAAACCCAGTAAAATTTAACTGAGCGAAATAGTAATGCAGCAATATTTGGAGCTATGTCAGCGCATCATTGATGAAGGCGTTTGGATTGAAAATGAACGCACCGGCAAACGCTGTTTAACCGTTATCAATGCCGACCTTGTCTATGATGTTGGCAACAATCAATTTCCGATTATCACCACCCGCAAGAGTTATTGGAAGGCCGCTATTGCCGAGCTATTAGGCTATCTGCGAGGCTACGACAACGCCGCCGATTTTCGCGCTCTGGGGACTAAATCTTGGGACGCTAACGCCAATCAAAATTCGGCGTGGCTGAATAATCCAGTGCGTAAGGGCGATGATGATATGGGCCGAGTTTATGGGGTGCAGGGCAGGCGCTGGCAACGGCCCGATGGCTCGGTGTTGGATCAGCTGGAAAAAATTGTCACTGACTTAAACCAAGGCCTAGACGACCGCGGTGAGATACTGACATTTTACAATCCTGGCGAATTCGAACTTGGCTGTTTGCGGCCCTGTATGCATACACATAATTTTTCCCTACTGGGCGACGCGCTCTATTTGACCAGCTATCAGCGCTCTTGCGATGTGCCTTTGGGCCTGAACTTTAATCAGATACAGGTGTTCACATTGCTGGCTTTAATGGCGCAAATTATTGGTAAAAAGCCTGGCTTGGCCTACCACAAAATTGTCAATGCCCATATCTACGAAGATCAGCTTGAGCTGATGCGAGATGTGCAGCTTAAACGAGTCCCTTTTGCACCTCCCACGCTGCAGATTAACCCTGAGATCAAGACTCTAAAAGACCTTGAAACATGGGTAACCATGGATGACTTTGCAGTTGAGGGATATCAGCATCACGACCCCATAAACTATCCTTTCTCCGTATAGAAGTAGACGACTTTATGAAGCTAGCTCTTATCTGCGCCATGGCAAGCAATCGCGTCATTGGCGACAAAAACAGTTTGCCTTGGCGCCTGAGTGATGATCTTAAGTATTTTAAGCGGGTCACTATGGGCCGCTGTATAATTATGGGCCGCAAGACTTGGGAATCTATTGGCAGGCCATTGCCAGGCAGAACCAACATTGTTCTAACCTCAAACGCGGATTTCTGCGCCGAAGGAGCCACGGTAGTTTCATCCTTGGACGAGGCAATAAGGGTTGCTGAAAACGCCTCCGCGGAAGCTGGTTTGGATGAGGCCTTCGTTATCGGCGGTGCAGCGCTGTACAAAGCCGCGCTGCCATTTGCCCAGCGCTTTCACTTGACGTCGGTGCATGCCAACGTCCATGGCGACACTAGTTTAGTGGAGTTTGATGAAAGTGATTGGATTGAAGAGTCCCGCGAGGATTTCTCTAAGTCGGAAGCCAATGAATTCGATTTTAGTATAAGGGTGTTGCAAAGACGCCTTTAAAGTCATCGCTAGAGGCGTTTGCTTAGCACTTTAGAATTTCTCTGATAGTTATAAAGCAGTTTTTTCCCTTTAGGCAATGCATCGATAGTGTCCAAGCGAAAGCCTTTTTCAATAAACCAATGATCAGTCACGGTGGTGAGCACGAACACCTGCTTAAAACCATTTTGCGCGGCATTGGCCTGTAATTTATTGAGTAGTCGATCTCCATAGCCTTTGTTTCTATAGTGCTCATCAATAACGATGCAGGCAAGCTCGCCGCTGTCTTGATCCAGCGGATAAAACGCGGCGCAGGCAATAATGCTGCCTTCTAGTTCCACAACCTGAAAGTTGTTTATCTCGTTCTCTAGCAATTCCCGAGAGCGAGTGACTAAGGTGCCGTTTTGTTCCAACGGCGTGATCAGCGCGAGTATCCCAGCCACATCATTGATGGTCGCCTGACGCAGTAGGTCGAAGTTGTCATCACTGATAAGGCTGCCGCTGCCGTCTCGGGTAAACAATTCCTGCAGCATCGCGCCATTGGCTTTGTAGCTGATGAGATGGCTTCTATGGACACCGCTTTGATAGGCTTGCAGGGCCGCTTGCAGGGCTTTTTTCATGGCCGCAGCATCGGCTGATGGGTCTTGGGATAATCTGTCTAGCTGTTCTAGGGCGTCTTTTTCCGATAACGAGGGGATCAACTTTCCCTGAGCATCGTGTATGCCGTCGGTTGGAGTAAGCAGTATTAATTTGTCGGCATTGAGGCTGATGGCGACCCCAGTTGCGATCTCTTCCGCGGTTAAGTTAAACACTTCACCGGTTAACGAGTAGCCCAAATTGGACAGCATTACAATATTGTCGTTGGCTAACTGCTGGTTGATCTGGGTGCCGTGAATTTTCCTCACTTTACCGGTGAAGTGATAGTCAACGCCTTCATGAATACCAAAGGGTTTGGCAGTCACAAAGTTGCCACGGCAGACTCTAATGTTTGATCCTGCCATAGGAGAGTTGTTAAGCCCCACGGAAAACAAGGCTTCGATCTTTGTGCTGACAACACCCACGGCGGCAGATATCTCGGTGATCGCGTCAGCTTGAGTGATGCGAACCTGATTGTGAAACTCGCTGGGCAGTGACTTGGCGCTGAGCGCGGCGGTAATTTGTGGCCTAGCGCCGTGCACCAATACCAGCTTCACACCCAAGCTGTGTAGTAATGTCATATCACAAATTAGGTTTGAAAAATTAGGATCCTCTACCGCTTCACCGCTCAACAAAACCACGAAGGTTTTGCCGCGGTGGGCGTTGATGTAGGTGGTCGAGGCTCGAAACCAATCAATAGTGTCTTTGTAGTCAGTCATAGGGCTAGTGCAGGCAGTGTGTTGTTATAAGTTTTGTTAGTAAATTTAAGCACGGATTGATCATATCTAGTGACATATATTCATCAGGCTGGTGGGCCTGGTCAATATTACCGGGGCCCATAATAATTGTATCCATCCCCAGCTGTTGAAGGAATGGGCCTTCTGTGCCAAAAGCCACGCTTATAGCCTGATTGCCAGACAGCTCTTCAGCTAACTTTATGAGCTGGCTATTCTCTTCGGCAAAGAAAGCCGGTACTCCACTAAACAGCGGCAGCATTTCGACGCCGATATTCAGCGGCTTCGCAACAGCCAGCACCCGCTGCTTAATCTCTTGCCGGATAGTCTCGATATGCATTCCAGGCATTAACCGCACGTCGAACTCCAGCTCACAGCTACCGCAAATTCGATTCGGATTATCGCCACCATGAATGCAGCCTAGGTTCAGTGTGGGGTGGGGGATATCAAACAGTGGATTGGAGTATTTGGCTTTTAGCTCTTGCCGATACAGCATTAAATCGGCAATAACTGCGTGCATGGCATCTAGAGCATTGCGGCCTAAGGCTGGGTCAGAAGAATGCCCAGACTGCCCCAACAGACGAATAGACTCCATCATGATGCCCTTGTGAGCGCGCACCGGCTGCAGCCCAGTGGGTTCGCCAATGACTGCCGAGCGCGCCTTGGGCCTGCCTAGTTCAGCTAAAGTTCGAGCGCCCTGCATCGAGGTTTCTTCATCAGAAGTGGCAAGAATTATCAGGGGCTCTTTAAACTTTGCGTTTAGCAGTGGTTTTACCGCCGCCAGTATTAACGGGAAGAACCCTTTCATATCGGTAATTCCAAGGCCGTAGATCTTGCCTTGTTTTTCGGTCGCATGAAATGGATCAACCGTCCACAGCTCTTCATTCAATGGCACCGTGTCAGTGTGACCGGCTAGTACCAGCCCTCCTGGGCCAGACCCAATTGTCGCCAGTAAATCAAACTTGTCGCCGGTGGAGTCAGTGGGAATAATCTCGCAGTCGAATCCAAGTGCTTCAAACTGACAGGCTAGATAATCGATAATGGCTTTATTGCTTGTATCTATGGCGGGGTTTGCCGAGCTGATACTGCTTAAATTGACGACTTTATCCAGCTGCTCGCGCAAGGTTTTGTTGTCTATTGTAGACATGACTAGGCACCCTTGGATTCTAAAAAATCGAGTTTAAGACTTTGCGCTAAGCTTAGCGACAAGATCAGTTTTGGCGGCCATTATATAGTCGTTGACGTGAAGTCCGTTTATTTTATGGGACCACCAATAGACCGTGACTTTACCCCACTCGGTGATTATACAGGGGTGATGGTCTTCTCTATCGGCCAGCATTGCGAGCTTATGGGTGAATGCGAACGCATCGCTAAAGCCAACAAAATGGAATTCTCGTTTAATTTTTTCTACGCCCTCATGAAAACCCCTGTGCCATCCGGGGACTGATCTAGAAAAAGCAGCAGATTCTGCTTCGGTCACTACCGCCGCACCGTAGCGTAGTGTTTCGCAGTGCCTTGATGAAAGCTCAATAACGTCATCAGTCATAAGAATGTCTCTAGAACTGTATTTAGAAAACGCCAGCCAGCGTCAGTGGTTTTTACTGTTGACTGCTGAACCGATAATAAATTTGCTTCAATCAGAGAGTCTATAGGTTTTCGAATAGTCTCGAAAGGCACCCCGGTAGATTGCTCAAAATCAGCGATAGAGAACCCCTGTTTTAAGCGCAGTGCGTTCATTAAGAACTCCAAGCTTCGCTCGCTAATAGGGACCTCTGCCTTGTGTGCAATTAGACTTAATTCGTTGGCTAAATAGTGGTTAGGCTGTTTATGTTTTCGCAGCCTCACAATTGACCCGTCGGCAAGAGTGAGCTTGCCGTGGGCCCCTGCGCCGATGCCGATATAGTCGCCAAAGCGCCAATAGTTTAAGTTGTGGGTAGAGGGAAACTCGGGCTTGCTAAACGCTGAGACCTCATAGTGCTCATAGCCATTCGATGATAACAGCGCTTCCCCGGCTAGTTGAATATTGGCAAGCACATCGTCACTAGGCAGCCTAGGCGGTTTGCTATAAAACGCGGTATTTGGCTCTATAGTTAACTGATACCAAGAAAGATGGTTTGGCTGAAAACCAACAGCCGTCTCTAAATCTGCAAGCGCATCCGATTCAGTCTGATCGGGCAAGCCATGCATTAGGTCCAAATTAAAATTAGAGAACCCAGCCGCCACGGCAATATCGATTGCCGTCTTTGCTTGATCGCCGTCATGGATGCGGCCCAATACTTTGAGATTGGATTCACTAAAACTCTGAACCCCAATGGACAATCGGTTAATACCAGCATCAAAGAAGCCGCGAAATTTATTCGCCTCCGCAGTGCCGGGGTTGGCCTCCAGGGTGATTTCTAAACCGGGCGCTAACGCCGCCGTCTTATGCAGATGATCTAGGATTCTCGAAAAAGCTTGGGCTGAGAACAAGCTAGGAGTGCCGCCACCAATGAAAATAGACTTAATGGTTCGACCTTGGACGAATTTATAGTCGTGATCGAAATCAGCGAGTAATTTGCTGACATAGCTATCTTGGGGAATAGTGGTTTTGGCCTCGTGTGAATTGAAATCGCAGTAGGGACATTTGCGAACACACCAAGGGATGTGGATATAAAGCCCTAGGGGCGGTTGTGCCAACATCGGATTAATTGTCTCAAGGCTTGGCCACGATGGCTTAAGGAATTTTTAATTGCCTTGTCTAATTGCGCGGAAGCACAGTCGTGGCTGGGTACGTAAAACAGCGGGTCATAGCCAAAACCATTAACTCCGTTGGCACTGTGTAAAATGCGTCCCTCCCAAGTGCCTTGGCAAATCAGCGGAGTAGGGTCTTGGGCATGCTGCATATAAACGATAACACATTGAAATCGAGCAGTACGCTGGGCATCGGGAATATCTTGCAAAGCTGCTAACAATTTTTCATTGTTGGCGGAATCCGCGCCGGTCCCAGTAGCGCCGGCATAGCGAGCCGAATAAATTCCGGGCGCGCCTTGCAGTGCGTCAACCTCGATACCTGAATCATCAGACAGGCTCGCCATGCCTGTGATCGCGCTAGCATGGCGCGCCTTTATAATGGCGTTTTCGACAAAACTCAGTCCGGTTTCATCAGCATCAGATACGCCCAATTCTGATTGCGGCACTAGCTGAATTCCAGTGGACTGAAAAATATCTTGAAACTCTCGCAGTTTGCCGGGGTTGCTGCTTGCTAGAACTATTTTGCTCATCAGGCTTCTACGCTAGTTTTGGTGAGATGATAAATCGCGACTTCGCCCAAAAAGTTGGGCCACGCTTTCATAGCCCAGCTGCCCTGATGCTGAGAATCCACCACGGTTTTAGCCAGCACCTTAATATCTTTCTCAAGGCATAGGGCATCAAAATCTTTCACCGTGCATAGATGAATATTGGGCGTGTTGTACCACTGATGGGGAATGTATTTGGAGACAGGCATTCTCCCCTTGTTGACTAAGTTAAGCCGACTTTTCCAATTGCCAAAGTTGGGAAAGGTGACAATGCCGTTTTTCCCAACTCGCAGCATCTCATCGATGAGCAGGTCAGGCTTGCTGGAGGCTTGAAGTGTTTGTGCCAGCAGCACAGTATCGAAGGAGCCAGTTTGAAAATTCACCAACCCGAAATCAATATTTTGTTCGATTACATTAACACCGCGGCGAATACAGGCCTCTATTTTGCTTGAATCGATCTCAATGCCAATGCCTTTCACATTTTTCTCGGCCGCCAGATAGCTTAGCAATGTGCCATCGCCGCAACCCAAGTCCAGTACTCGACTCGATGGTTGGATCCAATTTTGGATAATTTCTAAATCAGGCCGCATCGCTTTCCAGCTCCTTTGCTACCACGTCGAGATAGGCCGATAAGCCGTTTAAATACCGTGGTATGGGCAATAGGAATGCATCATGCCCTTCCTCGGCTTCTATCTCTAAATAAGTGACGTCTTTTTGCGCCTTCAATAGAGCGTTGACTATTTCTCTGGAGCGCTCCGGTGGGAAGCGCCAGTCGGTGCTGAAGGACATTACCAGAAATTTACACTGGGTCTGTGCAAAGGCCTTGCTTAAACTGCCTTCAAAATCTACGGTAGGATCGAAATAGTCTAGCGCCTTCGTCATAAGTAAGTAGGTGTTGGCGTCAAAATTCTTCGAGAAACGCTCGCCTTGGTAGTGCAGATAGCTTTCAACCTGAAAGTCGGCATTAAAGCCAAAACTCAAGGTGCCGGTTCTCAGGTCGCGGCCGAAGTTGCTGTCCTCTGATTCAAGATCTATTTTGGCCTTGCCAAATTTTGAGCGCATGGAGCTATCAGACAAGTAAGTGATATGGCCAATCATTCGAGCTAGCATTAAGCCTTGTTTGGGGTAAGTGCCTTGCTCTAAATAATTGCCATCACAAAAATAGGGATCGCTCGTTATAGAATGCCGAGCGACCTCGTTAAAGGCGATGTTTTGTGCCGAGAGTTTAGGCGCAGAGGCAATCACGATGGCATGGCCGATTCTTTCCGGGTAGCTTATTGCCCAGCGCATCACCTGCATGCCGCCCAAGCTGCCGCCTATTACCGCCGCCCATTTTTGGATGCCCAGCTTGTTAGCCAGTAGCATCTGACTCTTGACCCAGTCTCTTACAGTTACCACAGGAAAGTTCGGCCCAAAGTAAGTTCCCGTGCTTGGGTCGATAGAAATTGGCCCTGTGCTGCCGGCGCAGCCGCCTAGATTATTGAGGCAAACAACATAGAATTTATTCGTGTCAATTGCTTTGCCTGGCCCAATACTTGTATCCCACCAGCCAGGTTTGGAATCTTCTGCGGAATGATAGCCCGCCGCATGATGGTCGCCGCTCAAGGCATGGCAGATTAACACTGCATTGGATGCATTGGCATTCAGGGTGCCGTAGGTTTCAACCATCAGATCGAAACCGTTTAGAGTTTTTCCACTACGCAATTCCAGAACATCGTCAAAGTGGAATTTTACCGGCTGCACAATGCCGACGGAATCGCTGGGTATCTCAGCTGGCATGGCTAAATTTCCTAGATCGGTTTGGGTTTTGCAACAAGTGTAAGCCCAGTGGAGCCCCCTGCCAGAGAGCTGCGGGGTTGTTGAAGTAGGTCTGTGGTCTCACGTGGGTTCTGCCAATTTCACACGCCGATTATGACAAGAGCATGCTGGCCGGTGAGACCAAACGCGGTAATCAAAAAGCTCTGCACGATTTGAATCGCAATAAAAATAAAGATTGGCGAAAAGTCCAGCCCACCCAGAGGGGGAATTACTTTTCGAATAGGCCCCATCACCGGCTCAGTCAATTGCCACACTAGCTGTAGCAGTGGATGAGGGCTCATGTTGCCAGAGAACATCATGACGAAAGACATGATTATGGAGGCAATGATGGCATAGTAATAAATGTTAATAATAAACATTACAACCCCAACAAATGCCCACGTCACTATATTGGCAAGAGCTGGTATGCTGCCGCCATAAATTAGAATCAGGCCGCAGATAGACAGCGCCTCGACTATAAACGCGAGCACAAGTGTTGAAAAATCAATACCGCGGTAACCGGGAATAACATGCCTTAAAATTTTAACCGCGGGGTCAGTAATTTTTATCACCGCTTGGGACACAGGGTTGTAAAAATCGGCTTTAGCTATTTGCAACAGAAAGCGCAGCAGCACGGCTAAAAGATAGATGCCTGCTAATGCGCTGACTATTGTTCCGAGAGAGCTTCCTAATGCGTTCATACTTAAATCTCTATTTTGTGCTTAATGATGTAGCAGCTACGTTGCGTCGTTGGCCAATTCGGCGGCTAAACTGACTGAGCGCTGTTGTGCGGCGCGCAGAGCTGCATCGACTAATTGGCGAAGGCCACCGGCCTCAAAACTTGCAATGGCTTTTTCCGTGGTGCCACCGGGTGATGTTACTTTGCTGCGTAACTCAGCGGTGGAGTCTGTGCTGGACAAAGCCAGCTCAGCGGCGCCTAAGGCCGTTTGATAGGTCAACACTCGAGCCACTTCGGGCGTTAGGCCCATGGCGATGGCAGACTCCTGCATCGCCTCCATGAATAGGAAGAAATAGGCAGGGCCACTGCCAGATAATGCCGTTACCGAATCGATATCGGTCTCTTGCTTTACCCAAACACTCTTTCCCACAGACGACATTAAGGTTTGGCACAGTCTGCGTTGGTCCTCGGTGACATTGGGCAAAGCGAATAAACCCGATGCGCCTTGCCCGACTAAGGAAGGGGTGTTTGGCATACAACGTACTATCGGTATGTTTGGACCAAGCCATGCTGATAGGTGGCTGCAGGTTATGCCGGCGGCAATTGAAATTACCAAGGGCGGGTGATCGCCAAATGACAATTGTAACTGATTGCAGACTTTTTCCATGACTTGGGGTTTGACCGCCAACACAATGACATCACATTGGGTCACCAGATCAGCGCTTGAGCCTATCTCGATCTCACACTCGAGTTTGAGCGTGTCCAGTTTGCTTGAGTCTAGGTCACAGGCGAAAAGCTGCTGAGGTGAAAACCCCTTTGCAAGCATCCCACGAATTAGGCTATTGGCCATATTCCCGGCGCCGATAAAGCCAATATTCTCAGTGCTTTGCTGTGTTTTTGCCAACTGGGGTTCCTTTGCTTGAGCGCTTTCCTTGTAAGGCTAACATTCTAACTTATTTTCAAGGGATTCAAACACCTGCGCGGGAAAATCGGCCCATGTCTAACTTGGGCGCTGACCAAACAAGCCCGTGCCGATGCGAATCATGGTAGACCCTTCAGCAATTGCGGCTGCAAAGTCGCCGCTCATGCCCATAGACAGGGTATCCATAGTGGGAAAGTCTGTCTGTAGGCGCCCGAACTCGCTGGCAAGGGCCCTAAAGCTGGCCCGTTGCTCGGTTACTGCTGTGTGTGCGGCGGGAATCGCCATAAGGCCTCGCAATCGAAGCTTGGGCAGGCTGTGCACAGCCTCGCAGATTATCCTGGTGCTTTCCAGAGTTGTCCCTGATT